>CAYTME010000173.1:3243-8800 GCA_964438415.1 uncultured Pleurocapsa sp. | reverse complement strand
AACGGCGCATCGACATAGGCACGTCCGACTCCCTTCAAACGGGCGAAACTGTTGAGCAGCAGCATCAATTCATTGGCAATATTGATTTGCCCGAACATTTTCGTCGGCACGGGAACCCTCTTTCCGTCGACTAGCTCGAACGCACCTTCCTCATAGTACAAGCGCATGAAATCTTTCAGATTCATGCCGACTGGCCCTTCCGCCACCATTCGCGATCTCCTCTCACCGTCCCGACGCCCACGCTGGGGCGGAATGCGGGGCTTGAATGCTTGGACATCTCTTTCACTACGATATCACAGCTTTGGTGGGTGAAATGCTTGTTCCGGCACAATTAATCCGGAAAAATTCGTGAACGTCAGGTCGCGGAACGTCAAGCCGAGGTTGCGGCGCACATTGTCGAACAGCGCTGCATAGCCCAGATTGAAGCGCGTCGCGTCGTGCAGGCCGAGCAGGTCGACCGCCCGCAGGATGCTCGACTCATCCCCTTCGATCTCGACGAAGTTGCCATACGGCAGCTCGTCGAGCACGATTTCGGCCCCAGCCAGCCGGTAGGTCGTGCGGTACTTCTCGTACACCATCGACCACCTGAAGCCGAGCCGAGTCAGGATGACATCCATCGTGTCGAAATCGCTCACCTCGACTTCAGCCTCGAAGCGCGCGTACAACCCATTGTCCATCTGCTCGCCGCCGGCCTTGTAGGTCAGGCGCGCGCGGGTATCCTGGCGCAGGCGTAAGATAAGGCCGCGGCTGACCAGCGAGCCATCGGCGCTGTCGTAGCGGATGTTGCGCTCCAAGATGCGCGGCGCGATCAGCTCCGCACCTGTGCGCTCCAGACGTGCGCGCATCGCCTCCAGATCGGGCGTGTAAAGCTTGATCTCGACCTCACGATAGTCGTTCATGGCACCTCATCCACGTCGGCGGGCACAGCGACGATCTCCAGCGGCAGACCGAAGGCGCGCTCGAAAATATCGCGGTGATTCTGCGCCGCCCACAAGAGCACCTCTTCCTCGCCGCGCAGCGCCAGCTTGAGCACGGCGGTCTTGCCCGTCACCACCAGATCGAGGCGGCGCACCGCGCCATCGCGCGCGCGGTCGAGCTGTTCGGCCAGCCGCAGCAGGGCGCAGAGCTGGAGCAGCCGCGCCTCATCGCCCGGTCCCAGCAGCGCAGCCAGCTCATCCGCCGCCGGCGTGCCCTTGCGATGGTAGCGCACCATCAGAGCGATCAATGCCAGCTCACGGTGCGTGTAGCCCGGCAGCCCGTCGTTCAGGATCAGATAGCTGCCATGCTTGTGATGATCGTGATAGTCGATGGCCATGCCGATGTCGTGCAGCATCGACGCCGCCCAGAGCAGCTCGCGCTCCACCGATCCGCACAGGTTGAGCGTGTCGGGCAGTTGATCGAACATCGCCAGCGTCAGCCGGGCGATATGGTGGGCGTGTGCCTCTTGAAAGCGGTAGTTGTGCGCCAGATTGTGGACGGATGCTGTGCGGACATCGGCGAAGAGCGGTCCGGTCGTGGAGTCGGCGGCGGCGAACCGTTCGTAGAACAGCCCCTCGCGCAGCCCTTGACTGCACACCGTCATCGACTCGGCCCCGGCGACATGCAGCGCCTCGTGGATGACGATCAGTCCCCCCAGCGAAATATCGGCGCGGTCGGGTTTCATGCCCGGCAGTCGGGCGCGCGCGGCGACGTTCAGGCGCGCCAGATCGCGGCGCACCGCCTCGATTTGGGCATCCCCCAGCTCGAAGCCGTGCAGGATGTCGAGCGGATACTCGATGCGCTTCTGCGCCAGCCGCGCGATCAAGCGCAGCGTGCCGCCCTGCGCCACGATCTTCATGCCTGGCTCGGCGCGAAACCACGGGAACGCGCGCAGTTCCGATTGGACATGCGCCGCCAGCCGCGCGATCTGTTTGGCGGTCGGCGGGTCGCCGCTCAGAAAGGCTTCGGTCACGCGCACAGCGCCCAGCGGCAGGCTGATCGACTCGACGAGACGGCGCTTCTCGACGCGCACGATCTCGAGCGAGCCGCCGCCCAAGTTGAGCACAAAGCCATCCATGAACGCGGTGCTGTTGACCGCCGCCAAATAGGCATAATAGGCTTCCTCTTCGCCGCTGAGCACGCGCACGGACAAGCCCGTTTCATCCTGCACGCGGCGCAGGAACGACTGACGATTTTCGGCGTCGCGGAGCGCGCTCGTGCCGACGCAGATGATCTCGTCGATGCCGGACGCGCGGCAGAACGAGGCGTAGATGTGAGCGGCGCGCAGGCCGCGCTCGATCGCCGCCGGGCGCAGCACCGGCACCTCGGCCATGCCCTCGCTCAGGCGCACGGTCTCGCGCACCTCGTCGATCTCCTTGAAGCTGACGCCGGGCACGTACTCGATCACGACCAGGCGAAAGCTGTTGCTGCCCATGTCGATCACGGCGGCGCGCTTGGTCTCACGGTGGGGAACAGCCGCAGCAGGCAAAGAAAGGACGGCATTCGGATCGATCAAGGGATTCTCCAGGACATCAGCCGATCATGAGCACGGAAAGTGTAGCGTGATACGCGACGGCGGTCACCCGCCAGCCTCCAACTTGCGCAGCGCCTCCGGCAGATGCGCGCGTATGATGTTGACCAGTACGGCATACGGACCCGCTGCCGTCTCTGGCGCGAGGATCACGCTGTGGGCAAATGCCCCCGCCGCCCGCTCGACCAGCCAGAGATCGGCCGTATCGTAGACCGGCAGATCGGCTGGATCGCGCAGTCGGTCGAAATCCGCCGCCGCCAGCGCCCGCGTCAGCCGCTCCATGCGCAGCGTCGAGAACGGGTAGCTGAGCGGCTTGCGCCCCAGCGCGCTCTCGAACTGAGTCGTGAGCCGCGCGCCGTCGATACGAGTCTGGCAGACTGTAGTGACCGCGCTGCTGATCGACCGGTCGATCGGGCGCACGGTCACGCGGCAGACGGCCTGCACGCCGGTCTGCTGAGCGATCGCGGCGACTGGCTCCAGCCCCAACCGCTCGGCGATGGCGCGCAGGCGTCCCGCCTGATGGCGCAGCAGTGACGATGACATCGGCGCAGCCTCCTGAGAATGTCGCCTGAAGCTGCGATCTTGATGTACCAGTATAGCGTGAAAGCCGCGCTTACCCTCAGCCTCTTCCGCCGGCTTCTGCCTGCGTTTCCGATCGCGATGCGCTAAAATCCCTGATCACCGAGAAAGATCATCGTGATCGGGACGCGGATGATGGACGACACACGTGCAGTCTACGAAGCTTTGATCGCCGCCCAAGACAGCGGCACGGCGGTCGCGCTGGCGACCGTCGTCAGCGTCAAAGGCAGCGTGCCGCGCCACGAGGGCAGCAAGATGCTCGTGCGCGCCGATGGCTCATTCGTCGGCACGGTCGGCGGCGGCAAGATGGAGGCGCTCGTCATCCAAGAGGCGCTGGCGGCGCTGGCGGACGGCCAAACCCGTATGCCCACGTACGCGCTCAACGATCTGCAGGCGGGTGATCCCGGCATCTGCGGCGGCACGGTGCAGGTGTTCGTCGAGCCGGTCGGCGTCGCGCCGACACTGCTGGTGATCGGCGGCGGGCATGTCGGCAAGGCGCTGGCCGATCTGGGCAAGTGGCTGGGCTACCGCGTGCTGCTGAGCGACGATCGCGCCGAGTTCTGCAATGCCGAGTACGCGCCCGGGCTGGATGGCTACCTCGTCTGCCCGCCGAATGAGCTGGCGCAGCGGGCGGCGATCACGCCGCAGACGTACATCGCCGCGGTCACGCGCGGGCTGCCGCTCGATATCGACCTCATCCCAGCGCTGCTGGCGACTCCCGCGGCCTACATTGGCCTGATCGGCAGCCGCCGCCGCTGGGCGCTGACGGTCAAGGCGCTGCGCGAGGAGCGCGGCATCGAGGAGGCGGCGCTCGCCCGTGTGCGCGCGCCGATCGGGCTGGAGCTGAACGCCGAGACGCCCAAAGAGATCGCCATCAGCATCATGGCCGAGATCACGATGCTGCGGCGCGGCGGCACCGGCGCCCCCATGCAGTGGATCGGCGAGGTGGAATAAAAACACCGTGTTGTATGTATTTGAGAAGCCTTCAGCATTGAGCAGGAGATATCATGGCTGGAAAAGCCACAGCCGTCACTAACGGTGATCAGCTTAAACAGGCTGTTGTATCGCTAGGCCAATCATTGGGTCTCGAGGTCCGAACAGAGGTGAGAGTGGGACGTCGTATTTGGGGTTCGAGACGATCAATCGACGTGGTTTTGACACATCCAACCACAAGAACTCGATTAGGTGTGGAATGCAAATTTCAGGGAAGTGCAGGGACTGCTGAAGAAAAGATACCAGCAACGATTGAGGACATAAAAACATGGCCAATAAGAGGAATTGTTGTTATAGCGGGCGTCGGATTCTCAGATAACATGCGCGGCTATTTAATTTCAACGGGGGTTGTCGTAGAGTATGAGGATGCGGCGGAATGGCTCAGGCTTTACTTCGGATTGTAAGTGATGAAACTCGACGAAACACACAAGGCATTTGAGGTACGCCCTGTACTGAAGTGGGCAGGTGGTAAGGGAAAACTACTACCTGAACTTATAACCCGAATGCCAGATGAGTTTAATCTATATCATGAACCGTTCGTTGGTGGAGCGGCCCTGTTTTTTGCGCTAGCTAGTCGCTCATTAGTGTCTGATTCTTACCTCTCCGACATCAACCCGGCGCTGATCGAGGTCTACAGCGCGCTGCGCGACCAGGTGGACGACGTGATCGCGCTGCTGCGCGACCATGAGCGTGCGCACAGCCAAGCCTACTACTACCACGTCCGCGCGCTGCTGCCGGAGACGCTGAACCTGGCCGAGCGCGCCGCCCGCGTCCTCTACCTGAACAAGACCTGCTACAACGGCCTCTACCGCGAGAATCGGTCGGGCCAGTTCAACGTGCCGTTCGGGCGCTATAAGAACCCGACCATCTGCGACGAACTCAACCTGCGGGCAGCGGCACAGGTGCTGCAGCGCGCGCAGATCGCGGTGCGGCATTTTTCGGACGTGCTGGCGACCGCCCGTCCAGGCGATTTCGTCTACTTCGACCCGCCGTATCAGCCCATCTCCGCGACCTCGAGTTTCACCGCGTATCACAAGTACGGCTTCGATGAGCGCGACCAAGCCGATCTGCGCGATGTGTTCGCCGAGCTGACGCGGCGCGGCGTGCGCGCGATGCTCTCCAATTCGAGCGCGCCGCTCGTGCACCAGCTCTACGCCGGTTTCCGCGTCGAGCTGGTCTATGCCGCGCGCGCCATCAACTCCAATGCCGGGGCACGCGGCAAGATCGCCGAGGTCATCATCTGTAATTACGATCCGCGCGGACGCCTGCTGCGCGCGTGAGCGCCCCCTGCACCCTGACCCTCACGCGGCGCGCATCCTCCGCTATAATCGGGCGCGTTTTCACCTGCGCATCGTGATTGTGAGGGATGCATGTCGAATCAGCCGCTGCCGTCGCCCGCCGAGGATTTCTCCGCCTGGTACAACGATATCGTCTACCGCGCCGATCTGGCTGCCCAATCGCCGGTACGCGGCTGCG
>CAYTME010000173.1:2046-3209 GCA_964438415.1 uncultured Pleurocapsa sp. | reverse complement strand
GGAAGGCATCAAGAATGCGCTCGATCTGCGCTTCAAGGCGACCGGGCACCAGAACGCCTATTTCCCGCTCTTCATCCCGATGAGCTACCTCCAGCGCGAAGCCCAGCACGTCGAAGGTTTCAGCCCGGAACTGGCGGTCGTCACCCACGGCGGCGGTGAGGAGCTGGCCGAGCCGCTGGTCGTGCGCCCGACCTCGGAGACGATCATCGGCGAGGCCTACGCGAATTGGATTCAGTCCTACCGCGATTTGCCGGTGCTGATGAACCAGTGGGCCAACGTCGTGCGCTGGGAGCTGCGCACGCGCCCGTTTCTGCGCACAGCGGAATTCCTGTGGCAGGAGGGCCACACCGCGCATGCGACCGAGGAGGAGGCCGAGGCCGAAACCCTGCAGATGCTCGATGTCTACTACGATGTCGTCTCGAACGTGGCCGCCATCCCCGGCATCAAAGGCTTGAAGAGCGCCAGCGAACGCTTCGCCGGGGCGCTGCGCACCTACACGATCGAGTCGATGATGGGCGACAAGCGCGCGCTGCAGAGCTGCACCAGCCACAACCTGGGGCAGAACTTCGCCAAAGCGTTCAACATCCAGTACCTCGACCGCAATAATCAGCTTCAGTACTGCTGGACGACCTCTTGGGGGCTGAGCTGGCGCATGGTCGGCGCTGTCATCATGGCGCATGGTGACGAGAAGGGGCTGCGCTTACCGCCGCGCCTGGCACCGTATCAAGTCGTGATCGTGCCGATCTTCCGCAGCGACACCGAACGCGGGCAGGTCATGGAGGCGATCGAGCCGATCAAGCGCCAGTTGATCGACGCCGGCATCCGCCTGCGCGTCGATGACCGCGAGGACTTGTCGCCGGGCTTCAAATTCAACGACTGGGAGATGCGCGGCGTGCCCGTGCGTCTGGAGGTTGGGCCGAAAGACGTAGCCAACGGCGTGGTCGTCGCCGCGCGGCGCGATATGCCCGGCAAAGAGGGCAAGCGCACGCTGCCGCAGGCGGGGCTGGCCGCCAGCGTGAACGCGCTGCTGGATGAGATCCAGGCCAATCTGCGCGCCCAGGCCGAAGCTTTCCGCGACGCCAACACGCACGATGTGCGCAGCTACGACGAGCTGAAGCAGGTGGTTGAGGCGGGCGGTTTTGCGCGCGGCTGGTGGGCGGATG
>CAYTME010000173.1:1758-2036 GCA_964438415.1 uncultured Pleurocapsa sp. | reverse complement strand
CGAGAACGAGAAGCGCGTCAAGGCGGAGACGCAGGCGACCCACCGCTGCTACCCGCTCGACCAGCCCGGCGGTGAGGGCGTGTGCCTTCTGAGCGGGCGCAGGACATCGGAGATCGCGCTGTTCGCCAAGGCGTACTGACGCGGATGCTGCACACGAAGGTCGTACCTTGAACCGCAAATGAATACGGCACCCCGCTGGGATGCCGTATTTGTGGGCGCAGATGCGGTTGTCGTCGTATCGGCTAGCGGCCGACGCACTGCGGCAGCACCGGCGTGCC
>CAYTME010000173.1:853-1736 GCA_964438415.1 uncultured Pleurocapsa sp. | reverse complement strand
TCCTCGGTCACGCGCACATCGACCCAGCCGGGCAGATCGCGCAGGCGGTAAGCGCCGTTGGCGTAGTCGGTCACGAAGAACGTCTGGCACGGGCGCACGGTGTTGCGCGTCGCCGGGCCGAGCGAGGTCGCCTCGACGTTGGCATCGCCCGTGATCAGCACGAGGTTGTTACCCAGGCTGGACGGCGGCAGGAGCACAGCGTCGATGACGTGGATGATGCCGTTCGAGGCGCGGATATCGGTGATGATGACATTGACTTCTCGGTCGAGCACGACGCCGCCATCGACGATATCGATCTTGACCGGAGCGCCCAGCACCGTGTTCGCCTGCGACAGCGTGACGACAGTCGAGGCCGGGACTTCACCCGCCACCACATGGTAGAGCAGGATGTCGGTCAGCAGACCGCTGGGATCGGCCAGCAGGGCTTCGAGCGTTTCCTCACCGACGGCAGCGAAAGCGGCGTTGGTCGGCGCGAAGACGGTGAACGGCCCAGGGCCGGACAGGGTATCGACCAGGCCAGCGGCGCTGACAGCCGCCACCAACGTGCTGAAACGGCGGTCGCCGACAGCGATATCGACGATCGTCCGCCCCTGAGCGAAGGCGGGAGCCGTCGTCATCAGCGCGACGATCGCCAGCATCACGATCAACATCAGTTTACGCATTGCTTCAGTCCTCCAAGCAGTATGACAAACAGGGTTACGGTAAACCCCAGTACGCGTGTTAAAGGTATGGCCTGAATGTGAGCGGGAGATGATCGCTGCGTGAAGGGCTGTGAAATTTGGACTTATAAAGACATTAGCCGTTTGGGGGCTGGCCTTTGCGGCGCGCCGCTTCGAACAGCAGCACCGCGGCTGCCGCCGCTGCGTTGATCGACTCGGTCGCG
>CAYTME010000173.1:0-790 GCA_964438415.1 uncultured Pleurocapsa sp. | reverse complement strand
CTTCGCTGCCGATGATCAGCGCCCAGGCCGTCCAATCGACCGCTGTGTAATCCGCTTCGCCGCTGCTGTCCGCCAGATAGATCGACAGCCCTTCACAGTAGATCCCGATCTCGTGCCAGGGGGCTTCGACGATCGGGATGCGAAAGTGCGCGCCCATGCCAGCGCGCAGCACTTTCGGATTGTAGGGGTCGACACAGCCGGGCGCGAGGACGATGACCTGCACGCCCGCCGCTGCCGCCGTGCGCAAGATCGTCCCCAAGTTGCCGGGATCGCGAATGCTGTCGAGGATGAGCACGCGGCGTGGGCTGCGCGGCAGATCCGGCAGCGGCAGTGGGAAGACCGCGACCACACCCTGCGGCTGCTCGGTCGTGCTCAGGTGTTCGATCAGGGCTGAGGTGACGCTCAAGAGGCGATCGGGGCGAACGCGGGATCGCCAGGCTGCCAGCCGCGCCTCGTCGATGGCGGCGGCATCGTAGAGGATGAAATCGGGCGCACGCCCGCGCTCGAGGGCATCCTCGATTTTACGCTCGCGCCGGCGCGCTTTGTCTTGCTTGAGCATGGCATGCGCCAGCTTGACCCGATCGTTTTGCGAGCTGGTGATCATGTCGCCGACCGAGCGCGCCAGCGGGAGGCCGACCGCGCGCGGCTGTTACTGGTGCTGCGCGCTCAGCGCGGCCAGCTTGCGGAAGGTATCGGCATCGCGCACAGCGACATCGGCCAGCATCTTGCGATCGAGTTCGACGCCCGCCTTCTTCAGGCCGTACATGAAGCGGCTGTAGTTGAGTCCGTT
>CAYTME010000172.1:324-8847 GCA_964438415.1 uncultured Pleurocapsa sp. | reverse complement strand
GATGGACGCACCGATCTGTATGGGGACGCGATGATGACCGTCTTCCTGCGCACGGCCATGGGCGATGGCTGGCGCGAGATCTTCGCGCAGTACGGCATCGACACGGTCATGATCGAACCGGCCAGTGGCCTCGCGGCGGCACTGCGCGCCGACGAAGACTGGCGCATCGATTTCGAGGATGATCAAGCGGTCATCTTTCGGCGGGAGCAGCCATGACGCACAGCATCTGACCTCGCACCGCTCACGCGCGGCGGCCTCCTGGCCGATTTCCGCCTGCTCGTCATCCTGTTCGTGTCCTTCCGAGCGATGATGTTGATCATCTACGAACCGCTCGTCCTCAACGGCATCGAGCGCGGAGTCAGCGCGAGCGGCGATTTCGGCACGTACTTCCAGCTCGGTGCGCTTTCTGCCCAGGGTCTGCTGCCCTTCCGCGATTGGTGGAGCGAATTTCCGCCGATCCCATCGCTTCTCATCACGGCACTTTACACGCTGCTCGGCGCGCAGCCGAACTACAGCGCATTCGCCGCCCTGCTCGGCCTGCTCATGCTGGCCTGCGATGTCGGCAGCTTGTGGCAGATGCGCGTCATCGGCCAGCGGCTGCACGGTGCGCAGACCGGCATGGCCTTGGCCTGGGTCTATGCGCTCATGCTGGCTCCGAGCATCTTCATCTGGTGGAATTTCGAGCCGCTGGTCGCTTTCTGCCTGCTCCTCAGCCTGCGCTGGCTGATCGACGAACGCGATGTACGGTCAGCCGGGGCGGCGGCGTTCGGCGCATTGGTCAAGTTCACGCCCGCGCTGGTTCTCGGCGCGGTCTGGCGCTTTCGACCGCCGCGGCGCGCGCTACGTTACACCGCCGTCATCGCCGGCACCTTCGCGATCGTTTATGGGCTGCTGCTGGCGCAGAACGCTGCCATGACGATACCGTCACTAACCGCACAGTTCGGCAAGGCCTCTTATCAGACGGTCTGGGCGCTGATCGACGGCAACTACCGTACCGGGAACTTCGGCCCCGTGAGCGACCGCCTCGACCCGACCAAAGCGAACGAAGTCTTGGGCAATCCGGCGGTCATCCCTGGCTGGCTGCGCCTAGCTGCCGCCGGGTTGATCGGTCTGTGGGTGTATGCCCGCACACGCCGTTACGACGAACGCGGCCTGACCGCCTTCATCGCGATCACGCTGTTGATTTTCTTCCTGCAAGCACAAGGCTGGAGCACCCAGTGGCTGGCGCAGATCATCCCGCTGCTCCTGCTGGCGCTTCCGAATCGAAATACCGTGCTGGCGCTCGTCATGCTCAGCGCAGCGGCGTTTGCGGAATATCCGTTCTTGTTCATACGCACCGCCGAAACCGGCGGCGAAATTGGGGGTTCACTGCGGCCGCTCTTCATCGTCTTGGTGACGACGCGCACCGCCATTCTGATCGGCTTCTGTATCGCCCTGTATCACCGCCTGCGCCTACCCACCGTACGAGGAAGTGAGGCATGAGGGCTGTGCCGATCCCGACTCGCTTCATCGCGCTGGCGCTGGCGGCATCCGTCCTGTTGATTTACGCCGCGCCACCGCCGAACTTCACCGATGCCTACTATCACTTCAACGCGGCGGCACGGTTCGCCAGCGGGCAGGGATTGACCGATCCCTACCTCTGGAACTACATCGCCGCGACTGGAGCGCTGCCACAGCCATCGCATCTTTATTGGATGCCATTCACCTCGCTGACCGCCGCTGGCGGCATGGCGCTGCTGAATGCGCCGGGTGACACAAATGCTGCACGGCTTCTGTTCGTGCCGATGCTGACTGTCGTCATCTGCGTTGGCTTCTGGCTGGGGCAGCGTTTGGGCGGCAGACCTGTATACGGTTGGCAAGCCGGCTTTCTCAGCATCGCCAGCGGTTTCTTTGCCGGTTTCTGGGGCGCGATCGATACATTCACGCCGTACGCCTTTGCTGGCTCACTCTGCCTGCTCACCCTAGGGCTGGCGCTCGAAAGCCGCCGCGCCATGTGGTGGCTGGTCGGAGGTGCTGCCGCAGCCGTCGGGCACCTGACGCGAGCGGATGGGCTGCTGCTGCTCGGCGTCGGTCTGGTCATGGCCCTCTGGGTTTGGGATCGCATCACAATTACCCAACGACTAGGCACTGTCGCGCTGTTGAGTGCGGCTTATCTGATCGTCATGGCGCCCTGGTTCATGCGCAATTGGATCAAGATCGGCAGTCCTCTGCCGGTCGGCGGCGCGCAGGCGATCTGGTTCCGCACATACGACGAACTTTTCAGTGCGCCGCCTGAGGCCAGCCCGCAAACCCTGTTTGCAGACGGACTTGACGTTTTTTTCACGTCGCGCTGGCTGGCGCTGACGAGCAACCTCACCACCTTCATCGTGGTCGAGGGCTGGGTCGTCCTCACGCCGTTCATGCTGCTCGGCCTCTGGCAGCGGCGGCGCGTCCGGCTGCTGCGCCCTTTCATGCTCTATGCGCTAGGTCTGCATGTGGCAATGACCTTTGTCTTCCCGTTTCCCGGCTACCGCGGCGGCTTGTTCCATTCGGCGGCGGCGCTCGTCCCCTGGTGGGGGGCGCTGGCCGTCGTCGGGCTGCATCATGCTATCGACTGGGCCGCCAAGCGCAGACGCTGGAACCCGCGCAGTGCGCAGGTTGTACTGACCGCCGGCAGCATGGTGCTTGCATTGGCGCTGACGATCTTCGGCATCCTGCGCGTACAGGGCGTGCGTGGGGATCAACATGCGCTCTACGCCGAGCTGCAGCAGCGGTTGGCAGCCGACTCACGGGTCATGATCAACGACCCGGCAGGGCTTTACTATCACACACGGCTGAGCGGCATCGTGCTCCCAAATGAAGCGCCTGAAGCGATCCTTGGTCTCGCTGAGCAGTACGGGATCGATTATGTCGTGATCGAGTTTCAACTGCTCGATGACGGCGGACGTGCCGCCGCCATCCCCGAACCGTTGATGCCGCTTCTCAACGATCTGCCCGCATTTCTGACTGCCCTACCGCTCGACTATCCGCACGCGAGGTTGTATGCGATTGACCGTCAGCATTCGTAGATCGGATATGTGGATCGCTGTCTGCGCGGTTGGTCTGACACTGCTGTACATCGTCTCGGCGGGCGGCGGTTTCCCGCTCGATGACAGTTGGATCCACCAGACCTACGGACGAAATCTCGCTCAGCTCGGTGAGTGGGCGTTCACACCGGGCATACCGAGCACGGCATCCACGTCACCGCTCTACACCGTCCTGCTGGCAGCGGGCTATCGGCTGGGCGTATCCCATACTGTCTGGACCCATGGATGGGGCATTCTCTGCCTGATCGCCGCTGGCTGGGTGGGCGCACGCATGGGCGAACGCCTCATACCGCACAATCGCAGCATCGGCTTGTACACAGGTTTGGCGCTGGTCAGCGCGTGGCATCTGCTGTGGGCGGCGGCCTCTGGCATGGAAACGATGATTTTCAGCTCGTTCACTCTGGTGTTGATCTGGCTGGGCTGGCGAGAATTGGACGAAACACGCACGCGCACCGGCCGCGCATTCGCCGCGCGCGGCGCACTCTTTGGCTTCGCTGCTGCGCTGACCGTCCTGGCGCGTCCTGAAGGACTGCTGCTGGTGGGCCTGATCGGACTGGCGCTGATGATCATCAGACCTCACATGCGCTGTTCAGACATGCTTGTTTGGGGAACGAGCGCTGCTTTCGTCTTCGCGATCGTGCTCACGCCGTACCTGACCTTCAACCTACAGACGACCGGTGGTCTGCTGCCGAATACAGCGGCCTCCAAGCGCGCCGACCTCGAAGCGCTGTTCGAGGCACCGTACCTTCAGCGCGTGGTCAGTCTACTGGTTCCGTTGAGCGCGGGCGGCCAAGTGCTGCTCGTGCCGGGCGCAGTCTTTTTCGCCGCCGGCAGTCTGCATCGCCCGCGGCGCGATCGTCGGGCGCTTTTCAGTCTCGTCCCGCTGGCCTGGAGCATCGGATTGATCCTGCTCTACGCGGCCTACCTGCCAGCCTATTTTCAACATGGGCGCTATGTCATCCCGGCGCTGCCCGCCTTCATCGTCTGCGGGGTCGCCGGCACCGTCCTCCTCGTGCAGCGCGCGCGGCGCTCCCTGATCTCACGTGTTTTCGCACGCGTCCTGGTGTTGGCGGCAGCGGCTGTATTCGCGCTTTTCGCGCTGCTCATCGGTAGAGCCGCCTATGTCGAAGACGTGTCGATCATCGACACGGAGATGGTGCGCACCGCGCACTGGATCGCCGAGACGCTGCCCCCTGAACATCTGCTTGCGATCCACGACATCGGCGCGGTCGGCTACTTCGCCTCACGTCCGATCCTCGATCTGGCCGGTCTGGTCAATCCCGAACTGCTGCCGATCATCCCGATCGAACGCAACGCCGAAGCGACATGGCAGATGCTGCGCGAGCGTGATGCGCGGTATATGATGGGCTTTGCCGATCAGCTCCCAGGCGCAAACCCGCTTGATCCACGACTGTGCCCCATTTACCGCGCACGCGGCACCGAGGCGGAAGTCAGCACGACCTTCAATATGAGTGTCTACCGCATCGCGTGGGATGAAGACTGCGACCAGCCAAACCCGATCAATTGAGGCTGCGTTTCACACATCAGGTGTGCGCTCATCGGCCGATGGCTCCGCAGCAGCGAACGCCTCCAGCCATGCATTCAAACGCGCGCACAGCTCGGCGCTGAAGAGGAAGATGGCGGCGATGATATAGGCCCAGAAGAGCAGCACGATCGCGGTTGTGATGCCGCCGTATACAAATTGGAAATTGGCGACCGTGCGCAAGTACCAACTAAAGCCCGTCTTCGCCAGCTCCCACCCCGCTGCCCCCACAATTGCAGCGGGCCACACTGCATCCCAGCAGACAGTTCGTGCGGGCACATAACGGAAGAGCAGAGCGAAGATCGCCATGTTCAGGCCAAAGGGTAAGAAGATGGTGCCGATCGTCAGCCAGACGGCGGGGCGCTCCAGAAGCAGGGCTGTCAGCAGCCGCAGAACGCCGGATGTCAAGAATGAGGCAGCCACCAGTACCAGCAGGATGACACTCATCAGGATGGCGATCAGGCGCTGATGCCACAAGCTGCGGCTTTGGGGCACGTGAAAGATGTGATCCAGCGCGGTTGTGATATTGGCGAAGAGACCCAGCGCTGACCAGCCCAGACCCACGATCGCCACCAGCCCAAAGGAGCGGCTTTGTTCGAGCGCTTCTGCGATATTGACCTCGATCACGCCGACCACCGACTCTGCTGCAGGCGGCAAAAACGTGTTGAGGCCAAGCTGGATCTGCTGCTGTGCAAACACAGGACCGACTAACCGGCTGATACCGACCGCCAGCAGCAAACTGAGCGGAAAGATCGAAAAGACCGCGTAATAGGCGAGCGCCGCCGATTGGCGCGTGCCGTAGCGCATGAAACCGGTGTATGCCTCGCGAACGTAAGCGGGCAGGGCGCGGGTCATGACCGGCAGGCGCGCCCAGCGGCGTGCTAGCCAATCATGCACGTGGTGGACGACAGATCGACCCTTCACCGTCTCTCAAACCCTAAGTGCCACACACCTGACGATCCTATTGTCGCTCAATCTTGTGCACTGCCAAGTTGTGATACGATCGAGTCCAAGCGTGATCGCCTTGTTCCAGGAGAGATTTGGCCTCATGAATGTCAACGTCCAAGAGATCTTGAACTTGCTCAGCCCCGCGACCGGCCTGCCCTACTCGATCTTTTTGTATCTGATCTTCTTCTTGGCCTTCGCGTCGCTGCTGCTGATGCCGGACAAGAACATGATTCCGACGGTGCTCACGGCGCTCGTCTTGCTAGCGGTGGTCGTCGGCAAACTGACCATCTCGGCACCGAACGGTCGAAGCTTCGTCACCCAGGACTCGTTCGCCATTCTGATCGCCAATGTCGCCATGATGTTGTTTCCGTTTCTGACTGCGGGCACGGTGCGCACCAAAGCGCGTCGCAACCCGGTGCTTCCGCTCAGCATCCTCACGGGCATCATCGGCGCGGTCTATTTCTTCGTCTACGGCCTGTTCGTCATGCGCTGGTTCTTCGGCTGAACCTCGCGCTCGCCGCGATTTGTACATTTCTCACAGAGATACACTCTGGCCCGCGAGAGGCTGTGGACAAACGCAGCCTCTCGTGCTATGCTGTTATTCATCAGATTGCTCTGATTCATCAGATGAATTCTCAGATAGTGTCAATGTCCCGCCTCAATCTTGAATCTGACCTGTTGAATTACATCGCCCAAAACGGCTTCAAGCCAGGTGACCGTCTGCCGACGATCAACCTGCTGCAAGATGAGCAGCATCTCGGCCTGAGCATCAGCAAGGTTCGCGAACAGCTCGAAGTCGCGCGCGCACTCGGCATCGTCGAGGTGCGCTCAAAAACGGGCATGAAGCTCAAGGATTATTCGTTCACGCCGGCTGTGCGCCTTAGCCTCTTCTATGCCCTGGCGATCAATCCGGAACACTTCGAGGCGTTCAGCACGCTGCGCAACCATGTCGAGATGGCGTTTTGGCATGAGGCCTGTGCACTGCTCACGTGCGATGATTTCGCCGAGATGCGCACCCAGATCGAGCGAGCGCGGCACAAGCTCAACCCGTCGAACGGGCACATTCACATCCCATATGAAGAACACCGCGCCTTTCACCTGACCGTCTTCCGCCGGCTCGCCAACCCATTCGTCATCGGCATCTTGGAAGCGTATTGGGATGCCTACGAGGCGGTGGAGATCAGCCGCTACGCGGATTACGGATATCACACCAACGTGTGGGATTATCACGAGCGCATCTTGCTGGCGATCGAAAGCGGCGATTTCGACCGCGCGCAGCAGCTCTTCAACGACCACACCACCCTGCGTCAACACCCTCATGCCGCGCTCGCCTCCGCCGCAGCGCAGCCGATTGAACTCGAACGCTGAGCAAAAGTGCACGAAGGAGCCTGTATCGGTAAAGAGCATTTTTCCACAGCCCACATATTTCAGGCTCGGCGCAGCCTGCGTCGCAGTTCAAAAGCTAGGATGATGAGGAGCTTCTCGCAATGACCGCAGTCAGTCTTCAACCTCAGGTACAAACTCAATCCGGTGAACAGGGCGCACCGGTCGTCAACGATTTTGCCCTCATGGTCGCCACCAAGAACGGATCTGGCAGCCAGACCTCCAATGAGGTCTTGATCCGCTCGCTGTTCCGCATGGGCATCCCGGTCAGCGGCAAGAACCTGTTCCCGTCGAATATCAAGGGTCTGCCGACCTGGTACACGATCCGCGCGAGCAAGGACGGTTACATCGCACGGCGCGCGACGACCGAGATCGCAGTCGTCATGAACCAGGACACCGCCGCCGAGGACATTCAGAACCTGCCGCCGGGCGGCGTATGCATCATCCCCGCCGATTGGAAGTGGGGACAGAGCCGCAGCGATATCATCTACTACGAAATCCCGGTCAAGCAGACCGTCGCGCAGTCGGATATCCCATCGGAATTCCGCGACCGCATCGCCAACATGGTGTACGTCGGCGTCTGCGCCTATTTGTTCGACATCCCACTCGATATCGTCAACAAGGCGCTGCTCGACACATTCAACGGTAAGCAGAAACCGGCCAGCATGAACTTCGGCGTCGTCCAGAATGCCTACAATTGGGCAGCCGAACACCTGGAAAAGCGCGATCCCTATCGCTTCGCCCCGCTCGATCTGACCGCCGGCAAGATTCTGATCACTGGCAATGAAGCTGCCGCGCTCGGCTCGCTTTTCGGCGGTGTGTCGGTCGTCGCTTGGTATCCGATCACCCCATCGACCAGCCTGGTCGATGCCATCCTCGATCACAAGCATATCCGCAAGGATCCGAAGACGGGCAAAGATACGGTCGCTGTCATCCAGGCCGAGGACGAGCTGGCCGCGATCGGCATGATCATCGGCGCTGGCTGGGCGGGGGCGCGCTCGCTGACCTCGACCAGCGGTCCTGGCATCAGCCTGATGGCAGAGTTCACGGGCTTGGCCTATTTCGCCGAAATCCCGTGCGTCATCTGGGATATCACGCGCGTCGGGCCGAGCACCGGCCTGCCCACGCGCACGAGCCAGGGCGACCTGCTGTTCATTCACTTCTTGGGTCACGGCGACACGCGCCAAGTGACACTGCTGCCCGCCAGCGTCGCCGAATGCTTCGAGTTTGGCTGGCGCGCCTTCGATATCGCCGAGACGCTGCAAACGCCCGTCTTCGTCATGAGCGACCTCGACCTCGGCATGAACCTGTGGATGAGCGAGCCGTTTGCCTACCCCGACCAGCCGCTCCAGCGCGGGAAGACTCTGACGGACAAAGAACAGTTTGAGGCTTTTTGGGAGGCCCACGGCGGCGAATGGTACCGCTACCGCGACTACGACGGTGACGGGATCGGCTACCGCACGATTCCCGGCGTCGATCATCTGCGCGCGGCCTACTTCACACGCGGCACCGGCCACAACGACATGGCGACCTACAGCGAACGCAGCGAGGACTGGGTCGAGAATCTGGCGCGCATCTCGCGCA
>CAYTME010000172.1:0-274 GCA_964438415.1 uncultured Pleurocapsa sp. | reverse complement strand
CCGGCCAAGAAGATCGGCATCATCTCGTACGGCTCGAACGACCCGGCCGTCGAAGAGGCGCGCGACTGGCTGGCCGCCGAAGGCATCCAGACCAACTACCTGCGCATCAAGGCGCTGCCGCTCGCCAGCGCCGTGCGCGACTTCATCTTCAAACACGATCGCGTGTACGTGATCGAGAACAACTCGGATGGGCAGATGGCGCAGATCATCCGCATGGAGATCGCTGAAGACACCACGCACATGATCTCGCTGCCGCTCGGCGACACGCTGCCCA
>CAYTME010000171.1:0-8858 GCA_964438415.1 uncultured Pleurocapsa sp. | reverse complement strand
TACTTACCATCTGGTCCTGCATCTCAACACCCACACAGCACACATCACGAACGTTAGAATTGAACCACAAACATGCGGCGCGGACAATCGGCAGCGCGGCGGCTGCCAAGATTCCCATCTTGACGGCAGTGCTGCATTCTGTCATGCTCTTCCTTGACCCTTCAAGATCCACCGTGAACCTTTAAAATCTGATATCCCTCTCCCTCCTCACCGGAGACGCCCGCTCCTGGCACCTGCCGCGAGGCCTACGCCCGACCTCGTATCGAGGTCATCCCCTGCATTTGGCTGGGATCACCCCAGCAGCAGTCATGTGAGAAAGGAATGCACTCGATGGCCGGGAAGTTCCGCTCTGATGGACTCTGGTTTATCATCCAAGACATTGAAACGTTCCGCCAACGTGATGCTCCTATGGAAGCTCTCCCGAAGCTTCCGTGGACTCTCGACGAGATCGGCACCGTGATGCTGTACTGCTTCGACTGGCAGGAAGAAGATGAGCTGGTGAAAGTCTTCTCAGTCCCGATGCCGACCACTCACTGCAATCAGCAGTACTGGCAGCGTTTCGAGCACGAGATCCTGAACGGCAGACTGCTGCTCATGGTCATTTCTCATGGCGAGACGGTGTTAAAGTTCCAGTTCGTCAGCCGGTCGCAAGACAAACTCCCCCCAGGATTGTTCACCTATTTCGCTGCTGAGTTAGGGCACCGAAAGCTCATCGATCAACGCGAGGACGACATCATCATCTCAATGGTCGAGGAGCTTATGAAAGTCATGAAGCACGCGGACTGACACGCACAAGGATCGACTCCTCTGCTCCAATGGATGGACGCGGCGTCTTGAACCGGCGGCCTGCTGCACCCGTTGCACTCCCACCCGCGCTGTGGGTACGATAACGGCATGGTAAGGGGGTACCGGCCATGCAGCAGGCGAATTCGTCAGTCATGGAACTGGCGCAGCCGACCGCCAACCAGTTGGCGGCAGTCCCCGGCGTGCGCGCAGTCGTCCTAGGCGGATCGTGGGGGGGCGGCGGCGACGCGCAGTCCGATATCGATCTCGGCATCTACTACGATCCCGCGTCGCCGCCCGCCGTGGACGATCTGCGCGCGCTGGCGGCGCAGCTCGATGACCGCCGTGGCGGCGGCGCGATGACCGACTTCGGCGCTTGGGGGCCGTGGCTCAACGGCGGCGCTTGGCTGATCATACGCGGCCAACGCGTCGGTTGGATCTACCGCGACCTGGCGCGGGTGCGCCAGGCGATCGACGACTGCGCGGCTGGGCGCACGCGCATCCACTACCAGCCCGGTCACCCGCACGGTTTCCACACCCACATCTACTTGAGCGAGATCGCGACCTGCCGCCCGCTGAGCGACCCTTACGGACGGATCGCCGCGCTCAAAGCGCTGGCGCTGCCATACCCGCCCGCGCTGCGCGCGGCTTTGATCCGCGGCAGCTTGTGGGAGGCAGCCTTCACGCTCGAGACGGGCCGTGCGTCCGCCGCGCGCGGCGACGCCATGCACACCGTCGGCTGCTTGTTCCACTGCGCCGCCTGCCTGACCCAAGCGCTCTTCGCCCTCAACGAGCAGTACTGGCTCAACGAACAAGGCGCGCTCAAACGCGCGAGCAAGTTCCGCCTGCGCCCAGCCGATTTCGAGAGCCGCATCCAGCGTGTGATGGGACACGCGGGCATCGGCAGCGCGGGATTGACCGCCAGCCTGGAGGCGTACGCCGCGCTGACCGAGGAGACGCGCAGCCTGTGCCGCGTACACGGCTTCGACACGGCCTGAGGTCTATCGCTGCGCCTGCGGCACGCCGATCAGGAATTCAAGCAGGTGCTGATTGACGCTATCGGGTTCATCGTGCTGCACCCAATGCGTGGCATTCGGAAACCAGATCAATTCGGCATCATCGCAGTAGCGCAGGCTGGCCTGCGCCATCTCGCGCGTCAGAGCGACATCATGAACGCCCCACAAGATCAGCGTCGGCATGTGCACGCGCGGGTCGTCCGCGGGTGCGGGACGCCGCTGCACCACCGCGCGATACCAATTGAGCATCCCGGACGCTGCCCCCGGCTGCTGCCAGGCTGCCCGATAAGCGGCGATATCTTCGCTGCTGAACGCGCCGGGTGTGGCTGTGCGCTTGAAGAGCAGCTCGGCGGCGCGGGCGCTGCCAGCCGTCAGCATCCGCTCCGGCAGCCAGGGCAGTTGGAAGAAGAAGATGTACCAGCTCTTGAAAAGCTGTTCGGGATTGGTGCGCAGCGTCTTGAACATGACCGAGGGATGCGGCACGTTGAGGATGGCCAGCTTGCGCACGCGCTGCGGATAGCGGATCGCCGTCCACCAAGCGACCGCCGCGCCCCAGTCATGGCCGACGATGTAAGCCTGTTCGCGCCCAGCCGCGTCGATCAGCCCGACGACATCGCGCGCCAGCTCGTCGAGATTGTAAGCGTCGAGACTGGCCGGCTTCTCGCTCAGATTGTAGCCGCGCTGATCAGGTGCCCAGACGCGGAAGCCCGCCGCCGCCAGCGCCGGGATCTGCCGCCGCCAGCCGTACCAGAATTCGGGGAAGCCGTGCAGCAGGATGACCAGCTCGCCATCAGGCGAGCCAGACTGGACGACATGCAGATCGATGGTGTTGGTGCGCACCGTCCGGTGTTCAAGTTCTCCGTGCGTGGTCATGGATGAGACGCCTATCCTCCGTTTTCGCAGGCTATTGTAACCGGACGGCCATTCCCGCCCAAGCACTGCCCTAGCCTATGCCGCTGCCAGGACAGACGTGACGATCAGCATCTGCGCCGGGCCGTACGTCAGCCAGACGACATCGCCGATGCCGCTGAAGTGCAGCCCATTGAAGAGCTGAGCCGCCAGCAGCAGATCGCTGGCCAAGAACAGCAGCCCGCCAAGCGCGAGCGGCAGAAACGCGCTGTCTTGCAGCGCCAGCCCCAGCCCGATCCCTGCCGTGCTGCCGAGCAGCAGCGCGTAGGGCAGCGCCGCCCCATGCAGCACCGACCGCTGCCCCGTGCGCGCACCGCGCCAGACGACCCCGTACCAACAGACTGCACCGACGATCAGCAGCCCCAGCCACGCGCCTATGCGCGCCCCCGCATCGGTGAGCGCGAGACGATCGCCGATGCCGAGCAGCGCCGCAATGTAGACCACGTGGCCGAGCGCGAACGCTGCGATGCCGCCGAGCACAGGCTCGCGCACACGCAGCAGCCTGGCCATGAACAGATCGCCGATAAAACCGAGGGACATACCGACGGCGATCAGCAGGCCGTAGGTCTCCGCCGCGCCGCCGCGCACCGCCGCCGAGAGCAGCCACGCCAGCCCGACCAGTGTTAGGGACGAGGCCATGCGCGCCCACGTCGGCATTCGATGGATGCGCTCGGCGTTCCACCGGCCGAACACCGCACCGCCAAACAGCAGCAGCGCCCAAATTGCGAGCAGCATCCAAACCCAGACCGGAGCCGTCATCTCGATCTCCTGCACCTACCGGAGACCGATGCCCTGCGCTGCTGCGAACGTTCTGATCGTCCCTGACTCCACTCGGTGACCCACGGCACCATGTGACAGATCGTGCGGCAGCGGTCTCTCATGTCGTCGGCAGCGAACAGCGCGCCGAAGCGCAGTATAATATGCGAACACATCCATCGATCGACGCTGTATTGTAACCATGATCCCAAAAACACCCCAACGTCCACGCGCGCCGTCGCCGCTGCTGATCCTGCTCATCTTTCCCCTCGCGGGTCTGGCCGCCGCGATCTTCATGATCGTCGGCGCGCAGCCGCAGGCCGCAGCCCCACCGCCGACGCCGCGCCCCGTCACCCTGCCCCCATCGACAGCGGAAAATGCGCGCGCGGCCAGCGGCGCGATCCCGTTCACGCTGCCTGCGCTCGATGGCAGCACGATCCGGCTGGAGGATTTCGAGGGTCAGCCCGTGCTGCTCAACTTCTGGGCGACGTGGTGCATCCCCTGCGAGCGCGAGCTGCCGGCCATCGCCGACTACGTGCGCAGCCCAGACAGCCTGCCCGTCCTGGCGATCAATCTGGGCGAGACGGCGGATGTCGTCGCTCCTTGGCTGGCCGAGCGCGGCATCACGGGCATCCCGATCCTGCTCGATCTCGACCTGCGAGTCAGCAGCAGCTACGGTATCTTCAACATCCCGGTCACTTTCGGGCTGGATGGCGAAGGCGTGGTGCGGCAGCAGAAGTTCGGCGAAGTCACCGCCGGCGACTTGGCGAGCTTCGCCAGCGCCCTGCGCTGAGAGGCATAATCACCCCGTACAATCATCGACATGTATTAGAACGCGCAATCGTGTTACAATCTGTTACTGTCGATAGGCTCGTGGATATCGCGGTGGGTGGCCAAAACAAGTGCAGGTTCGCATCCGGTCGAATTGAAAGCCCGACTGAGCTGAGTGAGCGAACAGGATCGGATACAGACATATGGCCGTCGAAGTGAGCTGGGATGATGAGGCTCGAACGATCGTTAAGCATGTCTATCGTGGGAATTTCACCATGGCAGACTACCGTGAGGCGGCCCGCCGCAGTGCCGACCTGCTGCGGACGGTCGATCATCCGGTCGATATCATCGTGACGGCGGCGGAAGATGCGCAGTACGTGGGCGGCAGCATCTTCTCCGCCACGCGCTACGTCAGCAGCATCCGCCCGCCCAACCAGCGGTACGTCCTCGTGGTGAGCGCGTCCCTGTTCATCAAGGCGCTGATCGAGATCGGGGGGCGAATTGCGCCGGCGTTGGTCGCGAGTCTGTATCATGTCGATACGCTTGACGAGGCCTACGAGTGGCTGCAAGCGCGGCGGCGTGAACAGGGCAATACACCCTCCTGACCCCCGATCGCAGATCGCCGAACAGCCCCGAAACCCGCTATAATTCGACTCGAGACACCAGCCGCAAGGACGATGACCGATGGCGCTCGCAGACATCCGCACCTCCGATCATGGCCGGCCAGCCGCCCACGAACGCAACCCGGGTATCCCGCTCGACCTCGGATGGGTCAAAGCCGTGCGCGTCAACCGAAGCGCTGTCGAACGGCGCGCCGCCACGCTGGGCAAACGCCGCTCGGTCAAGAAAGATTGGCAGGCCGGCTGGCTGCTGCGCGCCATCACCTGCATCGACTTGACGACGCTGGCCGGCGATGATACGCCGAGCAATGTCCAGCGGCTGTGCGCCAAAGCGCGCCAGCCCGTGCGTCCGGACATGCTGGCCGCGCTCGGCATTGAGGAATCGCTGCATGTCGGCGCAGTCTGCGTCTACCATGCGCGCTTGGCCGATGCACTGCGCGCGCTGGAGGGCACGGATATCCCCGTCGCGGTCGTTTCGACCGGTTTCCCGGCGGGTCTGAACCCGTTCCCGCTGCGCGTGCAGGAGATCCGCGAATCGGTCGCGGCGGGCGCGCACGAGATCGACATCGTCATCACGCGCGAACATGTGCTGACGGGCAACTGGGGCGCGCTGTACGACGAGGTGCGCACCTTCCGCCAAGCCTGCGGCGACGCGCACATGAAGACGATCTTGGCCACAGGCGAGCTGGGCACGCTGCGCCAAGTCGGCATGGCCAGCCTCGTCTGCATGATGGCCGGCGCGGATTTCATCAAGACGAGCACAGGCAAGGAGAGCGTCAACGCCACGCTCGAAGTCAGCTTGGTCATGGTGCGCGCCATCCGCGACTACTATGCGCAGACGGGTTACAAGGTCGGCTTCAAACCGGCGGGCGGCATCCGCACGGCCAAGCAGGCGCTTGAATACCAAATCCTGATGAAAGAGGAGCTGGGCGACGACTGGCTGTTCCCCGACCTGTTCCGCTTCGGCGCGAGCGCGCTGCTGACCGATATCGAGCGCCAGCTCTGGCATCACATCAGCGGGCGCTATGCCGCCGCGCACTACATGCCGATGGGGTAAGGTGATGAGTGATGTGTACTGCGTTGTCAATAGTGGGAGGGACGGAAGTACACCGCATCACGCATTCTGCATCGCGCAGCATCCATTATCTGCCCCTACGACCTCGGACATGATCGCACATCATGCGTCACGCACCTCATCTCCCCCACGCCTCAATCCCGCTCTGCCAGCATCCAGCTCCAATAGTGCCAGGCGGTGCGCACACCGATCGTGACCGCTAGCGCGGGCAGCCCATCGTAGAGGAGCGCCCAGACGACGTCGGCATCGCCGCCTGTGCCGACCGCGCGCCCGACCAGACGCGCCGCTGCGCTCACGATCAGCAGCAGCGCCGCCGCGAAGAACCAGCGGTAGTGTGGATCGCCGCCCGTCGTCTCGCTCATGCGCTTGCTGAGCAGGCCGAGCACGACCATCGCGACAGCAACGCCGCCCACGCCGAGAATGCTGAGCGTATCCGCCAGCGCGAGCAGATCCATCATCGCACCATCACTTCCGGTTCGCCGTCATCAGGTGATACAGGCGCGCGACCAGGATGATCAGCAGCACGCCGGACACCGCCGCCAGCAGATCGCCCGCCAGATCGTCCGTACTGCGCTCGATGCTGGCGTAGCGCACCGCGGCAGCGCCGTAGCCGATGAGCGGCAGGATGAACAGCAGATAGCGCGTGCGGTCTCCGGAGAAGCGCCCGTAGAAGCGCGCGATCAGGATCAAAAAGAACACCAAGACGGCCAAGCCGAACCAGGTGTAGAGCATGAGAAGCTGACTGAGCGAGATCGTGTCCACCAACGCAGCGTCTCAGCGGCTGGCGCTCGCACGCTGCAGCACATGCAGGATGGCGCTGCGTCGGAAGCGAGGATCGTGACAGGCGCGCATGAACGCGGCGATCTCGCGCCGGTGCTGCACGTCATCGGTCAGCATATAAACTGTCGCGCCGGAGGCCGTGCGTTCGCGCAGCAGCCGCGACGCCGCCAGCGACGCCAACGCCGGTGCGACCGACTCGCGGTCGCGCCCAAGCGCATGGGCGATCTGCGTCGGTGTGTCGGCGGCGTGCGGGTTGTTGTGGAAAAACTGGAGGATATCCCACTTGAGCAGCGAGTCGATGTTTTCCGTCAAGAACGCGACCAACGCTGGATCGGCCTCACGTAGACAGCGATCCGCATCCTCGACATTCATAGTGCCCAGTCCCCACCTTGTCATTGCTTCACACATCTCATCATACGCCTAAAATCGAGGTCAACACGCAAGGCTGACCTGAAATTGTATATTTTCACGAGACGACCGGGCAAGACCAGCGTGAGGGACACACAGGGCGAGAGACGACAAAATGTAAGGCTTTGCTCACAAAAAAGCTGATTTTTAGCCAATTTTTAGGCCAGTTTTTAACAATAGGATTTAGAAGGCCGCATGAGTGAAAGGTACAAACAATGCAGCCACAAAAACACTCGTCCGTTGTCCTTTGGCTGATCCTGGTCATCGGCGCTGCGCTCATCTTATATGTGGGCTTCGCCGGCGCAGTCGAAGACCCAGAAGAGAACTGGTGCTTCAATCCAGAACGCTGGGGAGACGGCCGCTGTGCAGATGAAGACCCCTGGATCCGCAACTGGTACTACACCTGCGGCTGGTATCGCGCCGCCATCGATCGCGGCGAATTGGTGCTTCAGCAGATCCCTGAGATGTGCCGCCGTCCGCTGCCACCAGCCAGCGCGATCAGCACCTCAACGGCCGTGACACCCGAGCCGACACAAGAAGTCACACCCGAACCGACGCAGGAAGTGACGCCCGAGCCGACACAAGAAGTCACCCCCGAACCCACTCCAGAAGTGACGCCCGAGCCGACACAAGAAGTCACACCCGAACCCACGCAGGAAGTCACACCGGAGCCGACACAAGAAGTCACACCCGAACCCACGCAGGAAGTCACACCGGAGCCGACGCCAGAAGTCACACCCGAGCCGGTCACCGTCACCGCCTCACTGAACTTCTGCGTCTATACCATGAAGCTACCGCTCACTGACGGCGCAGGCACTTGGGCGCAGCTCAACCTCGGGGGTGTCCCCATTGACACGACACGGCTCGTCTTCACCTTCACCGAAGGCACGGCCACCAGCACCGGGACGTTCAACGCAGGAAACTATCTGTACTTCAACATCGAATTCCCAGGTGTCGACCACAACACGTTGACCAATGGGACGCTGCAGGCGTTCAACGCCAGCGACATCCTGGTCGGCGTCGGGACGATCGGCAGCCAAACCTGCACGTGATGGCGTATCGCCCCAGTCTCGGGCAGTTTCATGATCAAGAGGGGCACCATGCCCCTCTTTTCGCATCTAACTGCCGATCTCGATGACGACCTTGCCGAAGACCTCGCCCGTCTCGAGCAGGCGATGCCCCTCCGCAACTTGGTCGAGCGGCAGCCGCGCGCCGATGACCGGTTTCAGCTTGCCCGCAAAGACCAGCCGCATCGCCTGCGCGTAATCCTCGTGCGGTCCCATCGTGCTGCCGATCAAGCTGATCTGCTTGCTGAACAGATAGCGGATATCCAGCTCGAATTTCGGCCCGCTGGTATTGCCGACGATCAAGATGCGCCCGCCGCGGCGCACCGCGCGGATGCTGTCGAACAGCGTCGCCTGGCCGACGTTATCGACCCCGCGCTTACCCGTCAGCTCGTAAACCGCGCGTGACCAGTTCGGCGTCTGCGAGCGGTCGATCACCTCGTCCGCGCCCAACGCAGCCGCTTGGGCGCACTTCTCCGGGCTGCTGCCGATGACGATCGCGCGGCAGCCGGCCAGCTTGGCGATCTGCAAGCTGGCCGTATTGACGCCGCCGCCCGCGCCGACGATCAGGACGCTCTCCCCCGCGCGCAGACCGCCGCGCGTGATCAGCGAGTGCCAGGCGGTGACGTAGACCAGACCAGCGGCGGCAGCCTCGTCGAAGCCGACGTGATCGGGC
>CAYTME010000170.1:8325-8933 GCA_964438415.1 uncultured Pleurocapsa sp. | reverse complement strand
AACCTTGCTGCTCGCTTCCATCGTCCTGTGTTTGTAGTTTGCAGACAGACCCTAGCGCCAAGAGCAGGGCTTTGGAGATGAGTCGGTGAAGGTGTGTTGGCATATCCTCTACGATCTCATCGTCGATGAGTTCGAAGCGGCGGTCTTGGTTTTCGGGTAGGGCGGTGAAAGCTTCGAAAGCTTCGCGGGTGACCAGCTGGGCAATAGTGGGGATATCGACCATACCAACCTCTCAGGCACTCTCCTCACGCTGTTTATTTGGTATAACATTACAAGTGCCGGACGCAAACGGGCCGATGCAGCACGAGCGGCAGGATCGCGTCGGGGCGTCCCTGAGAACGCCCCGCTCGTTGAATACTGATGCTGGATGACCAGAGCAGCAGAGGTGTTGTGCTATTTGTGGTGCTGGCGCAGCGTGCGCGAGATGATATCTTCCATATCGCGTTCGCGGCGCTCGCGGCGCTCATATTTCTCCTGCGAGGAGCGGCGGCGGGCTGCCTTATCGTCGTCCTGCATCGCGCGGCGCAGCGCCAGCTCCATGGCGGTCGGCAGCGGCGCGGCGGGTTCTTCCTCCGGCTCGATCTTTTCGACCTTCTCCTGCATCGCCT
>CAYTME010000170.1:3226-8289 GCA_964438415.1 uncultured Pleurocapsa sp. | reverse complement strand
CTTGATCACGCGGGCGGTGATCGTCTCGCCCAGCGTAACCACATCCGCTGGAGAGCGCACGTAGCCGCTCGCCAGCTCGGAGACATGGATCATGCCAGGGCGTTCAGCCCCGAAATCGACGAAGACACCGTAATTCTCGATCTTGACGACCGTGCCGCTGATCTCCATGCCCTGGCGCAGCGTGTCCCACGACATGGCCGCCGGCTTGGAAAGCGAAAGCGCGATGCGCCCCTGCTCTCGATCGACTTTGAGCACGTACACCGTCAGCGTTTGCCCTACCTGGACGACATCTTCGACGTTGCGCACGTCGCGGCCAAGCTGTGAGATGTGCAGCAGCGCATCTTGACCGACACCGATATCGAGGAAAGCGCCGAACAGCGCGATGTTCTTGACGCGCCCGGTCAGCTCCATGCCGACCGACAGATCGTTGATCGACTTAACCTGTACTGCCGCCGATGGAACTGCCTCGGCCACAGGTTCGGCGGCAGCTTGTGCCGCCGGCTCGACCTCAGCGACAGCTTCTTCCACTGCGTCAGCGGGCGCAGCCTCGACTGCGGGTTCGGCGTCGGCGACCGGCGTCTCATCTGCGCTGGCCTGGGCCACCGGAACGAAGGCCGTCACTTCAGCGTCGGTCGGTGCAGCTGTTTCTTCAGCCGGGGTGTTCTTGGTTTCTTCGCTCATCTCACTTCGTCCTCGTCTAGGGGGTGCGCCAGCGAGCACCCGGTGATCGGTATCGATTAGCTCGCCTGGATCGAGCTTTTGAACACAAAGAAATGCAGCATCACGGCGCGGGCGTTGCCGACGGTATAGGCGTCAGCGTGATGCTGGGTGTCGTATCGTATGTTCCCTCTTCAGCGTCATAGGCCGAAAAGGCATCGTAACCCTCCCAGAAGTGCAGCGCTGTTGTGCCGACGAGCAGCTCCATGTCTGAGGCGGTCATATACCATGCGCCGATGACTTCGCTGCTCGGCACGATGCTGCCCTCGGTGCCAGCCACGAAAGCGACCACCACCATCGGTACATCGGAATAGATCAGGTTCATGATCGCCTGCCCGTCCGAAAACGGGCTGCCCAGGGCATACTGCGGTTCGCCCCATGCCTCGATGACATCGCGCACGCTGATGTTGGGGGCGATGCGCAGGAAGATCACGTCCACGGTGTTTCCTTCGCGAGTCAGCAGTTGGCAGCAGGGCTGCTCGGAGCCAGCGCCCTGAAAAGCGGCGACGATCGCTGCGCTGTCCGGCACCTGCTCAAGCTGAAGATTCGTCAGTGTGGCGTCATCCTCGACGAGCGTCAATGCATCGCGCCACGGCGTTTCGCCTGGAACGATACCGCGCCAGCACGGAGCCTCACAGTCCCCGCTGCGGTCGATCAGGCTCTCATCTTGTAGCAGGGTCGAGTCGCGCAGTTCGGGCGCAGGTGCGCACGAAGCGAGCAAGAAGGCCAGGACGATCAGCCCCAGCGGCAGCAGGCGTCGATTCATAAAGTCGTTCGTTCCCTACGGGCGACAAAATGCACAGACAAAACGGGGCGACCCACTGCTGGTCGCCCCATCATGTCGGGTCATCCCTGCCGCTCTAACTCAGTTCAGTGAGCGTCAGTGTGTATGTACCGGTGGTACCGCCGAAGAGCGCACCATAGTGCGTTACGATGATAATGTATCGACCGGTCTCTGGCAAGGTGAAATCGGCGATGAGCGAGTTCGTGTTTTCACCGGGGATGGCATCGTCGTTTTCGGCGATCAACTGGCCGCTGGGGCTGACTAGATAGAGCGTCGTATCGAGCGTGCCGGAGGTGGCATTGAGCGCGATCGTGACTGCGCTGTTCGCCCGCCCTTCGTACGTGTAGACATCGAACTTGTTGTCCTGCGTGATGCTGCCGGCGCTGGCCTGCCCTGCGACCAAAGCCGGCGCGCTGGCGATTTCAGGCCGGTAGTCGAGCGTCTCCAGGCCGCGAATGATACCGCCATCGCTGAGCACGGTTGTGCCATCCGGGTTGAGGGTGAAACTGGTCAGGTAGCGTTCGCCGGGGATGGGCGGCGCATCGGCGCGGAAGATCGGGCCGCGCAGCGTATCGGTGGCGCGCAGCACTTGGCGTCCGTTGTACGTCACGTACAGATTGAAGTTGACCGGTGTCGGGTCGTTGCAAGTGCTCTGGAACCAGACTTCGATCTCATAGACGCCGGGGCGCGGCTGACGATCCAGCGGCCAGGTGATGTACGAGAACGGGGTGCCTTCGCTGACGCGGCAGTTGACATTGCCCTGCACCAGGATCTGACCACCGCTGGGGACTCGCGGCACATCATCGAAGACCGAGTCGCCCGCCGGATCGCGCACGAGAAGCTGCACATCGGCGGCGGTGTTCCACAAGAGCAGGAATTCGAGCGAACCATCCGGCAGATTGAGAAACTCGCGCGACAGATTAGCGGTCTGCTGCGTGACCAGCAGGTCATAACTACCTTCAGTGCCGCCGATGTCTTTCGCGTAGCGCGAGACGACGATCGTGTAGCTGTCCGTCGTTGGCAGCAGCGCGCCGCTGATGAGCGAGTCGGTGATCCCCTGGCCGAGATCGTCGTTGAAGACGATCAGCCGCCCCTGGCTGTCGAGCAGGGCCACGTAGGTATCGAGGCTGCCACTCGTCGCCGTAGTGCTGATGGTGACGATCTCGTTGGCCTGGCCGTCGAAGCGGTAGCTCTGGAACGGCTGATCATTGCCGATGAACCCGCTGGTCGTCACATCGAAGGAGACCGGCCTGGCCACGGCCAGCATTTCCGACGCTGCAAACGGCAGGGCCTCAAGTTCGACAACCCCGCCGGCGGCCGTTTCGGCAGTACGATCCTGGCGAATCACGGCGCGGGCCGCGTAGACCTGTCCAGGCGCGACCGTACCGCTGATCGGGGTCAGCGAATCGCCGTCGAGCCTGACATCGACCGTGAAGCTGACGGGGGCGGTGCCGGCACACGGCTGTTGGTAATAGACCAGAATCTCATAGCTGCCGGTGGGTATACCCCCTGGCGACCAGGTCGCGGTTTCGGTCGCGTTTTCGCTGACGACATTGACACAGCCTTGGTTGACGTTCGCGCCCAGGCTGCCGCCGCTCAGCACGGAGGGCGTCTGCCAGTAAAGCGAGCCGCCCACCGGGTCGCGAATTTCGATATCGAGATCGGCCGAGGCGCTCCACGACAGCGTGAACGTCAGGCCGGCAGTGGTGACGATCTGGCCAGGCGCAGCGGCGACCGGGGTCTGGTCGGCAGACGGTTCAGCGGTCGTCTCGACCGCAGGCTCAGCATCCTCGACTGTCACCGAAAGTGTGTAGGCGATCTCGCCGCCAGTCACAGCGGCTGCTGCGCTGCTGATGACGACGAAGTAGTCGCCGCCGGTGGGTGCGGTGAACCTGAGAGAGGCCGAGCCACCGACGAGATTGGGCGAACCGCCGCCGGACTCTGTCTGCACCGCAGCACCAGCAGCATCAAAGATGCCGAAATCGGTGGCCAGTTCAGACTCGTTAATGAGCGAAACGATGTATGTCACGTTCGCTTCGGCGCTCAAAACGTAGACTTGCAGCGGCGTGTCAGCCGTCAATGTGTCGCTGACTGGTACATCGAGTTCGATTTCTACTGTACCCTGTGCAAACACCGCTGGGGTCAGCAGCAGAAGCCCGACCCAAAGCGCCAACCAGCGCGTCTGCCGCAGCCAGCGGCGTCGTTTTGCGAGAGTCATGCAAACCTCCTCGTGCCGGACGACTGCCATGACGATTGCATCCGGTGTCTCCAGTGTACGCGAAAGCGCGCTCATTCGCTATGACCGACACCCCACGGCTCGCATACGCGCCTGCGCACTACGTGACGATGGGATTCTCATCGTTCGCTCAGCTTCCATACATCTAGAAGCGGACTCGCGTCCGTATATTCAACTAGTGAGGCAGTAGCTTCACCTTGAGATGTTGTGTTCTTGCCTAGCAACAAGGAGTTTCGATCGATGAGCCGTACTCGTTTCTCGAGCGCGCTGGCACTGGCGCTGCTGGTGCTCGCTCTGGCTGCGCCAGCGCTGGCGCAGGATGCCGCGATGGATGTCGTCGTCGATGGTTTGGTCAATCCGCGCGGGATCGCCTTCGACAGTGCCGGCAATCTGTATGTGGCTGAAGCTGGTAATGGCGGTCCCTACGTGACCCAAGATGAGACGCCCTACGGCGCGTCGAGCCAGATCACGATGGTCTCACCCGACGGCGAACGGTCAGTCGTCGTTACCGGTTTGCTCAGCTACCGCGAGGGCAACTCGCTGGGCGCGCACGCCATCCATGTCACCGATGAGTCGATCTGGGTGCTGTTGGGCGAGACGTCGGATTTCCGCATACCGTTCACCCATGCGCTGGTCGAACTCGACCGCGAGACCGGTCGTATCAAGACTTTTGTCGATCTGCTGACGCCGGAACTGACACTCGATCCGGATGGAAATCCCAACCGCCAGTCGAACCCGGTCGATCTGGAAGTCACGGCGGATGGCACGGTGCTGATCGCCAACGCCGGCTGCAACTGTCTGATGGCGTGGACACCGGAAGCGGGTGTGCAGATCGCAGCAGCCTGGCCGTTCGAGGGCGATAACCCGGTGCCGACGTCGGTCGAAACGGACGCTGAGGGCAACATCTACGTCGGCTTCCTGACCGGCTTCCCCTTTCCAGAGGGTGGATCGCGCATCGAGAAATGGCGCGACGGTGAGTTGGTCGAGACCTTCAGCGGCCTGACGGCGGTCACTGGCATGCTCGTCACCGATGACGGCACGATCTACGCCAGCGAATTCGGTGTCTTCGCGCCGGGGGCCGGCTGGGGGCCGGGTCGTGTGGTCATGGTCAGCAGTGAGGGCATCACACCAGTGCTGGAAGGGGTGATGTTCCCCTACGGTATGGCGCAAAACGCCGCTGGCGAGATTTTCGTCGTCACCGGCGCGATTGGCGGTGAGAACGGCGCGGTCGTCCGCGTGCCAAGCATGTAGCACTTGCCGATGTGAAGCTTCGGGGCGATCCGTTGGGGTCGCCCCTTCTGTATTGGCCAATTATCGGGTGAGCAG
>CAYTME010000170.1:0-3208 GCA_964438415.1 uncultured Pleurocapsa sp. | reverse complement strand
AAAGGTGTATGCATGTCGAGACGAACGGTCATCACTGCTTTCTTGATGCTGATCGCGTTTGGCTTAGGTGCTGGCGCGGGCGTGCTCGGCTTGCTGTGGTCGACGGGCAGGCTGGATGCGGAAAGCACCCCGGTCGAAGCCGTCGCACCGACGCTTTCGCTGAGCGACCCGGTACCGACACCCGCGCCGGACAGCCAGCTTGCCGGCCAGCTCGACCAAATTGACGCGCGGCTGAGCGCCATCGAAAGCCAGCTCGAACGGCTGGCGGGCGGCCTGGCCGCGCCGACGCCTGCGACGCCAACCCCGAGTCCGGCGGCGGCTGCCGCGTCACAGCGCGCGCTGTATCGAATCGATCAGGAACAGTCTCAGGTGCGCTTCTTGATCGATGAGGTGCTGGGCGGAAACCCGACGACGGTGACCGCGACCACCCGCCGTGCTGCGGGCGATGTGATCGTCGATTTCGGCAATCCGCCGGCGTCGCAGGTCGGCACGATCGCCATCAACGCGCGCACGTTCCGTACGGACAATGAATTCCGTGACGACTCGATCCGCGGGCTGATCCTGCAGACCGATACTTACGAGATCATCACCTTCGCGCCGACTGCGCTCAGAGGCCTGCCAGAAGCGCCGGTCGCCATCGGCCAGACGGTCGATTTCGAGATCGTGGGCGACTTGACGATCAAAAACGTGACGCGTGAGGTGACCTTCAGCGCGAGCGTGACGCTGGTCGATGAGACACGCATCGAAGGACTCGTGCGTGCGCAGGTGCTCTATCCCGATTTCGGCATCACCGTGCGCACGCCGCCGCTCGTCACCGATGTCAGCGACGAGGTGACGCTGGAGCTGGAATTCGTTGCTCTGCGTGTCGAAAGCTGAGCTGCATCGCCGGTGGAGGGTGACCTGCACAGGCTGTCTGTGCCTCATCACTCTCACCGGCGTTGGGATGTGTGTATCCCCGACTGACTCGCGCCAATCACAGTTCACGCGCTGCTCATCATTGATCGGTAGACTTATGAGTGAGCCACCGGCCTGATCGCCGGTCTACTCATCGCATTGGCGCGGGACTATAATCCTCGAACAGATGTCCGCAATAACCGACTGGGGAAGACTCTGCATGACCCAGGACAAGATCGTCGTGCGCGGCGCACGCGAACACAATCTGAAGAATATCGATGTCGAGATTCCACGCAACCGTCTGGTCGTCATCACCGGTTTATCCGGCTCTGGCAAGTCATCATTGGCGTTCGACACGATCTTTGCAGAAGGGCAGCGCCGCTACGTCGAGAGCCTGAGCGCTTACGCCCGCCAGTTCTTGGGTTTGATGGAAAAGCCCGATGTCGATCAGATCGAAGGCCTCAGCCCAGCCGTCTCGATCGACCAGAAAAGCGTCAGCCACAATCCGCGATCGACCGTCGGCACGGTGACGGAGATCTACGATTATCTGCGTCTGCTCTACGCGCGCATCGGCATCCCGCACTGCCCGGTCTGTGGGGAACCGGTCGAGGCGCAGACCGCGCAGCAGATCGTTGATGAGGTGGCGGCGCTGCCCGATGGCACGCGCATTCAGGTGCTCGCGCCGGTCATCAAAGGGCGCAAGGGCACCCATGAGAAGGTGTTTGAAGACCTGCGTAAGGCGGGTTTCGCCCGTGTGCGCGTCGATGGTGAGGTACGCGACCTCGACGAGACGATCGAGATCGACCGCTACGTCATCCACAATATCGAGGTCGTCGTCGACCGCCTGATCATCCGCCGCTACGACGACCCAACCAGCGAGGATGCCCGCAACGCCGAAACGCGGCTGACCGAGGCGATCGAGACAGCGCTCAAGATGGGCGAAGGCGTGCTGATCGTCAGCAACCTGAGCGCCGCCCCGCCGGTCGACACGCTCTACAGCGAGCTGCTCGCATGTGTCAACGGACACGGCAGCATCCCCGAGATCGAGCCGCGTTCGTTCAGCTTCAATACGCCGAAAGGGGCATGTCCGGAATGCCAGGGTCTCGGCTTTCGTCTGGAGATCGACCCCGATCTGATCGTGCCGAACCCAGACTTGAGCATCAACGAGGGCGCGATCGTCGCCAGCGGCTGGAACCTGGAGAACGACGAGGGCTGGACGCGCAATATCATTCAGGCGGTCGCACGGGAATACCGAGTCGATCTTGACAAACCCTGGCGCGAGCTGAAGCGCGAGCAGCAGGACGTTTTCCTCTACGGCACACAGGGGCGCAAGGTGACGGTGCGCTACGTGAACAGCGGCGGCTACGAGCGCCAATACCAGACGACGCTCGAAGGCGTCATCCCCAACTTGATGCGCCGCTACCGCGAGACCGAGAGCGATTACATCCGCGAAAAGATCGAGGAGCAGATGACGCAGGTGCCCTGCAGCGTATGCGGCGGCAAGCGTCTGCAGCCTTACGCGCTGGCAGTCACGGTCGCTGGACGCTCGATCCACGATGTCGCCATGCTGCCCGTCAGCGAGCTGGTCGATTGGGTGCGCGGCCTGCGCGGCGAATACGGAGCATTGGCACCGATCGAACAAGAGATCGCGCATCAAATCCTCAACGAGATCGAGGCGCGCGTCGGTTTCCTCAACAACGTCGGCTTGAACTACCTCAACCTGGCGCGTTCGGCGGCCACACTGAGCGGCGGCGAAGGCCAGCGCATCCGCCTGGCGACGCAGATCGGCAGCCGGCTGACTGGGGTGCTCTACGTGCTCGATGAGCCGAGCATCGGCCTGCATCAGCGCGACAACGCCAAGCTCATCCACACATTGATGGAGCTGCGCGATATCGGCAACACGCTGCTGGTGGTCGAGCACGACGAGGAAACGATGCGCACCGCCGACTGGCTGATCGACCTCGGCCCCGGTGCGGGCGAGCACGGCGGGCGCGTGGTCGCCGCCGGGACGCCTGAACAAGTCATGCAGGTCGAGGAGAGCCTGACCGGCGCATACCTGAGCGGCAGGCTGCGTATCGACGTGCCGGAGCGGCGGCGCGCCAGCAATGGACACCGTCTCCTCGTGCGCGGCGCGCGCGAGAATAATCTGCGCAATATCGACGTTGAGTTCCCGCTCGGCGTGCTGGTCTGCATCACGGGCGTCAGCGGCAGCGGCAAGTCATCGCTGCTGGTCGACATTCTGTATAAGAAGCTGGCGCAGGTCGTCAACGGCAGCCGCGAACGCGCGGGCGATCACGACGGCATTGAGGGCATC
>CAYTME010000169.1:7837-8974 GCA_964438415.1 uncultured Pleurocapsa sp. | reverse complement strand
AGCGTACATGATATCGACAATGCGCATGAGCACGTTGTCGATGATGCCGCCGAAATAGCCGGCCGCCAAGCCGACGACCAGACCGACGGCGAGCGCGAAGATCGGCCCAGCGAACGCCACCAGCAGCGAGATGCGCGTGCCGTAGACGATGCGGCTGAAGAGATCACGGCCCAAGCTGTCCGCGCCGAGCGGATAGGCGTCGTTGATCTTGACATAGCCGCCTTCCTCGACCGGCACCATGTTGGTGAAGATGCGCGTCACCCACAAAGGCGCGCTGTCTCCGCTGGGGAAATCGGTCACGTTGAACGGCTTGAGCGCGATCACATCGGCGAAGACTGCGACGAGCACGGCGATTAGGATGATGATCAGCCCCATGACGGCCAGGCGGTTGCGCAGCAGGCGCTTCCACGCGCTCATCCACAGGCTTTCGCCCTTGACGTGCATCTCGAGCTTGGCAACTCCCGCGCCGCGCAAGTTTCGATCGCTCTCGACAGCGGTCATCTTTTTCGCCCCCTGCTCAACTCAAGCGGATGCGCGGATCGAGCCACGCATAGACGATATCGACCATCAGATTCGCCAGTACTAGGAAGCCCGCGTAGAGCAGGATCGTCCCCATGACCACCGTGAAATCGCGGTTGGTGACGCTGGTGACGAAGTAGCGCCCCATGCCGGGGATGCCGAAGATCGTCTCAGCGACGAACGTGCCCGTCACCAGCAGCGCGAAGAGCGGGCCGATGACCGTTACGACCGGGATCAGCGCGTTCTTGAGCGCGTGCAGGACGACGACCACGCGCTCGGACAGGCCCTTGGCGCGGGCGGTGCGGATGTAGTCTTCATTGAGCACCTGCAGCACACTGGCGCGGGTGAGACGCGCCAGCAGCGCCGAATACGTGAAGCCCAGCGCAAACGACGGCAAGATGGCGTGCTGAAGCGTGCCCCAGCCCGACGCCGGAAGCAGCTTCCACTGCACACCGAAGAGGTACTGCAAGAGCGGCGCGCTGACGATGATCGAGATCGAAACGCCCGCGATGGCGACGCCCATACTCACGTAGTCGAGCCAAGAATTGCGGTTGAGCGCAGCGATCACGCCCGAAGGCACGCCGAAGTTTTGCCCCGAATGCGGAGCGAAGATGCCGC
>CAYTME010000169.1:2788-7827 GCA_964438415.1 uncultured Pleurocapsa sp. | reverse complement strand
TGGCGACGACCAGCGCGGCCAGACCGAGCTGGAAGGACACCGGCAGATTCTCCAAAAAGAGCTGGTTGACCGTCCGACTGCGCACTCGCAGCGACGGCCCGAAATTCATCCAGCGCAGATAGGTGTCCTCGCCCAAGAATGTGAGCGGGATATTGATCAAATAGTCGTTCGTCAGCGTGCGCCTGAATTCGCTGCCGGTGATGCGCGGCACCACGATATCGCCCACATACTTGAGATACTGCTCGTGCAGCGGCCCGGTCAGATTGAATTTCTCTTCCAGGGCACGCTGGATCGGTTCGGGAACACCGCGCTCGGTATTGAACGGCCCGCCGGGCACCGCGCGCAGCAGCACGAAGGTGATCGCCGAGACGACGAACAGCACCAAGAACATCCAAAGCAGGCGACGAACGATGAACTGTGTCATATAAACCACGCTTCATTGACCGCAGCAAGGCGAGCGCCTGCTTCCGGTAAAAAAAGAGAAGGGGCGGGACAACTCGCTCGCTGCGGCCCCGCCCTCTTTACTGAAACCGAAGTGCAATTCTGGCGCCTGTGAGGGCAGCAAAGGCTGCCGCCCCCACAGCAGAATGACATCGTGCGATCGGGCGAAGCGCTGCTCAGCGGTTGATATCCCACTTCTCGTAGCGTTCGCGGGTGATGAACGAGTGTGTGCGCGTCACATACGGCTGCGTCAGGTCACGCGTGACGTAGTAGTAGATCGGCGCGATGGCGGCCTCGGTATTGACGAGGATGTTATCGGCCTGGGCGTACAGCTCGATGCGTTCTTCCAGCGTCTCGGCGACGAACGCGGCATCGATCAGCGCATCGTATTCCGCGTTGGCCCAGTGTGTGTCGTTTTCGGACAGCAGGTCACTGTGGAACGGCACATCATAGTGGAAGTTGTGCGCATCGGGATAGTCGAAGCACCAGGCAGCCCGGAAGACATCGTAGTTGCCGCGGGTATCCAGATAGGTGGCGAAATCGGCCGTGGTGATGGCCACGGTCACGCCGAGCGTCTCCGCCCACATCTGCTGAACCGCCTGCGCGATGCGGGCGTGGAGTGAGCTTTCATTGTGGAAGAGCGTCAGGTTGAAATCGCTGGCCGATTGGCCGGTATCGGCCAGATATTCATTCCACAGCTCGCGCGCCGCGTCAGCATCGCTGAAGATGCCCAGCTCTGGGAACTGCTCCGAGGTGGGCGCGGCATTGAGCGTCGGCAGCGTCCATAGATTGGCCGGAATCTCGCCAGAACCGAGCACGTTCTGCGTGATTGCATCACGGTCGATCGCCATCGAGAAGGCGCGGCGGGCGCGCACGTCATCGAACGGCTTGCGCTCGACATTGAACCCGTAGTAGTAGGTGCAGGTGCCCGGGCCGGTGAAGTACGCGGCGCTCAATGTCGGGCTGGCGAGCACGCGCGGCAGCTCGAAACCGGGGAATTCCGCCACATCGAGCGTGCCCGCTTCGAACTCGGTGAGCTGGACGGCTGGATCGAGGAAGCGGAACTGGACTTCGTCGAGAGCGGGCACCGGGATATTGTCGGTGCCAGGCCAGAAAGGATTCTTGACCATGGTCAAGCTGCCGCCATCGCCGCGCACCCATTCTTTGAGCGCGAACGGCCCGTACGTATTGATGTTCTCCGGGTCGATCCAGAACTCAGCCTGCTCGTCGATCACCCACTGCGGCTGCGCATTGACCAGCCACAGCGATGCGAGCACCAGCTCGGTCACAGCCGACGGCTGGCCAGCGGTGATTTCGAGAGTGTAGGTATCGACCACGCGCACGCCGACCGAGTCGGCATCCGCTTCGCCGGCGTTGTAGGCAACACCGCCCGCGATCCACGGGGCCAGCACACCGCCGTAGGGCGCGGCCGTCTCTGGAGCCAGACTGCGCAAGATGCCGTAGGCGAAGTCCTGCGCCGTCACGTAGCGGGGACTGCCGCTTTCATCCATCACCTGTTCGACCTGGCCGCTGGCGGCGTTGTAGCGCACCCACGGCACTTCCGGCATGATCGAATAGGTCAGGACGGTCCCATCCTCCGAGGTCGTCCATGTCGCAACACCGGGTTCGACAGCGCTCGTCTCCTCATTGATGCGGCCCAGCCCGACGAAAATCTGATCGATGATCTGCACCGACGGCACATCCTCGGCCAGTGCGGGATCGATAGTCGGAATATCGCTCGAACCCATCTGCCGACCGGTGACAAGCACCTTCCTACCGTCCTGCGCACCTACGACGCCGCCTAACGCGGCCGTGCACAGCGCGATCAAAAGCACAAACAAGAGAGCCTTTTTCATCGAAATCCTCCGTAAGCTGTTCCAAGTGGCTTGCGAGCAGGGACACTGCTGCCTGAAGCTTAGCCGACGGTGAGAAAATACCACTTCTTGATCGAGCGCGCAATCTTTCTATAATGCCATCCTCGGCCAAATCGGGACAGACAGTCGACGACGCGTCATGGCAGCGTGAGGATGACCGGTGCACCCTCGGTGATGGCGATCGTGTGTTCGAAATGGGTGCACAGCGAGCGGTCGCGCGTAACGACCGTCCACTTGTCGTCCAGCTCTTTCAGGTCGGGACGCCCCGCGATCACCATCGGCTCGATGGCATAGGTCATGCCCACCTGCAGCGGTACGCTGACGAAGCCGCGCCGCTTGGCGCTGCTCGGCCACCAATTGGGCACTTGCGGTTCTTCCCACATGCGCCGGCCCACGCCGTGCCCGGTGTACTCGCGCGCGACGCTGTAGCCGTGCCGCTCAGCGTATCGCTGCGTCGCCAGCGCGACATCGCGCGTCTCGTTGGGGATGACGGACGCCTGGATCGCAGCGTAGAGCGCGCCTTCCCCCACTTCCAGCAGGCGCTTGACCGCCGCCGGCACGGGTTCAATGGCGTAGGTGTAGGCTGCATCGCCCACAAAGCCCTGATAGGTGCAGGCGGTATCCAAGCTGATGATGTCGCCTTCTTTCAAGATGCGCGTGGGCGACGGGATGCCGTGCACCAGCTCCTCATTGACCGACGCCGTAATGCTGGCTGGAAAGCTGGGCGCATCCTGCTTGGGCACGCCGATAAAGGTAGGGATCGCGCCGTGATCGCGGATGACCGTCTCAGCGATGCGATCCAGCTCCGCCGTGCTGATGCCAGGGCGCAGCGCCTCGCGCATCGCCTGGTGCGCCCGCGCCACGATGCGCCCCGCTTCGCGCATGATAGCGATCTCATCGGGGGTTTTCAGGTGGAGGACGACGGCTTCGTCTCGCGCATTCATGACGGGTGCCTATTCTGACATTCACACGGAGCGGAGATCGGGACGGATCCCGCGCCCTCCGCCCGGGGCTGTCGTTCGGATCAACGTCACCTGCGTGCGTCGATGGCGGCACGCACCAGCTCGTTGACCTCGGCAATGGAGCGGCTGGCATCGATACGCACCAGCGCCTGCGGATTTTCGCGCTCGTAGTAGGCGATCAGCGGCGCCGTCGTCTCCAAAAACGTATCGATGCGCTTGATGATGGCGAAGGCATTGGCATCGTCGGCGCGCTGTGTCAGCAGCTCGCCATCTTGATGCACAGCGACCAGGCGCGGTGGGAATGCCCTCTCGGCATGCTCCTCGAAACGCCACTCGCGGATTTCGTCCGCGTTGTAAAAGACATTGAATGTACGGCCGCTCTGCTCCGACTTGACGCGCCCGAACGACCGTTTGAAGGCGGTGTACAGATCGAGTTCAAACAGCAGCACGGCGTTCACCTTTGCGCCCTTCTGCTGCAGATGGTCGCGCAGCCACACGGCCTGCGCAGGCGTGCGCGGGTAGCCGTCGAGGATGACGCCCTGCGCCGCGTCAGGCTGTGCCAGCCGTTCCTCGACGACGGCGTTGGTGGTGTCATCGTCGATCAAACGCCCCTCGGCCATGATCTGCTGAATGCGCTGGGCGAGCGGATCGCTGCGCGTCTTCATGGCGCGGAACAGATCGCCGGTGGAAACCTGCGGTATCCCATAGGCTTCCTGGATGAAGCGCGCCTGTTCACCTTTGCCGGCTCCCTGCACGCCCATCAAAATAACATAAAGGCTCATTTCGTTTCCTTTTGCTGCGAAATACATGAGGGGAGAGGCGGCTGACCTCTCCCCTCATGCAGAGCGATCTCGGCTCAGCGGACGTAGCGGTCGTAGTTGCGCATGGCGAGCTGGGCTTCGATCTGGCGCAGCGTCTCGGTCACAACGCTGACGACGATGATCAAGGCCGAGCCGCTCAAGACAAGCGCCGGATTCCCGGCCACGCCGGAGACCGCCTCATTGGGGAAGAACAGCCGGTTGAACCAATCGACGATGCCCGGCACGATGGCGATGATGCCCAGGAACAGCGCGCCGACAAGCACGATGCGCCGTGTCACGCGCACGATGTAATCCTGAGTCTTCTTGCCCGGTCGGATGCCGGGGATGAAGCCGCCGTTGCGCTGGAGGTTTTCGGCCAAGTTCTGGTTGCCGACCATGACCTCGGAGTAGATGAAGGTGAAGCCGACCACCAATACGAAGTAGAAGCCCCAGTAGAACAAACCCTGCTGCTGGCCAAACGACTCGGTGATCGCGCGGCCTACGGGGCCATCGGGGAACAGGTTGACCAACAACGCTGGGAAGGCGACGATCGACTGCGCGAAGATGAGCGGGATCATGCCGACCGGGTTGACACGCAGCGGGATGTGCGTCGCCGCGCCGCCATACTGCTTGTTGCCGCGCACGCGCTTGCCATACTGCACGGGGATGCGGCGCACCGCTTCCTGAATGATGATGACGCCGATCACGCTGAGCACGGTCAGCACGATGAAGACGACGAGATGGACTTCCGGTCGCGGCGAGCTGGTCATCATCTGCTGCAGATTCGAGGGCGTGCGCGCGACGATGCCGGAAAAGATGATGATCGACAACCCGTTGCCGATGCCATCCTGTGTGATCAGATTGCCCAGCCAGACGGCGAACATCGTGCCCGCGGTCATCGTGACGATGACCGTGATCGTCAGCAAGAAGTCGCCGCCGAAGCCGGGGATGATCGACTGTCC
>CAYTME010000169.1:0-2680 GCA_964438415.1 uncultured Pleurocapsa sp. | reverse complement strand
CGCGGCCGCCCGGCTCACGCTGAAGCTGCTCCAGGCGCGGGATCAACGGTATCAGGACCTGCAAGATGATCGACGCCGTGATGTACGGGTACACCCCGTTGGCGATGATGCTGAAGTTCTGCAGCGCGCCGCCGCTGAGCAGGTTCAAGACGTTGAAAATACCGCTGGCTTCGCTGTTGAGCAGTTGGCTCAGCGCGCCGCGATCGACACCGATCACGGGCACATGGGCGACAAACTGATAGATCACCAGTATCAGGCCCGTGATCAGCAGCTTATTGCGCAGATCGGGCAGCCTGAATGCATTGCGGAGAGCCGTAAGCATACGCGAATTCCTTCTCCAACGACCCCAAGTGAATGACTGAGCCGACTCCGCACAGCCTGCCGTTTAGTATAGCAAGCCGCGGCCTGATGAGCGACCGCCGGCCAGTCAAGACAAAAAACAAGCCCCGATGACGGGGCATTCGATCATCAGCCCGACGTGAAAGACACCGGGCTGTGGCAAATCACCCGCCGTCCTACGCCTGCTGGCTGGCTTTCATGGCGGCAAGCTGCGCTTTCGTCAGCTTCTTGACCGTCGCCCGCGCGCCTTTCAGCAGAAGCGGCAGCACTTCGGTCGTGCCGCCAGCATCGGCGATCTTCTGCGCGGCGCTCTTTGAGAAGCGGTGCGCCTTGACCGAGAGCTTCTTGGTCAGCTCACCACCGCCCAGAATGACGACCGGCGTCTCCGCATCGCGGATCAACCGGCTGGCGCTCAGCAGCTCCGGCGTCACTTCAGTGCCGGCGTCGAACTGCTCCAAGTCTTCGACATTCACCTCTTGATAGTGAATCTTGAAGATATTGGTGAAGCCGCGCCGAAAAGGCAGACGGCGCACCAGTGAGAGCTGACCGCCTTCAAAATAGGCGCGCTTCATGCGCCCACGCGCCCCCTGGCCTTTAGTGCCGCGGCCGGCGGTCTTGCCTTTGCCGGCGGCGATACCGCGGCCAACGCGGGTCTTGCGTGTGACAGAACCGGGCACAGGCTTCAATTCATGCAGCTTCATGCCTACGCCTCCTCCACCTTGACCAGGTGTTGAACCTTGAAGATCATGCCGCGAATGGCCGGCGTGTCATTGTGTTCAACCGTCTGGTGCATCTTGCGCAGACCGAGCGCGCGGACGGTCGCCTTCTGGTCTTTGGCGAAGCCGATCGGGCTGCGCACCAAGGTCACCTTGACCGTCTTCGACTTACTCATTCACCGTCTCCGTCTTCCGTGCGCGCTCCCAGAAGGGGCGCACCTCATCGACCGACTTGCCGCGCATGGCCGCCAACTGTTCAGGGCTGCGCAGCATTTCGAGCGCGGTCAGCGTCGCCATCGCCACGTTGAGCAGGTTGTTGCTGCCCTGGCTCTTGGTCAGGATGTCGCGCACGCCTGCCGCTTCCAGCACGGCGCGCACGCTGCCGCCAGCGATCACGCCCGTGCCGGGCGAGGCCGGCTTGAGCATCACCACCGCGCCGCCATAGCGGGCCGTGACCGGGTACGGAATGGTGGTGCCGGACAGCGCCACTTTCTCCATGTTGCGGCGGGCGCGCTCGCGGCCTTTGCGGATGCTGTCGGGGACGCCGCGCGCTTTGCCCACGCCCACGCCCACACGCCCGTTGTTGTCGCCCACAATCACCACGGTGCGGAAGGCGAAGCGCCGCCCGCCCTTGATAACCTTGGCGACGCGCTTGATGTCTACCACGCGCTCGTCGAGTTCTTCGCGCTCTTCGTCGCGCCGGGGTTCCCGTCGTCTATCTGCCATCTATCTGCTCCACCCCTAGAAGTCCAGGCCAGCTTCGCGCGCGCCTTCGGCCACTGCCGCGACCCGGCCATGATACTTGAAGCCGCCCCGGTCGAACACCACTTTCTCGATGCCGGCCTGCTTGGCGCGTTCGCCCACCACTTTGCCGACGATCTTCGCCGCTTCCAGCTTGGACTTGCCGGCGGCCTGCGCGGCCACCTCTTTGTCCAGCGTGGAGGCCGCCACCAGGGTGTGGCCCTGGCCGTCGTCAATCACCTGCGCGTAGATATTCGTCAGGCTGCGGTAAATGTTGAGGCGCGGGCGCTCGGCTGTGCCGCTCACGCGGTAGCGCACGCGGCGCTGGCGCTGCTTGCGGCTCAGGTACTTTTTCTTCGTTGCACTGGTCATAGCACAAACCTGCCTTACTTACCTGTCTTGCCCGCTTTACGGCGGACGCGCTCGTCGGCGTAGCGCACGCCTTTACCCTTGTATGGCTCCGGCGGACGCAGTTCGCGGATGTTGGCCGCCACCTGGCCGACCGCCTGTTTGTCAATGCCGCTCACACGCACCAGGCGCCCGCGTTCCTCGACGGCGAAGCTGATGCCAGCGGGCGGCGGGACAACGATCTCGTGCGAGTAGCCCAGTTTCATCACCAGGTCGTTCCCGCGCATCTCGCTGCTGTAGCCCACGCCCTCGATCACCAGCGCTTTCTCGAAACCGTCGGAGACGCCCGTCACCATGTTGGCGACCAGCGCGCGGGTGAGGCCGTGCAAAGCGCGATGCTGGCGGGCGTCGCTGGGGCGCTCCACCAGCAGCACGCCGTCTTCCTGTTTGACCTTGATCTCCGGGTGAACGCTGAAGCTCAGCTCGCCCTTCGGCCCGGTCACCTACCGGGCGATCGACCACCAGTCGACCATGGG
>CAYTME010000168.1:7805-9000 GCA_964438415.1 uncultured Pleurocapsa sp. | reverse complement strand
TATGAACGACCTGGAGCGCCAGTCGGAACGCTGGCTCCTCTCCCACTATGAGGAACGGCTGAACAGCGCCCGCCGTGCCCGCGCACAGCGCCGCACGCTGCGCCACGCCGCCGCCGCGCTGGCTGCCGTGACCGCCGTCATCTACTTCCTGATCGGGTTCAACGTCATCAGCGTTATCGACGACGCCCCTGCCCAGGTCTTCGGGCTGTACGCGGGCGCGGCCTACGCGCTCGGCGCGCTGCTGCTGGTCGGCTTCGACCGGCGGCTGCTCTGGGTGTTGGGCGCGGCACTGCAAATCTTCGTCATCTTGACCTATTTCAACGTGGCGGACCAGCGCACGCCCAGCTACGAATTCTGGGGCATCGCCCTCCGCGTCGTGCAGTTCGTGCTGCTGCTCGCGCTGGCCTACCTGTCGCTGCGTCCTGCGCCCGCGCATGCGCAGTACACGCCGTGACCGCCTTGCCGTAAACGAGAGGTCACGGCCATGAAACGCAGTCCCCTGCTGTCTCTGGTCGCGCCGGGTTTGGGACAGATGTACGGCGGCGATCACCCACGCGGTGCAGCGATCCTGTTCGGCGCGATCGTGATCGCCAACCTGAACATCCTCATCCTGCCGCTGATCGCGCTGGCGAATCCCGGCTATCAACTCGCGCCGCCCGACGAGGTCACCCTATGGGCATACTGGATACCGCGGATCGTCCACGACGTTTCGGCGGCCTGGAGCCTCGCCTTCTGGCTGTGGGCGGTCTTCGATGCCTACCTGCTGACCCATCGGGCAGGCCGAGCGTCACGGGGTGCGTCATGACCGCTTTCAGAGCACCAGGAGGTGCAGCCATGTCCGGTACGATCCTCGTCACTTATGCCAGCCGGGGCGGATCGACCGCCGAGATCGCTGAGGCCATCGGCAGAACGCTGGCCGAGGCGGGTCTTGCGGTCGAGGTGCTGCCGGTGCAGGCCGTCACCGATCTGACGCCGTACCGCGCAGTCGTCGTCGGCAGCGCCGTTCAAGACTCGCAGTGGCTGCCGGAAGCAATGGCATTTCTGAGCGCGCAGCGCGACCAGCTCGCGCAGAAACCGTGCGCGGCTTTCTTGGTCTGCATGACGATGAGTCTGCGCCCGGCCTTCCTGCGCGCATCGGCCCAAGCGTTCATGGAGCCGGTGCGCGCGCTGATCGACCCGGTGAGCGAGGGTTTCT
>CAYTME010000168.1:0-7795 GCA_964438415.1 uncultured Pleurocapsa sp. | reverse complement strand
CGCCGGCGTCGTCGATTTCGAACACATGATGCCGGCGGAAGTGCGCGAAGATCCGTTCATGCGTTGGGCCGTTCGGCTCGGACTGTTCACCGAGGGCGATCACCGCGACTGGGACGCCATCCGCCGCTGGTCGCGCGATCTGGCCGCAAAACTGGGCTGAGCATTCGGCGATCGACGGCGGCGCGGGCGCATCTCGATCTTCCCCCGCGCCGCCGTCCACGTCAGCCGGCGGCAGCGGCGGCAGCGCGGCTTTCGGGCACCGGCAGGCTGAGCAGTTCATTGCGATCATCGTAGTCGATCAGCTCCGCGTAGCGCCCCCAATCGATGGCGAGATCGAGCTGGCGCTCGGCCATCTCGTCGGGGAATTCGGGCAGCCGCGCGGTGTAGAAGACTTTCCAGGGCAGTTCTTTATCCGGCGATGCATCGAGCATCTGCATGATCCAGCGGATCATCGGCAGGCGCCGCGCGCGCTGGGCGAACAGCTCTTTGCGCGTCAAGATCGAGGCTTCGGCGAACGCTTGGCCGAGCGGCGTGATGTGGATATCGCCGCCGCTGACGACGGCAAAGCCGAGGATCTCGGCCATCTCGATCGTGTGGACGACATCGATCATCTCGACACCGAGTTCATCCTCCAGCTTGTAGATGTCGTACTTGCCGTCGGCCTGGCTGATCTGTTCGAGCATGCCGGCCAAAGCTTCGACCGACGACTGCGGCAGGATGCGCGTCGGGCCGGGCTTGCCGGGTTCGGTGCCGACTTCTTTCTGCTCCGGTTCCGTGCGCCCCGCGATCGCGCTGTAGATGCGGTCGATCAGCGTCTCGAACGCGGCCAGTTTGCGCGTGCGCGGGTGCGGCAGATCGATCGAGATTTCGGTGACGATGTGGCCGGGTTCCTTGCCCATGACCACCACCCGGTCGGCCATCGAGATCGCCTCTTCGATGTTGTGGCTGACCATCAAGATGGCCTTGGACGGCAAGCGCCCCCCTGTCCACAGCTCCATCAGCTCGCCGCGCAGCGCCTCGGCGCCGAGAACATCGAGCGCGCTGAACGGCTCGTCGAGGCACAGGAGTTCCGGCTCGACGGCCAGCGCGCGCGCGAAGCCCACTTTCTGGCGCATGCCGCCGGAGAGTTCGCGCGGGTACGCGCTTTCGAAGCCGTCCAAGCCGACCAGATCGACCAGCTCCTCAGCCCGTACAAGGCGTTGGGGCGAATTGTCGCCGCGGGCTTCCAGCGCGAGCGCGACGTTCTCCAGCACCGTCAGCCAAGGGTAGAGGGCGAAACTCTGAAACACCATCGTCGAGTACGGATTGATCCCGTTGACGGGCACGCCGCGATAGTAAATGGTGCCTTCGGACGGTGCGATCAGCCCGGTGATCATGCGCAGCAGCGTGCTCTTGCCACAGCCGGACGGCCCCAAGAGCGCCACGAACTCGCCCTCATGCATCGTCAGGTTGATGTCCTTGACGGCGGTGAACTTGCGGTCACCGCGGCCGTACGTCTTCGATACACGATCCAATCGAAGCAGGGGTTTGTCTTGCATAGCGCGTGCTCCCAGAAGGTCACTGATCCATGCGGTAGCGGTATTCGGCGATGCGATACAGCCGCCGCCACACCAGGCGGTTGATGCTGACGACCAAGACGATCATCGTCAAGGTGGAGGCCAACAGAAGCGCGTAATTGCCTTCGGCGGTCGCGGCGGTGATCTCGGCTCCCAGCCCCGTCACCCGGCTGATGCTGCCGCCGAACTCGGTGAATTCCGCCACGATGCTGGCATTCCAGGCCCCGCCGCTGGCGGTGATTAAGCCGGTGATGACGTAGGGAAACAGCGCCGGCAGGATGAGCGTGCGCCAGCGCCGCCAGCGCTTGAGCTGCAGCAGATCGCTGGTGAACTGCAAATCCTGCGGGATGGCGGACGCGCCCGCGATCACGTTGAACAGCAGATACCACTGCGTGCCGAGCAGCATCAGCAGGATGGCCGCGATGTTCGCGCCCGCTGGGAGGCTCAACAAACCCAGCAGCAGCACTGGGAACAAGGCGGTGGCCGGGATCGACGCCGCGATCTGCACGACCGGCTGCAAGATGCTGGCCGCGCGCGGATTGGTGCCGATCAAAACGCCGACCGGGATCGTCCACGCCAGCGCGATCGCCACCGCGACCGTCACCCGCAGCAGGGTCGCGACGGCACCGACGGCGATATCGACCCAAGCGGATAGGGGCAGCGTCAGCAGGAGCTGCGCCGCTTGGATCGATCCGTAGGCCATGACGACGCCGACCAGCGCCAGGATGACCCAACTCAAGAGGGTGCGCCGATCGCTGTCCGATGTTTCCAGACTCGGCACCCGCTTCGGCGGGCGGTTGAGCAGACGGTCGAGCCACCGGTCGATCCGCACCAGCACAGCTTTGTGGAGGGTATTCGCCAGCTCCGAACGGCGCAGACTGTTCAGGAACCAGGAGGTCGTCGGGTTGTCCGCACTGACCTGTGAGACCTTGAAACGCTCGGCCCAAGCCAGCAGCGGCTGCCAGACCAACTGGTCGAGCAGGATGATGACGAGTATCAGCGTGCCGATGCCGAAGAGCAGCGCCGGTATGTCTCCCTGCGATGCCGCCGTCTGCAGGTAAGCGCCCAAACCGGGCAGTCGAAAATCGCGCGCGCCGAGCGTGAAGATCTCCGCTGCCATCAGGAAAAACCAGCCGCCCGCCCACGACATGACGCTGTTCCAGATCAGCCCGGTCGAGGCGAATGGAAGCTCGACCTGCTTGAGCCGCAGCCAGGGGCTGAAGCGAAAGACCGCCGCCGCCTCGCGGTATTCGGTCGGGAGCGTGCGCATCGATTGGTAGAAGCTGAAGGTCAGGTTCCAGGCCTGGCTGGTGAAGATCAAGACGATGGCGGCCAGCTCGATCGCGACCGACTGCGGCAGGATCGCCGTCAAGCTGAGCAGCACGACCGGCAGGAAGGACAAGATCGGCACCGACTGCAAGATGTCGAGCACCGGCATCAGCCAGCGCTCGGCGCTCTTGCTGCGCGCGGCGGCGTAGCCATAGGCGACCGAAAACGTCAGCGACAAGACGTATGCCGCCAGCATACGCCCGGTCGAAAGCAGCATGTAATAGGGCAGCGCCGCCGGTTCCAAGCTGATCTCTGGCCCTTGGATGACCTCCGGCGTGCCGACCGCGAGCTGAAGACCAAGATACAGGATCGCAGCGATCAGCAGCAGCACGATGATATCGCTGAGGCTGATGAGAGCCGTATCGCGGCTGGGAGTGCGGAAGATCCGTTCGCGCAGCGCCATCGCCCCCTCCCCAGGTGCTTTGCGTTGACAGAGTCGAAATCTACGGTTGAAAGAAGCTTTTTGGCGCGGCTGGGCGCGGTGCCCCAGCCAGAGAACGTTCTGAACCCAGGTGATTATAGTACCACAGCCCCCATGTGCAAACGGGATGCGTGGGCGGGTGCATATGGATCTCGGGGCGCGTTTGCCTCGCCGAGCGCGCAAACGTCTCGGCCGGGCTGCGCAAGCGCGCTGAAGGCGCTCCGGCCCTGGTGGAAGATCTTTCTCGTCCCCTCAGTGGACGAGCGGCCGCGCAGCCGGTGAGTTTACTCGCCGGCGCTGGCAGGTCAAATCGCCCATCGGAAGACGAGGCAGGCCTCGTGCCTACGGGGGACGATCCAGGGGGCATCCGCTGCCCCCAAACCCGAATGCACTCTCGGCGGGTGGGGCTGCAGCATCAAGACCGGCATGCACCCGGTGTCGCCGAGTCCGGCCAGACCACCCCACAGCCTTCGCCCTCCATCTCCCAAACGGCGAGTACGCCCAGGAGATCGCCCGCTGCGGCGATGGTAAGGACTCGACATCTCACGACGTCTGAGCAAGCGATGAGCCAGCGTGTGAGGCTGGCGGCTGCCTGGATGGAGCAAACCGATACTATGAGCCATGTGACCGAACTGACCGACAGCAACCTGGATACTGTATTGAACGGCGAACGCCCCGCCTTGATCCTGTTTACGACCGGCGAAGGCCTGCGCGGTGACTTGAAAACCAACTTTCAGAAGCTGGCTGGCGAAAAACGCGGCGTCGTCTTCGCCACCATCGATGCCAGCCGCAACCCGCTGGCGGCAGAACGCTTCCAGGTCGGCGACAAGCCGGTGCTGATCGCATGGTACTGCGGTGAACAGGTCGCGCGCCGTCCCAAGCCATGGGGAGCCGACCTGTCGCTGGCGCTGGAGATGGTGCAGGCCGCGCGCGATAACGACCCCAATCGCCCCATCCCGAGCGACGACGAGCTGCAAGAGACATCGGCCATGCCCGCGCCCGTGCTCGCGGTCGACAAGCCGGTCAACGTGACCGACTCGACCTTCGAGCGGGAGGTGCTGGAGGCCAGCAGCGAGCTGCCGGTCATGATCGATTTCTGGGCGGCCTGGTGCGGTCCCTGCCGCATGGTCGCGCCGATCTTGGACAAACTGGCAAAAGAATTCGCCGGGCAGATCAAGATCGCAAAGGTCGATGTCGATGCCAATCCGCGCCTTTCGGCCACCTTCCGCATCCAAAGCATCCCCAACCTGATGATCATCAAGAACCGGACGATCATCTTCAACCAGCCGGGTGCGCTGCCGGAACCCGCCCTGCGCGATCTGATCCAGCAGGCGATCGCGCTCGATGTCCCGCCGCCCGATCTGCCCCCGAGGCCCGGCCAGTAAGCGCAGGCGCGCGTGAGGGCGGAATGAAGGTTCCGCCCCCGGCCGCTGCGCCAGCCTCCTCTAGCATCCCCCACGCTGCCAGACGACGGCATCCCCACGACCGACTGCCGATGTCCGCAGGCGCATCCAACTGGACTATAATGGAGTCAGTTGTGTTGGCAAGACGCCAAGGGGGTTTCCATGCCGCGCATCGTTTTCGCCGTACTGATCGCCCTGCTGACGCTGGGCACCTCCGTCTCCGCACAGGAGACTCCCGACGCGAACGCTCTGCAGGTGATCGAGACCCTGCCCTCCGCGGGCAGCCGCGATGCCGGCACCGACAGCGCCATCGTCGTCATTTTCAACCGGCCGGTCGTGCCGCTGACGGCGGTCGAGACGATGGGCGATCTGCCCGATCCGCTGCGCATCCAACCAGAGGCCAGCGGCACAGGGGAGTGGCTCAACAGCGCCATTTATCTGTTCCGACCCGACCCCGCCCTGGCGGGCGGCACGACCTACACGGTGAGCGTCGATCCGGCATTGACCGCGCTCGACGGCACCAACATCGATGCACCGGTGAGCTGGTCGTTCACCACCACCGCCCCCCAGATCACCGAGATCGTGCCGCAGCCGAATGAGACCGGCGTCCGCCTGGAGCGCGCCGTTCAGGTGCGTTTCAACATGCCGATGGATCGCGCCCGCACGGAGGCGGCCTTCCAGCTCGTGCCCGCCGGCGAAACCGTCGGCACGCCCGTCACCGGGACGTTCGAATGGGCCGATGACGGAGCCGGCTTCCGCTTCCAGCCAAGCGAGCGGCTGGCGCTGGATACGCGCTATGAGATCCGCTTCGCTCCAGGCGCGACCGGCGCCGGGGACGGCGCTGCGCTGCAGGCAGACCCCAGCCTCTTCGTGACTGTGCCCGCGCCGAGCATCATCCGCACCATCCCGGCGGACGGCACGGAGGGCGATGATTACTTCTACGGCTTTTCGATCTACTTCGCTTCGCCCATGAACCCGGACACGCTGGCCGACAAGGTCACCATCGACCCGGAACCCTGGCGCGAACCGAACACGTATTACAACGATTGGAGCAGCGTCCTCGACCTGTCATTCCCGGTCGAGCCGAGCACCGAGTACACGATCACGATCGCGCCGGGCATGGAGGACATCTACGGCAACCGCATCGAGGAACCGCTGACGATCCGCTACACGACTGCGCCGTACAGCCCGGAGATTACCCTCGAAGCGCCGTTCGGCATCGGCTTCTACAACGCCTACAACGAGCAGACGCGGCTCTACATGACGCACCGCAACGTCAGCCGCGTCGATCTCGCGCTCTACAGCGTCCGCGCCAGCGATCTGCTGCCGATCTTGGTCGGCCCCAATGCCTACGATCTCGCGGCGGCTTTCACCCCTTCCGCCGACCAACTGCTGAGCCAGTGGAGCATCGAGTCGGTCGCACCGGAGAACGCGCGCCGCTACGAACTGCTCGATCTGAGCGCAGCAGCGAGCGGTGAGATCGTCTGCCCAGGCGCGCCGCCGACTCGCCTAGGGGTCGGCGCGACCGCCCGCGTCATCAGCGATCCCGACCCGGTGCGCGCACGCGCTGCGCCGGGCGATGGCGAGATCGTCACGCTGCTCTACCGAGATTACGCGCTGCTGATCACCGGCGGGCCGATCTGCTCGGGCGATCTGCTCTGGTGGCAGGTGCGCCTGCGCGAGGGTGAAGAAGCCTGGGTGGCCGAAGGCAGCGGCGAAGAGTACTTCCTCGAACCCCTCATCCCCGCGCAGCAGGCGGTCGATGTGACCGCCGAGACGGGCGCGCTGCGGCCCGGCCTCTACTACCTCACCGTCACCAGCCCCGAGACGCGCGGCTTCTCTGGCACGCTCCATCACTTCTTGATCGTCGGCACCGCCAACCTGACGATGAAGCATTCGAGCGACCAGGTGTTGATCTGGGCGACCGATGTCAACACCGGCCAGCCGCTCGTCGGCGCGCCGATCAGCGTCTACGGGCGCGATTACCTGCTGCTGGCGCAGGGGCGCACCGATGCCGACGGCCTGCTGCGGCTCGATCTGCCGCGCACGCGCGATCTGTTCGAGCCGCGCATGGCGGTGCTCGATACCGGCGATCAGTTCGGCATCGGGCTGGCGCAGTGGTCACAGGGCATCGAAGGCTGGGACTTCGAACAGCCGGTGTCGTATGACATCGAAGAGTTCCGCGCCTATGTCTACACCGATCGCCCGATCTATCGGCCCGGTCAGCCGGTCTACTTCCGCGGCGTTCTGCGCGCGCGCGATGACGTCAATTACACCCTGCCCGGCGTCACCGAGATCCCGGTGCGCATTTCCGGCGGCGAGGGGCAGGAACTCCTCTACGAACAGACGCTGACGCTGACGCCGTTCGGCACCTTCAGCGGCCGCTTCGACCTGGCGGCTGATGCACCGCTCGGCTACTACCAGATCACAGCGGAACTGCCGCGTTCGGACGCGGACAGGCCGTACTACGGCAGCGAGGGCACCGTCAGCTTCCAGGTGGCGCAGTACCGCGCGCCGGAATTCCAAGTCGAACTGACGCCGGAGCAGACCGAGGTCGTCCAGGGCGATACGATCCGCGTCTTGGTCGACAGCCGCTATTTCTTCGGCGGCGTCGTCTCAAATGCCAACGTCGAGTACACGGTCATCGGCGAACCGTATTTCTTCAGCGCGCCGGGCGCTTCCGGCTACAGCTTCGTCGACTTCGATTACGACGCGGGGCCGAGCGAGATCTACGGCGGCTTCGCGGGACAGGTCGCCAGCGGCAGCGGCACGACCGACGCGAACGGCCAGTTCATGATCGAGCTGCCCGCCGACCTGCGCGACGCGACGCAAAGCCAGACGTTCGTCATCGAGGCCGTCGTCCGCGATGAAAGCGGCCAGACCGTCGCCGGGCGCACGCAGGTCATCGGCCATCCCGGCCTGTTCTACGTCGGCATCAAACCGCGCGAATACGTCGCCACTGCCGGCCAGGAAGCCGCGGTCGATCTGATCGCCATCGATTGGGCGAGCGCAGATCTGGCCGGGGTCGCCGGCCAGACGATCGAGATCGAGGTCGTCTCGCGCCGCTGGTCGAGCGTGATGCAGGA
>CAYTME010000167.1:0-9056 GCA_964438415.1 uncultured Pleurocapsa sp. | reverse complement strand
TCGTCCCTACGGGGTTCGTTTCGTAGGGACAACCCAGGGGGCCTCCGCTGCCCCAAACCCACCCATCACCCGACTTGGCTTGACAGATGCGCATGGACTGGGTAGTCTTATGCCAATGTATAGAGTCTTCTATAGACATATGCGCAAATCGCTGCTGGATATGCGTCGCTATGCTGCCCAATATTGACCGCACTTCACCCGTCCCTATCTACCAGCAGATCCAAGCCTGGATGCGCGAGCAGATCGTCAGCGAAGCGTGGCCGGAGCAGTACCAACTGATGGCTGAGGACGATCTCGCCATCGAGCTGGGCGTCAACCGGGGCACGCTGCGCAATGCCATCAAAGCCTTGATCGACGAGGGCTACCTCGTGCGCATTCACGGCAAGGGTACCTTCGTCGCCCGTCGTGTCGTCGAACAGCCGCTTGCGCAGACGCTGACGACCTTTTCTGAGGGCTTGATCTCGCACAGTATCCCCTTCACGACCGAGGTCATCGACCAGCGCCTGCTGCTGCCTGATGAGCAGGTGGCGGCGCTGCTCGACTTGAACGAGGGGGAGCAGGTGTTCTTCTTGGAGCGCGTGCGCGCCGTCCGAGGCCAGCCGACGATCTACCTGCACAACTTCGTCGTCGCGCGCTGGTGCCCTGGCATCGAGCGCTGCGATTTCCGCGAGCGGCGCCTGTTCGACGTGATGGAGCGCGACTTCAAGCTCTCGATCGCCTGGGGGCGGCGCAGCTTCGAGGCGCGCGCTGCCGACGAGCGAGTCGCCGCTGCGCTGCACCTGACGCCGGGCGCAGCCGTCATGTATGCGCGCCAGATCACGTTTTCCGCTCAGGATGTGGCGCTCGAACTCTCTGACATGTGGATCGACGGCGGCAGTTTCCGGCTGTCCGCGCTGGTGCGGCGCGGCAGGCAGTACGGGCATCTGCATGAAGTACCGGAGTTTTTCCGCACCGAACTGACGCTGTGAGACGCCCTCTCCATGCCGCGAACCGGGAGAGGCTGGGATGAGGGCAAGAGTGAAATTGCATCAGCAAAGGACGACGTGACGATGAAGCGCAGCAAAATCCTCAATGCCGAACTCAATTACGCCATCGGTTCGATGGGACACGGCGACCTGATGATCGTCTGCGACGCGGGCTTTCCCATCCCCAGCAGCGCCTGGCGCATCGATCTGGCGCTCATGCAGGATGTGCCGGATCTGCAGACGGTGCTCAGCCTGATCGCCGAGGACTTCATCGCTGAAAAGGTCGCCTATGCCGAAAACTTGGAGACGAACAACCCGAAGCTGCTCGAAAAAGTGCGCGCCATCTTCCCGGACGCTGATCACGAATTCGTGCCGCACGCCAGCATCTTGAACGAGCTGGCGCTCAAGGCCAAGGTCATCGTGCGCACCGGCGCGTTCGACCCCTGGGGCAATATCCTGCTCTATTCGGGTGTCGATGTGCCGCGCTGGTTCGAAAAACCCGGCACGGTCGCGCCGCCGGATTACGCGCGCAGGATCGAGATCATGAAGAGGCGTCAGGGCGGCTAGGCTCCGCTCCGCTCGCACCGCTGCGCGTTTAGGGTTTGCTCAGCAGCCACAAGCCGCGCAGCGGGTGCGGACGCCGGACGCCCAATTCGACCAGCAGCGCCGCAGCGACGTAAATGACGACCGCCAGCCCCCATTCGTAGCCTTCCGGGGCGGAGAATTCGAGCAGCTCTGGCACCAGATACGGCGCGATGATCGTCAGCGCGGCGATGATGATGCCGCCCAGGAACAGGCGCGGCCGCGGCATGACCGTGCTGAAACGCGTGATGTACAGCCCTTGCACGTTCCATAAGACCTGCAGCCCGTAGAGCGTGATAAAGATGACCATCGTGCTGCGCGACCTGTCGACATCGTAGCCGTTGGTCAGATACGAGAGCGCGTAGAGCAGCGACATCGCTGCCGCGCCGATCACGCCCGCGATCAGCACGTAGTCGAGCACATCGGCGCGGAAGCGTTTCATCAAGGCCGGGCGCAGCAAGCGGATGGCCACCAAGCCCGCCGGGATGTTGATGACGCCGAACGTGACCCAACTGATCTGGATCGGGCTGATCGGGAACGGCAGGCGCATGAAGCCGGCGAACAGGAAGAACAGCGTGCTGTAGACATTCTTGACCAGGAAGATCTTCGAGGTGGCGAAGATCGACTGGGTGATGGCGCGGCCCTCGTGGAAGGCGCGCGGCAGCGTGGACATGGCGTTGTTGAGCAGCACGATATCGCCGACATCTTTGGCGATCTGCGCGCCGTCGTTCATGACGATCGCCAGATTGGCCTCTTTCAAGGCGGGCACATCGTTGACGCCGTCGCCGACCATGGCCACGTATTCGCCGCGTGCCTTGAGCGTGGCGATCAGCTTGCGCTTCGTTTCCGGCTCGACGCGGGCGAACAGCTCGCCGTGCACCGCCGCCGCCTCGAAGTCTTCAGGCGACATCCGTTCCAGTTCCTCGCCGGTGTAGGCCGGTTCGGTCGGCATGCCGGCCTCGCGGGCGATGGCGCGCACTGTCTCCAGATTGTCGCCGCTGATGACCTTGAGCGCGACGTTCTGCTCGCGGAAGGCGTCGAGCGTCTCGCGGATGTCATCGCGCACTTGGTCGCTCAGCACGATCAGCGCCAGCGGTTCGCGGTCTCCGTCGAGCTTGCCATCGGCCAGCGCGCCGGACATGCGGGCGAAGGCGAGCACACGGTAGCCGTGCCGTGCCAGCTCGCGGGCGCGGGCCGCGGTGCGTTCGTGATGCGCCAGCACGCGCTCCGGCGCGCCGAGCACAAGCGTCTCATCTTGCAGCACGATCGCGCCCCACTTGCGCGCAGAATTGAACGGCACCTCGCGCGTCTTGACGACGGCCGGTGTGTGCAGCGTGCCGTCGCCGTTGGTGTACTGCGCGACCGCGGCCGCCGTGCGGTTGAGATGCCCCAAATTGTTGACGTAGAGCGCCAGCCGTGCGCGCACTTCTTCCTCGCTTTCGCCGTTGAGCGTCTCCAGATCGATCACTTGGAGCTGATTGCGCGTCAGCGTGCCGGTCTTGTCGAAACAGAGCGTCGTCACGTTCGCCATCGACTCGACAGCGTTGACGCGCTGGACGAGCGTTTGATAACGACTGATCGAGAGCGCGCCGATGGTCAGCGAGAGCACCGCCGTAAGGACCAAACCCTGCGGCACCAAGCTGGTGACGAAGACGACTGCGTTGCGGAAGACGCCCAAGCCGGGCACCATCTCCTGCGTCGCCAGGAAGCCCGCCACGAAGATCATCGGCGTGCAGATGGCCATGATGAGCACCGACATCTGGACGATCGCGGCCAGCTTCTCCTGCGTCGGCGTGAGCACGCGCTTGTAGCGCTTGGCGATCACGGAGAGCTTGTTGACGGCGCTGTCTTTGCCGACGCACGTGGCGACCATGACACCCGTCCCGGCGATGCAGAACGAGCCGGAGTGGATGGCGTCGCCGCGCTCTTTGAGGACGGCATCGCTTTCACCGGTGAGCTGCGACTCGTCCATCTCCAGCGCGTCGCTTTCGAGCAGCTCGCCGTCGACGATCATGCGGTCGCCTGGCGCGATCGGCAGCACATCGTCTTTGACGACCTCGCTGATCGGGACGCTCGTCAGGCGTCCATCGCGGTAGACGTGCACCTCATGTGCGGCCAGCGCCGCAAGCTGATCGAGCTTGCGCTTGGCGTTGATCTCCTGAAACATGCCGAGCACGGAGTTCCAGAACACGCTGAAGCCGGCGAACAGCACCGTCGCGTAATCGCCTTGCAGCAGCACGATGACCAGCAGCGTGAAGAGGACGATATTGAATAGATTGAGGACGTTATCTCGGACGATCTCCCAATAGGTGCGCCCGACGCGCGCCTTGAATCTGTTCGTTTCACCGCGCCGCACACGCTCCGCAACTTCGGCTGTGGTCAGGCCGTGGCGGTCAGGAGAATGATGAGACAACCTGGGCAGGCTCCGATATGTCGAACCTTTTCTCGTAGTGTAACAAAGATCATGCCAAGTCTGAAGTGAGGTTTGGGCGGCGGCGCGGCTGGGCGATCGCCATCCTCTTTACAAGCGGCACTCAGCAGTCGTATCCTGAGTCTAAGCCAGTGGTCGAAAGTAATCCACGACCGAGCAGCCCATTTTGGGCTTGAACCGCTGCTCGCCGAGGTCGTGGATCATGGACATAGTTCGACCATCGGCTGAGCGCGGCACCGGGCTTGGGCATCGAGTCCGTTTTTTTGGCGGAGTCCGCGCATCTGTAGAAATCGAGGTGAAAACACGCATAAAAGAAGCTGTAGAGGCTGCGCGTCAGCCTGAGGGCTGGTGGGCTGCACACATGTCGGTAGTTTTTTTGCTGTCGGCACCCGCTGCGAAGAAGCCAACGTCTGGCTCGCCTACTGTGGAGACGTGACTCGATGATCCACATCGACTCGAACCAGCGCCAACCAAGGCCGGTGGAGACTCAAGAGGCTGCTGCTGCGCGTTCCGGTGTGCTCGCCGTGAGCATCGTCAGCGACAGCCGCATTTTGCGAGAAGGTATCCAAAAACTTTTAGCTGAACATCTTCATTTCTCGCTGGTTGGTGAGTATTCTGGGTGTGTTTTTCCTGACAACAATCTGCCCGCATACGGGCTGCACGTCGTTTTGATCGACTGCGGCGTCGGACGAGAGGCTGCTGTCGCATGGACTCGCTACTGGCGGCGGCAGCCTGGCCGGGTCTTCGTGCTGATCATGGAGATGATCGAAGATATCGAGACGATCATCGCCTGCATCGAGGCCGGTGCCTGCGGCTACACCCTGCGCGAGGCCTCGGCGCGCGAGATCGCCGATGCGATCCGGCTGGCGTGCAGCGGCCGCGCGCACTGCTCGCCGGAGGTGACGGCGCAGTTGTTCGCCCGCCTGGCCGATCAGGCGCGCGCGCAGCCGCAGGACGATCTGCGCGACATGCTGACGGCGCGCGAGCTGGAGGTGCTCGCGTGCATCGTCCAGGGCAAGAGCAACAAGGACATCGCGGCGCAGCTCGTCATCGAACTGCGCACCGTCAAGCAGCATGTGCACAACATCTTGGGCAAGCTCCAGCTCAGCCACCGCTGGGATGCGGCTCGACTGGCCGAGGAGCGGGGCTGGTTCACCAGAGCGGACTGAGCCGCGATCGATGCCCTCAACCCGCTCCCGAACGGTGCGTACGCCTGGGAGAGGGGCTGAGTCGTCGTTCCGCGGCTGGCCTCCCCGCGCTCAGCCGCTGTGCTCATCGACCGGCTCAGCGCCCCGCGTAATCGCGCAGGTAGAGGAAATCGTGGCCGATGGTGCGGCCGCTCAGCTTGGCGATGTTCGGCATCGTGCGCTTGTAGTGATTGCGCTTGACACGCTCCCAGACACCCTCAGCGAATGGGCGCGCGAAGCCTTCGGCCACCGCCTCATCGACCGTGTAGCGCGCATCGACGAGCAGGTAGAGCAGCCGGTCGACCTCGGCGTAGGTGAAGCCCAGCTCGCCCTCGTCCGTCTGGCCGATCCACAGGTCGGCGGAGGGCGGCTTATCGAGGATCGCCTCCGGCACGCCGAGCGCCGCCGCGAGCTGGCGCACCTGCGTCTTGTACAGATCGGCGATCGGCTGCAGCGCGACACCGCTGTCGCCGTAGATGGTCGTGTAGCCGAGCAGGAACTCGGTCTTGTTGCTCGTGCCCATCACCAGCCCGCCCCAGGCGACCGACTGATCGTAGAGGACGGTCATGCGCAGGCGCGCCATGATATTGCCCTGGCGCGTGTGGCTCATATCCGGGAAGCGCTCGATCAGCGGGTCGGCCATCTCCGTGATCGGGATCGTGAGCGAGGGCAGGCCGAGCGCGTTGATGACCGCTTCGGCGTCGCTCAGGCTGTCGGGTGCCGAAGTCTTATACGGCATGCGCACGGCCAGCACGTTTTCCGCGCCCAGCGCTTCCGCGGAAAGATAGGCCGAGAGCGCCGAGTCGATGCCGCCTGACAAGCCGATCACCGCCCGCTTCATGCCCGCTTTGGCGATCTGGTCGGCGATGAAGCCAACGATCATACGGCGGGCGATCGCGGTGTTGATCGCCAGCCGCGCGCCGAGATCGATCTGCGGCTGTCCGTTCTGGTGTGCGCTCATCGATTGTGGTCTCCTAAAATCCGCTGGAGTTCGCGCAGCATGAGCTGCGGCTGTTCATCGCGCAGCAGCGGCAGCCGGCTGCGTGTGCGGTGCAGTTGGTTGAGGTCGATCGTCTGGCGCAGCAGCGCCTCGTCGAAATACGTCCCGCGCAGCAGGAACTCACCGTCCGGATCGACGACCGACGATCCACCCCAGAAATTCTTGCCATCCTCGTAGCCGACACGGTTGCAGTGGATGACGTAGGTGGTGAATAGGCTGCCGTAAGCCTGATTGACCAGCTCGACCCAGCGCGAGCCGCCCAGCCGGTCGCCCGCGTCGAGGCCACGGCTGGGGCTGGCGCTTTGAAAGAGCAGCAGATCCGCGCCATCCATCCACAGCAGGTAGGGCGTCGTCATGTGCCAGAAGTCCTCGCAGATCGCCATGCCGACGCGGCCGAAGCGCGTATCGAAAGCGCGCACCTGCTCGCCCTCGTCGAAGTAGCGGCCCTCATCGAACATGGCGTAGGTCGGCAGGTAGATCTTGTGGTGGATATGCAGGCACTCGCCGCCGGAGAAATAGCCCGACGCGATGTAGAACCGCTGCCGCCGATCCTGATGGACGAATCCGACCATCAAATCGATGCGCCTACTCTGTTCGAGCAGCGCCACGAAGATCGGATCGGACGGCACGGATTGAATGGCCACCTCCGGCACCAGATCCTGCACCTGGTAGCCCGTCAGCGACAGTTCCGGGAAGATGAGCAGATCGACGCCGTCGTTGACGGCGCGTTCGACGTATGCGAGATGCGTGGCGAGATTGGCGCGCACATCCCCCAGCCGGGGGTACATCTGCGCCAAGCCGAGGTTGATGTGCATGGCGGCGTCCCTCATTGCGCGGCGGCGATATGGGGATGATAGCGCAAAGCGGCACCGACACACAGCACCCCGGCAGACCGTTAAGGCCGCGCCGCGCCCACATCTATATCTATATCGCCGTGCTGGTGTGTTCGCCTGAAAGCGCCGACGAACTTGCACCGCTGGTCGATACTTTCATGTGTCTGGCAGCGCCGCCAAACTTCATGGCCGTTGGCCAGTTCTACTGGCACTTCCCGCAGGTGAGCGACGGGCAAGTCATGGCGGCGCTGCGCGGCGAAACAAGGGTGTGAGCTGCGGCCCTACTCCGGCTCGATCTCGAAGCGGGAAGCGTCCGCTGCATCGTCGCGCGCGCTGACCGGACGATAGCGCCGCCACAGCTCGGCGAACAATGCATCGGCGTTGCAGTCCACACCCTGATCGACAAAGTAATCGCACACGCGCACGAGATCGCGGTGCAGAATGGCGCTCGCCTGCCGGTTGCGGCGGATATCGACCACCTGTGGCAGATCGATGATTGTCAGGCGGCCATCCCAATACAGGATGTTGTAGGCACTCAGATCGCCGTGAATGATGCCGTGCCGCAGCATCACCAGCAGATTGCGCACCACCTCGGCATACAGCGCCTGCGCCTCGTCCGCTTCCAGCTTGACGTCGCTGAGCGCGGGTGCGGCCATATCCTCGTCGCCGATGTAGCCCATCAGGATCGCGTTTTCGCCGACCGCATAGGGCTTGGGCACGGCGGCCCCGGCCTTGTGCAGCATGTCCAACGCGCGGTACTCGTGCATCAGCCACGAGGTGTGCTCCAGCTCCGCGCCGAAAGCCGTCCCCTGGCCAAGTGCGCGCATCGTGCGCTGGTCGTTCTCCTTGACCGCGCCGCCATCCGCCTTCAGGATGCTGCGCCCTTCGCGGTATCGGGCATCGTTGCGCAGTTGGCGGAACATACGCGGTCGGTAGACCTTGACCGCCAGCAGGTCGACACCGGTGGTCGAATGAGCAGCGCAGCGGTAGACGTTCGCCTCTTTGCCGCCGCGCACGCGCGCCAGCACATCGGTGATCAAGGCTTGATCGTAGAACGTGCGCAGCGAGTCGAGCAGCCAGCTCGCCTCGAACAGACTGGGCTGATAGGTGATGTTTAGCCCGGCTTCAAGGCCGTCGGCAGCGGCGATCTCGTCGATGACGACGCGCGGGTTTTTCTTGGGTTGATGATAAGTCTTCGGCTTGCGTTTGCGCCGCGCCTGCCGATCGCGCTGCATCGGATCGAACAGGTCTTCGTAACTGTCGTAGCGATCATCGTGTTCATCGTGGAGAGACACGGTTGGGGTTCCTCGTCATAGATCATGGGCTGTGTGAACTCATGCGCCGGTGATGGCGCGGCAGCGCCCCACGAACGGGGCACGACGCGATGAACAACACGCGCCCGGCGCTGTCTCGACACACGATGACGAGGATTAGACTGTGGGGAAAGGGGTGCGGTGTGGGCAGCTCAATCCCGACTCATCATCGCTCCGGGCGCGCGGACGACAAGGGCAGCAAATTGCTTATTCGTCATGACAGGCCTCCAGAGGATGATAAAGGGTCAAGAGCCATCAGAAGGATACATTGGATGGGCTTAGGTGTCAAGAGGCCGTGCCATCCACAAACCGATCGCCACGACAAGCAGATCGAGCACCTGATCGGCGCGCAGGCCGGCGACCCGTGCGATCGTATCGGCGCGGGCGCTGCCGACGGCGAACATGCCGAGCGCGGTCAGCGCTAGCGCGATCCAGAAATGTCTTGGCCAGCGGCGCGCCGCCGTCATGACGAAGACAAGCGTGCCCAGTGCCCAGACGATGCCGAACAGCGGTGTATGCAACCGAGGGAGGATCAGGCCGTAGATATCGCGCAGCTCCGCCGCAATGTACGGAGGGTGATCGGCCAGCGTCGCCACTTCGACGCCGTAAGCGCAGCCTGCTGCCCAGCAGCCGTACCAGCCCGCCAGCATCAGCAGCGGCACGGTGGGTGCTAAGGGGCGCAGGCCGTGCGCGAACGTCGCGAACGGACGCCGCAGCCGCCAGCCGGCCCACAGGCCGAGCAGCC
>CAYTME010000166.1:4290-9122 GCA_964438415.1 uncultured Pleurocapsa sp. | reverse complement strand
AGGATCATGTCGGACAGCGCCGGCGCCGAGAGGGTGGCCAGCACGACATAGGAGGCGGTCACCGTATACGCTGCGCCGAGCACCAGCGCGCCAGTGGTCGGCACCGTCGCCACCGAGTCGACGGTGGTGGTGGATGCGCAGGATGAGACGGGTCAGTGGCTGCGGGTGCAGCTAGAGGGCGGCGCGAACGGTTGGGGTGCGCGCAATCTGTTCGTGTGCGACTCGGCCTTCGATCCCGGCCAGCTTCAGAAATCGATCCCGCTTCCGATCGGCCCCAGCGCGACGCCGACGCTTCTTTCCACGCCGCCGGCGCAGACGCCGCCAGCACCTCTCACGCCGATCGCACCCACCGCGACCGGGCGGCTGGGCGGCTGAGATCTACGGCGACCGCTCGCCCACATCGCGGCGCGCCTGACGCAGCGCCGTCTCCAAACGTGCCAGCTCGATCGGCTTCGCCAGCCAAGTGCAGCGAAGCTGCTCCAAAAGCGCCCTGTTGGGCGGCTGAAACGCCGACATCAAGACGATCGCCCGCGCATAGCCCAGCTCGCGCATTCGCTGCGCCACACCGATGCCATCGATCGCCCCCGGGACTCGCACATCCAGCAGCAGCAGATCCAGCTCGTGCATATGCTCGGAAGCGTAGGTCAGCGCGCGGTCAGCGTCTGCGCACTGCTCCAGCACGCAGCCAGGCTCGACCAGCGCGATCGTCGTCCGAACGATCTGCGCCAGGCTCCATTCATCCTCCAGATGCAGCACATGCAGCGTGTAGGGCACGATCTTAACCTCATCCAGCGGCCGGCACGGTCATGAGCACCCGCAGTATACCCTCAGTTATGGTGCATTCGCGTTACACGCGCCTGACAGGGCGACCATGAGCGAGCGATGCCGGAACTTGGATAGATACACTCCGCCGGGTGTGCTACACTGCAAGCGCCGAATCGACAGCAGCAGACGATACGTGCCGCCATGCATATCGAGCATCTTTCGCTCACCAATTTTCGCAATTATGCCCGCCTTGAAATCGGTTTGCCAAGCACTCAGCCGGTCGTGCTGCACGGCGACAATGCACAGGGGAAGACGAGCCTGCTCGAGTCGATCTACTACTTGGCGGCGGGTAAATCGCCCTACACCAACAGCGACCGCCAGCTCATCCACTGGCGCACGGAGAGCGATCCGCTGCCCTACGCGCGCATCGAGGCCGAGATCAGGACGCGTGATGCAGCCATGCCCCGACTCGATATCACGCTGCTGCTGGAACCCAGCGCGGACGGGGCGCGCTTTCGGAAAGTCATCCGGCTGAACGGCGTCGAAAAACGGCTGATGGACATCGTCGGGCTGGTCAATGTCGTCTTGTTCCTGCCGCAGGATCTGGCGCTGGTCGAGGGCGGGCCATCTGACCGCCGGCGCTTCATGGACGACACGCTCAGCCAAGTGGATGGCCGCTACCTGGCGGCTCTCGACACCTACGAACGCATCTTGCCCCAGCGCAACGCCCTTCTGCGCCGCATCGCCGAGCGGCAGGCCAGCCCGCAGGAACTGGCCTATTGGGATGAACAGATCATCCAAGCGGGCAGCATCTTGATCGCAAGCCGCCAGCACTTCCTACGCGAACTCGAAATCAGCGCCCAACGCACACACCTCGACCTGACGGGACGGCGCGAAATGCTCACGCTGCGCTATCTCCCCAGCTTCGCGCCGACGGCCAACGGCGATGGTCAGCTCTCGTTCGACGCGCCAGGCTTGAGCCTGCACCGCGAACTCACTGCCGAACAGATCGCGCCCCAATTCGCTGAGCGCCTGCGCAGCGAGCTGCAGATTTCGATCGACCGCGGCGTCACCCTCAGCGGCCCGCACCGGGACGAGCTGCGTTTGCTCATCAACGAGCGCGACTGCGGCCTGTACGGCAGCCGAGGTCAGGCGCGCACGGCCGTGCTGGCGCTCAAACTCGCCGAACTCGCTTGGATGGAGATGCGCCTAGGCGATATGCCGATCCTGCTGCTCGACGAGGTGGCCGCCGAGCTGGACGCGCGCCGGCGCGCCTACCTGCTCGACCGGATCGGCGGTTTGGCCCAGACGTTGATCACGACGACCGAGCTGGATGTCTTCACGCCGCAGTTTCTGGAACGAGCGACCGTCTGGCAGGTGCGCGAGGGACAGATCGATAAGGGCGACCGCTCAACTGCCCACTAGCACGAACATCAGCGCCGTCATGCTGCCGCCGACGATGGCACCCGCGATCACCTGCGCCAGGGTGTGGCGGCGCAGACGGATGCGCGCCGCCCCGACCATCGCCACCAGCGGTGCAGCCAGCAGACCAGCCCAGGCCCCGAACAGCGCCGTGACGGCCACGGCGGCGCTCATGATGCCCATCGCGTGCATGCTGATCTGCCACATGGTGGTGATCGCGAGCATGATGACGACCTGCAGCAGGCTGAAGAGGGCGAACAGCGGCACCAACCTCGGCGCGCCCAAGGCCACCAAGATCAACACTGCTGCCCCGGCACAAGCGATCGTGACGATGAACGGCAGCAAACGCTGGCTGCGCACACGGATGTGGATATCGGTGATATGCCCGCGCTTGACCATGTAGGCGATGTAGAGCACCGGCAGGATGCAAACGAAGATGCTGTAAATGCCAGCCCAGATGAGCGCGCTGCTCGACCCGCCCGCGGCGCGGTTGGCAATCGGGAACGAGAGTGCTGCCCAAACAACGGGCGGACTGAGCACATCCGATACTACCCGCGCCCACGAAAACTCGTAGCCATGACTCAGGTTGGATGGATCACCCATGTGTTTTCCACGCAGCGCCGCCCTTACCGCCGCAGTTTAGCACAAGCCCGCCGGATCGGAAGATTAAGAGCCATTTAACGGCGCAGCCACAGCGCTCCGCACAGCCGGATGCGCCCCGCCCACACCGCAGAATCATCTTGTCGCAAGCCCCAAAAACGTGGTAAGCTTTGGCCAAGTGTCAGAAATACGCAGCGTTATCTGCATAACAGTGTCCGACAACAGCACTGACCCCCCTCCGCATACGCACATGCGCCGAGGTCGATATCAACAACGTACCGGGTTTGCAGCCGCTTCGCTGCGTCCCGGTATTTGTGTTTATAGGGGTGGTCAACTGGAGCAAGGAAAGGCAACTTGGACGACAGCAGTCAGTATGGCATAGTTTCCCTCGCGGTGCTCGCGCTCCTGCACATCCTGATCGTGCTCGTGCGCGAGTCGGTCGTTCACAGCCGCGCGTCGCTCCTGCGCGAGCGGATGGGCGACGCGGACGAAAGCGTGAAACGCATCTTGAACTTGGTGGACAACCCGGAACCGCTCGAAATCTCCGCCGACCTGCTGCTCACCCTGCTCAAACTGCTGATGGCCGCGCTCGTCCATGTCGTGCTGCCGCCGGTTTCTTCGGGCAGTGGCAGCCCTTGGGCGCTGATCCTGCTGCTTGGCCTCGTGCTCTACGTGGCCGGACAGTACCTGCCCGCCGTCTTCGGGCGGTTATACGCAGATAGACTTGTGCTGCATCTGGGCATTGGGGCGCGGCTGATCACCCTGCTCCTATCGCCGATCGTCTTTCCGCTGCGCAGGGTCGAGTCGGCGCTGGCGGATGCGCGATCCAACGCGATCGACACCAAGAGCGCGTTCGAGGAGGAGATCAAAGATCTTTTCGAGTCGGGCGAGCGCGAAGGCACGATCGAGGAGGACGAGCGCGAAATGCTGCGCTCGGTGCTCGAATTTGACGAGACCCTGGTGCGCGAGATCATGGTGCCGCGTCCGGATATCACCGCCATCGAGATCGACGAGCCGCTGCGCGAAGCCCTGCGCCTCTTCATCGAGAGCGGACACTCGCGCATCCCTGTTTACGAAGGGGAGATCGATCACATTCAGGGTGTGCTCTACGCCAAAGACCTGTTGGAAACCTGGTACAAGGGCGAACAGGATCAGCGTTCGATCCGCGAGCTGATGCGCAAAGTCTACTTCGTGCCGGAAACCAAACGCGCCGACGAACTGTTCCGCGAGCTTCAGCGCAGCAACGTCCATCTGGCGATCGTAGTCGACGAGTACGGCAGCACAGCCGGCGTCATCACGGTCGAGGATATCATCGAGGAGATCGTGGGCGATATTCGCGACGAGTTCGACGCCACCGAGATCGTCGAGTTCTTGCAAGTCGGCGAGGATGAGTACTCGGTCGATGCCGCCATCAACCTCTACGACTTCAACCAACTGCTCGACGTCGAGCTGCCCGAAGAGGGCGCGGACAGCCTGGGCGGATACCTCTACACGCAGTTCGGGCGTGTGCCCGAAGTTGGCGAGCGGCTGGTGACGCACGGTCTGCTCATGCGCATCGAGTCGGTCGAAGGCGTGCGCATCCGCCGCGTGCATGTCTCCCGCGTGCCGGAGACGACGCACGCTAACGGAACCGAAGCCGAAAAGACGGCCAAAGCCGCCGCTCCACCGCAGCTCGATCCGCGCCCCAGCGAGATCTGATCAACATCCTCAGCGCGGGCGGGGTCGCACGAAGACGCCGCCCCCACGCGTGCGCGGCTGTAGTGTGACCGCCATCCGCTCGTAGACGCCCCCAGGCAGCGGCAGCAGTTCGAAGCGCTGCAGCAGCCGGCTGAGCACGACTTTGGCTTCGACCAGCGCGAAACTCATGCCGATGCAGGTGCGCGCCCCGCCGCCAAACGGCACAAAGGCAAATGGGACATGCCGCTGCGCGAAGCGATCGGGGTCGAATGTGTGCGGCTCAGACCAGTGGTCGGGATGCCGGTGGCACAGGTAGATCGAGTAACCGACGCGCGCGCCCGCCGGGATCGGGCAGCCGTCGAATTCCA
>CAYTME010000166.1:3300-4218 GCA_964438415.1 uncultured Pleurocapsa sp. | reverse complement strand
ATTATTTGCCCCAGATAGGTCAGCCGCGCCAGTGCATCGAACGTCGGCGGCGCGTCCCCAAGCACGGCGAGCACCTCGGCGCGCGCCCGCGCCTGCACATCGCCATGCTGGGCGAGCAGGTAAACCGACCAACCGAGCAGCGCGGCGATGGTATCATGGCCGGCGATGATCATCGTCATCATCTGATCGCGGATCATGGCATCGCTCAAGCCAGGCGTGCGGATGAGCAAGCCGAGCAGGTCGTCGCCCTCCGGGCGGGCACGCCGATCCGCGATCACCTCGTACAAGTACGCGTCGAACAGCGCCCGCGCGCGCCGCACCCTCGGCTGCGGCAGTCTGGGCGCGATCATCCAGATGCCGGGCGAGATGTAGTTCAGGAGCGTGAGCAGCGGATGCCACAACCGCTGCATCTGCGGGGCAAAATCGACGCTGAAGAGCGTATCCATGACCACGTTGAGCGTGATCGCCCGCATCTCGATCATCATGTCGAGCGGCTGAGCGCCGCGCCAGCACGCCAGACGGCGGTCGGTATGCGCGACCATGCGCTCGATGTAATCGGCGGTCGCGCGGCGGGTGAGCGCGGGATTGGCGAAGGCGCGCATGTCGTCATGGATGGTGCCGTCTTCGACCAGCATGCCATGCCCCAAAAGCTGGGCGACGGGGTCGCTCTCTGTGCGCCAAAGCAGCCGGTCTTTGGCCGTCACCAGGACGAAGCGGTTGGCCTCCGGCCCAACCAAGATGATCGGGTTGAAGCCCGGCAGCGCCAGCCGGAAGACATCGCCCAACCCGCCGTGAAAGGTCTCTAGGGCGCCCATCACACTGCGCCGTTCGATCATCGAGACGAGCGCCCGCTGCGACAGCTTCTGATCGGCGCTCGGAACTGCTCGTTTCATTGCAGCGCCCGCTCAGCGGCCTGAG
>CAYTME010000166.1:2957-3283 GCA_964438415.1 uncultured Pleurocapsa sp. | reverse complement strand
GCCATGACCTGCGCACGGGTCGGCAGGGCGGGGATCGCGCCCTTCTTGGTCGTCGTGATCGCGCCGACCGCGTTGGCAAAGCGCAGCGTCTCGGCCAGCTTCGCCTCATCATCCAAGCCGTGCTCCAGCACCCCCGCCAGCAGCCCAGCGACGAAACCATCGCCCGCCCCGGTCGTATCGACCGCTTCGACTTGGAAGCCAGGCGCTTCGAGATGCAGGCTGCGTGTGTAGAGCGCAGCGCCGCCGCTGCCCCGCGTGACGACGATGGCGCGCATCGAGTCGCGCCAGAGCGGGGCAGGGTCGCTGCCGCCGGTCAGGAATTCGAG
>CAYTME010000166.1:1106-2947 GCA_964438415.1 uncultured Pleurocapsa sp. | reverse complement strand
CTTCGCTCACTTTGAGCACGGTGGCATACGCCAAGCCGGCCAGCATCTCCCGACGCGCCGTCTCGGCATCCGGCCAGAGCGATAGGCGCAGATTGGGATCATACGAGATGAGCAGGCCGCGATCGCGGGCGTGGCGCAGCGCCGCCAGCAGCGCCGACCGGCTCGGCTCGCTGATCATCGTGATCGAGCCGTAGTGAAAGATGCGCTTGTCATCGATCAGCTCGTACGCCACATCATCGGGCGTCATCAGCATGTCGGCGCTCGGATGGCGATAAAAGCTGAAACTGCGCTCGCCGTCGGCGCGCAGGCTGACGAAGGCCAGCATCGTCCGGGCGACGCTGGAAAAGCGCAGACCGCGCACATCGATGCCCTCCGCCGCCAGCACGTCGGCCAGATGATGGCCGAACGGATCATCGCCCACCTGCCCCAAGAATGCCGCGGGCATCCCCAGCCGCGCCGCCGCCACGCAGACATTGGCTGGCGCGCCGCCCGGCGCTTTGAGGAAACCCGACGCTTCGCCCACCGTCACGCCGCTTTCCAGAGCGACGAAATCGATCAGCAGTTCGCCCATGCATACGATGCTCATGCCCGTCACCATCCTCGCGTTCCGCTTTCAGCGGCAAAACAGGCTATGATTAGAACGTCGGTCGGCACAAAATGCCAACGCGGTTCACTAGGCCGATGGTCGAAACATGTACATGATCCACGACTTCATGCAGACAGCTTTCAAAGCGTCAATGGCATAATCGGTCGTGGATTGCTTTCGACCACTGGCTTAGACCGCTTGTGCTATAATCCAATAGATGAAAAACTCAAGCTGGCGGAGATGAATGACCATGCCTTTTATTGAAGCCCCGACCACGTTCTACCTCGGTCGTCGTTTCGACCCGGAGTCGCACCAGCTCACCGATGAGATCGCCTATTACGACTCGCGCGATCTGACGACGCACGCGGTTGTCGTCGGCATGACAGGCAGCGGGAAAACCGGTCTATGCATCAACCTGCTTGAAGAAGCGGTGCTGGATAACATCCCGTCCATCATCATCGATCCCAAGGGCGATATCACCAACCTGCTGCTCACATTTCCCGACTTCCGACCTGAAGACTTCATCCCCTGGGTCAATGTCGACGATGCGCGGCGCGCCAACATGAGCGTCGAGGACTACGCCGCCGATATCGCGCACCGCTGGAAAGAGGGGCTGGCGAGCTGGGGGATGGTGCCCGACCGCGTGCGCTGGCTCAAGTACGCGGCGCGCTACAGCATCTACACGCCGGGTTCGGACGCCGGGCTGCCGGTCAGCATCCTGGCCTCGCTGCGCGCCCCGCGCGATGGCTGGCACCCTGGCAACGAAGAGATGCTGCGTGAGAAGATCAACGGCATCACGACCGCGCTGCTGGCGCTGGTCGGGCGCAATGTGCAGCCGGTACAAGACCGCGAACATGTGCTGGTCGCCAACATCTTCGAGCACGCCTGGCGCAGCGGCGTCGATCTGACGCTCGAAGACATCATCTTGCAAGTGCAGCGACCGCCGTTCAGCCGGCTGGGGGTCTTCCCGCTCGACGAGTACATCAACGAGCGGGCGCGGCTCAAGCTGGCGATGGAGATGAACAGCATCGTCGCCGCGCCATCGTTCCAATCGTGGATCAACGGCGATCCGATGGATATCCAGAAGCTGCTCTACCAACCGGATGGCAAGCCGCGCGTTTCGGTCTTCTACATCGCCCATCTGAGCGAAGCGGAGCGCCAATTCGTCATCACGCTGCTGCTGGAGAACATGCTTGGCTGGCTGCGCACGCTCAGCGGCACGACCAGCCTGCGCTGCCTGCTCTACATCGACGAG
>CAYTME010000166.1:0-1096 GCA_964438415.1 uncultured Pleurocapsa sp. | reverse complement strand
ACTACTGCCCGCCCTTTCCGCGCAACCCGCCGACGAAAGAGCCGATCATGCGCCTGCTCAAACAGGCGCGCGCGTTCGGCGTCGGCATGATCTTGGCGACGCAGAACCCCGTCGATCTCGACTACAAGGGCTTGAGCAACGCGGGCACTTGGTTCATCGGACGCCTGCAGTCGGACCAAGACAAAGACCGCGTGGCCGCCGGCTTGCAGTCACTCGCCTCGGTCGATAATGAGCGGAACCTGCGCGACGTGCGCAACTTGATCTCGGATATTCAGCCGCGCGTATTCCTGATGCATAACATCCACGACCAGGGGGGACCCGTCTTCATCCACACCCGCTGGGCGATGAGTTATCTACGCGGGCCGCTGACGCGCCAGCAGGTGCAGGTCCTGATGGCCGATCAGCGCGCGCAGATGTTCGCCGCCATCGGCAGCGGCTTGCAGCCGGGCAGCACCGCCTTTGCCGCCCAGATGGGCGCGGCGCTGCCCCGGCCGGATGTGCCGCTGGTCAACCCGAAGATGCCCGTGCATCCCTCAGCCCCGATGCCGCCGACGACCCTGCCGGAGATGCCGATCGGCCTGCCGGAGTTCCCGACGCAGGCCGCTCCCGCCTGGCCGCAGACCCCCCCCACGACGGGCACCGTCGGCGGCGGCATCACACCGCCCAATTTGACCCAAGCGACTTCGCGCATCGGCAGCGCGCCCCCCGGCTTTTCGCCCAACCCGCCGCCGCTGTCGAGCGCCGTCTCGCAGTTCTACCTACCGACCGAGATCGACAGCCAGCAGGCGATCGCGCTTTGGGAGCAGCGCACCAACTTCTCGGCGCAGGCTTTCGGCGGGGCACAGCTCGCCTACCGTCCCGTCCTGCTGGCTCAGGCATCCGTGCGCTACCAGGATGCCAAACGGCGCATCTACACCAGCCGCACCTACGCTTACCGCGTCCCCGCGCTCGAACGAGCGGGCATCGTCCATTGGGAGGAGCACCAAGCGCCGCCCATCGACCCGCGCCGCTTGTCCGGTGTGCCGCTCAGCGATGCTTTTTTCGGCGATCTTCCGCCGGGGCTGACCGATCAGCGGCGCAGGACCGCGCTCCAGCG
>CAYTME010000165.1:2205-9138 GCA_964438415.1 uncultured Pleurocapsa sp. | reverse complement strand
CCAGTCTTCGCCGGCGGCCGCGCCGCCGCAGCCCGCGAGCAGCAGCAGGGCGGTGCACGCGCCGAGCAGCCAGCGTTCGAGGCGGGCACCCATAGTCAGCGTCCTGAAGCCTTGATCAGTCTTCGGCTGTGACGGGCGCGATATCTTCAACGCCGCGGTAGCGGATCGGCGTTTGCATGTAGGCCGCGATGCAGCCGACGACATAGACAGCGGTCGGCAGTGTGACATTGGTCAGCACGGCTTCTCGACCGGCGAAGTACAGACCGACATGATAGCGCTCTTCATGGTAGAGCACGTTGCGCACCAGCCAACCCGCCAGCGTCTTCTGCCGGGCGGCGTGCACGACTTCGACCTCTTCCAAGAGGTGCCAGGGGATGACTTGGCCGCTGACGGTCAGTTCAGCCGGATGGGCGTCGAAATGCTGATCCAGGTAGCGCCGTTCAGCCTCGCTCAGAGTGTCACGTTGGGGCGGAGCTTTGCGTTTGACGAGATAGGGCATGACTCAGACTTTCGTTCACGGGTTTGGGGGCGCGCTTGCATCCACCGCGATCACCTGCAGCGTGATGACGGTCGGTTCGCTGGCGCTGCCGTCAGGGCGGTAGGCAATGGCGGTCATTGAGTGGAGGCCGGGCGTTTCGGCCAGCCAGTTCATGCTGACGGTAAAGATCGTCACCGCCGCGCTGACCTGCGGCATGCCCTCCTGGTGCGGGATGTCATCGACCAGCAGCTCGACCCGCGCGACGCCGACACCGTTCTCATCTTTCGCCAGCAGTTCGATTTGGACATCGGTGTTTTCGACGACCAGGCTGCCGTTGATCGGATACAGGAATTCGACCGTCGGCGCATCCGGTTTGACCTCGGGGGTCGGCTGCTGCTGGTTGGTCAGATTGCAGGCGGTCAGCAGCAGCACCAGCGCCAGCCAGCTCAGGCATCGACACATACGGCGCGCCGCCCGGCTTCTTCCTCTCCGACCCAAGCATTGAAGTTGAACGTCTGGCGCTGGCCAGTGGCATGGCGTTCGATGACAACCTGCTGCACGTACCAGCCGGAGTCGGCGCTCGCGTCATGGCCGACGCAGCAGCGCGTGATCGCGCCGATATCGTCGATCACCAGCACGAACTTGTCGGTCGCGCCGGCTTCGAAGGCGAAGATGTCCTCGGTCGGCAGAAACAGCCAGTCGGTTTGGCCGTCGTTGCCGTAGAGCATGAGATACACGTTCGAGTCGGTGCCGCCCAACGGTTCATCCCCGGTCGTGATCCAGATGGTATACGTCGGCTTGTCCACGCGCGCCTCCTCAGAATTCTTCGACGATTATCGGGTTGATGTGCGCTCGCTGCAAGCTACAATTTGAACTCTGGTCGAAAGGACTCCGTGCGGTGCGCATCGATGTTGTTACACTCTTTCCCTCGATGTTCGAAGGGCCGATGACCGAGAGTATGCTTTGGAAAGCGCGCGATCGCGGGCTGCTCGATCTGCGCTTTGTCCAGATTCGCGATTTCACCACTGACCGCCACCGCACCGCCGACGACACCCCATACGGCGGCGGCGGCGGCATGATCATGAAGCCGGAGCCGGTCGCAGCAGCGGTCAAACACGCGCTGGCCGATGCGCCGTCCGGCGTGCCTGTCATCCTGATGAGTCCGCAGGGCCGCGTCTTCTCGCACGCGATCGCGTGTGAGCTGGCGCAGCATGAACGCCTGGTGCTCGTCTGCGGACGCTACGAGGGCATCGACGACCGTGTGCGCCAGTTGGTGGTGACCGATGAGATCAGCATCGGTGATTACGTGCTGACGGGCGGTGAACTGGCGGCGATGGTGATCATCGATGCGGTCGTCCGGCATCTGCCCGGCGTCTTGGGGGCGGAGGGGGCTGCTGAGCGCGACAGCCACGCCGATGGCATCCTCGAAGGGCCGCAGTATACGCGCCCGCAGGTGTTTCGCGGACTCGAAGTCCCGGCCATCCTACAAGCGGGCAACCACGCTGAGATCGCCCGCTGGCGGCGTGCCGAGGGGCTGCGGCGCACATGGCAGACTCGACCCGATCTGCTGCTCAAAGCCGAACTGACCGAGGACGATCGCTACCTGCTGGCCGAATTCGCCGAGGCCGATGCGCGCCGGCGTGCAGACCGGACATAGCCCCGTTTATCTTATTTGAGCACACCGGACGCATCGGGTATACTGAGTCGTGCGAATGGCTGTCTGCTCGATGCCTTCGGTACTGCGTTCATTCTGGACTGGCTGGTAGGCCGGGGAAAAGTGACCACATGTCGCAAGAGACACGGATGGATCAATTGGAGCGCGCCCTCAAGACGCTGCATATCGCGGTCGATGGGGTGAAAGCGTCCGTCATCGTGAATATCGATGGTCTCCTGGTCGCGGCTTTTCCTCCAACTGATGACGAAAATCCACATCAGAACCCGACGAGCAGCCCGCAGGTGGCAGCGATGGCCGCCACGCTGACCGGCTTGGCTGAAAAGACGCTCGGACGGCTGGCACAGGGGGAGCTGCAGCGCCTGCTGATGGAGGGTGAGGAAGGGGTCATGGTCATCTTCCCCGCGGGGCGGGCGTCTCTGGCGGTGCTGGCCGAAAAAGATGCGCGTATCAGCCACGTCCTCTACGCGGCCAAGCGCGCGGCAGCCGAGATCGAGACCGTCCTGCGCTGAGCCGGCAGCTCAAGTCGCGTTGAGCGGCTTGACGCTCGGCGTGCCGTTCTGGTAGATCACCCGCAGTTTCATCTTCCCGAACATCAGTTCATCGCCGTTGCGCAGTGGATAGGGTTGGTGCGGCTGCATCTGCACGCCGTTGAGACTCGATCCGTTGCTGCTGCCCAGGTCGATCACTTCCAGCCGCTTGTCGTGCAGACGGATCATCGCGTGCCGGCGGCTGACTCCCATCCGGTAGCCCGCATACGACGTCAGATCGACATCCGGCATGGTGCCTGTCGTCACATCGCGCCGCCCGATCAGCGTGTCTTTCTTGGGATAGACTAGGATCGGGATGGTGGCACCGATGATCTCCAAACGCAGCACCATGCTGTCTTCGAACAGGAGATCGCTTTTGCCGACGGGCGCTGGCACAGCCCCTGCGCTGGGGGTGGAGAAGGGCAGTTTCGATGACCCGGACGCGCTTTCTGGTGTGTTAGAAAACAAGTGGCCTGTGCCAGGATGTGCGTCCGAGAGCGCGCGCGTGCTCGGTACCGAGAGTGCACCCGCAATCAGGCTGGTACCGCAGTTTTCGCACACGAGCACGCCGACCCGGTTGACCAAACTGCAGTTGGGGCATTTGTTATTGGTGACATCGCCCAGCCGTCGGGTGACCCGCAGCGGCACCGCATCGCCGGCGCCGTCCGCCAGAGAGGCAGTCTTCGGCAGTTCGCCCGGCAGACGCGGCGACAGCTGCTCCGATTTGGGACGCTGCTCATCGAATTTGGGTTCTTCTGTCATCGAGTCTTGACTTTTGCCAGGCTGTCAACGATTTGCATTTTTATTCTAGGCCTGTTTGCGATTTTCGTGCAATCGCAATTTTCAGACTGACCGCGCAGCAGCGCAGCGGTTGACAGCCACCGGTGCCCATGCTACCGTCATGGGCATGTGGCAGCGCGCTTTGTGGTCGGCAACGGCGGTTCTTCTCCTCGCGGCGGGTCTGCGCCTGCACCAGATCGCAGCGCAGAGCATCTGGTTCGATGAGGGCTGGTCTGCTTACGCGGCCGGCCTGCCGACTCTGATAGAGGCGGCCCGCGCCGATCTGACCAATCCACCCCTGCATTACGTCGTCCTCAACGCCGCGGCGCGCTTCATCGGCACATCGGAGCTGGCGCTGCGCTTCGTGTCGCTGCTGCTGTATCTGCTCACCGTCGCGCTCGCTTTCCGGCTCAGCCGGCTCTTGTTCGGTCGCTCCGCGTCGGTCTGGGCGCTGCTGCTGATCGCGCTCTCCCCGCTCTTGGGATGGGCTGCGCAGGAAGCGCGGATGTACACGCTGCTCGCGCTGCTGGTGGTGATGGCGGCGTTGGCCTGGCACAGCCTCGTGCAGCGCCCGACTCGATGGGCGTGGTTGGGGCTGTGGGCGGCGCAGTTGGGTCTATTGTACGCGCACAACACGGGACCAGTCGCGGTCGTCTGGCTGAATGCCGTCACGGTCCTGTTCTGGATCACCCACCGCAGCCCGCGCCAGCCCGACTGGCGCATTTGGCTGGCGGGGCAGGCCGCGGTCGGCCTGCTCTGGCTGCCGTGGTTCAGCACCTATTTCATCCAGCTTGGGGCGGCCAACAGCGCCGTCACCAGCGCTCCGGTGCTGTCCGCTCAGCTCGGCTTCGACCTTTGCCAGGCATACACGATCGGCGTGTGGAGCATGATCAACCGGGAGCTGCCGCTGATCGCGCTCAGCCTGATCGCGCTGGTCGCATTTGTCCTGCTCGTACCCTGGCGGCTGCCGTCCGCGCGCTGGCTGATGCTCCATGCGGCGCTGCTGACAGCCGGCATCGTCGCCGGCTTGATCCTGCTGCAAAATGAGCTGCACGGCCGCTATCTGGTCATGATCGCGCCTCTGGTCTTGATACCGCTCGGTGCGGGCATCGCCCGGCTGCGCCCGCTCTGGCTGCGCTTGGGCGGGCTGAGTCCGTTCGTCCTGCTGGCCTGTGCGGTCGGTTTCTACGCTCAGCAGCCGCAGTACCAGCATGATGATGTGCGGACGCTCGTCTCGTACTACGCACGCCATCTGAGCGAGTCCGATACGGTGGCAGCGTGGTCATACGCCGACCGATTCGATCTCGCCTACTACTGGGAGCGGCTGGGCGTGCGCGCTCAGCTTCTGACGCTGCCAGAGGGGGCGGATCGCCAGGCGGTGCTGCCGCTGCTGCCGGCCTCGGGCGGAGTCTCGCGCAGCGTTTGGTACACACAGCGGGCCGATTATCGCGGCATGCTGTCGTGCCTGCTCGGCCATGGGGCGGTCGATCTGCCGCAGACCTTCACAGCCGCTGGTCTAAGCGACGAGTACTATGCGCAGCCTGGGCGTTGGCCGGAGGTCTGGCGCGAGGTGGAGATCCCCTTCACGGCACGCACGGAGACGGTCGCGACGCTGACGCGCCACGGTGCGCTGCCGGACTTCTCACCAGAGCACGCCGTGTGTGTGCCCCTTGACTTGGTGCTCGCGCAGACGACGACGCGGCCGCTCAAGGCTGCGCTGGTCGTCCGCAATGCGCTTGGCTGGGAGATCGCGCGGGCGGATGCGGTCTTCGCTGCGCCCGATCAGCGCACAAGCGACCGCCTGCCGCCGGGCGCACTTCTGACGGCTTACCCGCTGTTGAGGCTGCCGTATGGGGCACCGCCGGCGGGTTATGATGTGTTTCTGCGCCTCTACGACGATGGGCCTATGCTGTCGGGTTATGAACCGCGCACAGATGGGTTGACCTCCGGACGCGATGTTTGGTTGGGGACTTGGGCTGCCGAGGACAGTCCCACCTGGAGCGTCACCAACCGCGCGCCGCAGATCGGCAGTGCGCCGCTCTGGCTCGATGACGACCTCAGCTTGTGGACGTTCGAACAAATGCCCGTGGACGAGCCGCTGCGTAACGGTGACACGCTGCGCCTGACGCTGCTTTGGCGTGGTGGGCAGCCGCCGAGCTTGCGCCTGCGCGGGGTGGGTGGTGGCTGGTCAGTCGAGAGTCTGCCGCTTGTCGCTGCCAACGCCGATGTGACGCTCGACTGGCGCGAGGTGCGCATCCCACCCGATGCCGGCAGCGGGATGGCCCAGCTCGAACTGCCTGGCGGTGTGGTTCTGACCGCGGTCGAGATCGTGTCTGTGCCTGCGCTGTATGAGGAACCCGCTGTTGCGCAGCGCACGGAGGCCGTCTGGCCGGGGGTCGGGCGGTTGGTCGGGTTCACGCTCCTGACGCCGGTCATCGATCAAGACACCATGCCCGAGATCGAGTTGGTCTGGCAGGCGGGGGATGAGCCGGCCGCCGCGTACACGGTGTTCGTCCAACTGATCGACTCTGAAGGCCGCGTCATTGCTCAGAGCGACTCGATGCCGGCACAGGGAACACGGCCCATGCCCGGCTGGCGTCCGGGCGAGTACGTGATCGACCGACATCGGCTGGCATTCAATCCAGTGGAACGAGGGGGCAGCGCGCGCCTGATCGCCGGCTTGTATGACGCAGCTACCAATACGCGCATCCGGCTGCACGATGGACGGGATGCGCTCACCCTGATCGACAGCGTGCCGTTACGTTAATCATTTTTCATGGTCGCACACAAAAAGTTTAATGCATCAGCGCCCAGCATCCACGTAGAATTGGCAGTATGATGTACTGGTATGTGCGGTCAATTGTTTGATTTGGCCCATTTCCGCGCCGTGCCAACATGAGACCGAATGAGGCCCTATGACAGATGCAAACGGACAGCTTCATCCTGATCTGACTTCGGTGGTTGCTGAAAAGCGGGATACGCAAGAAATCGCCCTGCCCGCCGTGGAGTTGGAGATCATCGCTGAGGTGAGCGCCACGCTCACACGCATTCTCGAACTGCAGCCGCTCCTGCAGCAGGTCGTTGAGCTAAGTCGAACACGGTTCGATCTCTACCATGTGCATGTCTACCTCTTGGACAGCGCTGGTGAATACTTAGTGCTCGCTGCGGGTGTTGGCGAAGCTGGCCGGCAGATGATGGCACGAGGACACCGTATCGCGGCTGCGAATCCACAATCTTTGGTTGCCCGAGCCGCGCGCACGCGGCAGGGCGTTGTTGTTTATGACGTGACGACAGCGCCCGACTTCCTGCCCAATCCCCTGCTGCCGTACACCAAAAGTGAAATGGCGCTGCCTCTAATCGTGGGCGATGAGCTGTTGGGTGTGATTGACTTTCAGTCTGACCAGCTTGAAGCGTTCACTGCTGCACGAAGGCGTGTGATAACCATTCTCGCGCAGCAGATCGCGGTGGCGGTG
>CAYTME010000165.1:271-2139 GCA_964438415.1 uncultured Pleurocapsa sp. | reverse complement strand
CTTTCAGTCGCGCTTTCACCTCGTGCGGCGCGGCTCCCCGGTGAAGATCGAGGAGCCGAGGTCACCGTGCTCCGGATGACCTCGCAGACGTGGCACGAGCTGACCGAGGTAGGACAAGCAGTCGATGGTTCACAGGCGCACACGCTGGTTGCGCCAGCGCAGTTCTATCCTCATGGGCTGGAGGCGATCCAGTTCGGTTCGGTGGTGGCGGTCGAGTATGCCAATCGTTATCCTGGTTTTCCCACGGCGCTGTTGGCGGAACCGAGAAATCTCAAATCGACGCTCGTGCTGCCGATCAACATCAGCGGTCAGGTCGATTGGGCCGTTTTCATCGACTACACTGCAAGCCATCGTGCATTTGCGCCGATCGAAATCGAAACCGCGCGCACACTCACCGAGCAGATCGCAGCCGGTTTCGAGCGGCTTGCAGCGGAGAAGCGCCTGCGCGACAGCGAAGAGCAGTTCCGAACTCTCGTGCTCAACTTGCCCGGCACGGTCTACCGCTGTCTGGTCGATGATGTGCGTACCATCACATTCATCAGTGATGCCTGTGTCAATCTCACTGACTGCTCTGCGGACGATCTGCTCTTCAACCGCAGCCGCACATTCGTCTCGCTCATCCATCCAGACGATGTGGCTGCTGTGCTAGATGCGCTGTCTGCGCACTTTGCCAAGCAGGAACCATACCAGATCGAATACCGGCTGCTGCGAGCTGATGGCAGCGTCGTGTGGGTCAGCGACCGCGGTCGCGCCGTGTACGGCCCTGATGGCAGCCCACAATACTGCGATGGCGCTCTCCTGGACATCAGCGAGATGAAAACCAACGAGACGGCGCTCGCGGCTGCCTACACAGAAGCGCAAATCTTAGCGCACAACTTGAGCACGGTGCAGGAAGTGGGCGCTGCCATCTCGCGCGTGCTCGATCTGGATGATCTACTCCATGAAGTATGTGATCTGACCGAAGAGCGCTTCGGCCTCTATCATGCCCATATCTATCTACTCGATGACAGCGGTCAAACGCTCGTCCTCGCAGCAGGCTCGGGCGAAGTCGGCAGACGTATGCGCCAGAATGGGCACAGCATCCCGGTCAATCATCCGACCAGCATCGTCGCTTTGACCGCTCGGACACGGAACGGTGTGTTCGTCAACGATGTCACCGTCTCCAAAGATTTCCTGCCCAACCCGCTGCTGCCGCACACCAAGTCGGAAAACGCAGTGCCGATGATCATCGGTGATGAGCTGATCGGCGTGCTCGATGTGCAGTCGGACGAATTTAACCGTTTCTCGGATATCGATGTGGTGACCAAGACGGCGCTCGCGCAGCAGATCGCGATCGCGGTGCAAAACGCGCGCGCATTTGATCGTCTGGTGACCGCGCAGACAGAATTGACCGAGGCGCTGTACGCCCGTGACCAGTCGGATGCGCAGCTTCGACAGCGTGCGTCGCAGCTCGAGACGGTGGCGAAGGTGAGCACGGCTGTATCGACCGTGCTCGATCTCGATCAACTGCTCACCACGGTGGTCGAGCTGACGAAGAGGAACTTCAACCTCTACCACGCCCACATCTATCTGCTCAATGATGAGCGGACGCAGCTGCAGCTGGCGGCAGGTGCGGGGGAGCCAGGTGCGATGATGAAAGCGCGCGGCCACCGCATCGCCGCTGCGCATCCGCGCTCACTGGTGGCGCGCGCAGCGCGGACGGGTCAGGCGGTCGTCTCCAATGATGTGGCCGAAGCGGAGGACTTCCTGCCTAATCCGCTGCTGCCGGATACACGCTCGGAGCTGGCGCTGCCGCTCATCATCGGTGAAACGGTCATCGGCGTGCTCGATGTGCAGTCAGATGAAGCGAACCGCTTCGGCGAGGATGA
>CAYTME010000165.1:0-225 GCA_964438415.1 uncultured Pleurocapsa sp. | reverse complement strand
ATGCGCGCGCGTTCGAGCGGCTGACGACCGCGCAAGCGGAGCTGACCGAGTCCCTGCGCGCACGCGAGCAGGCTGAGGCCGACGTGCAGCGGCGCGCATCGCAGCTCGAGACGGTGGCGATGGTGAGCGCGGCGGCGTCGACGGTGCTCGATCTGGATGAGCTGCTGTCGACGGTGGTCGAGCTGACGAAGAGGAACTTCAACCTCTACCACGCCCACATCTATC
>CAYTME010000164.1:3026-9150 GCA_964438415.1 uncultured Pleurocapsa sp. | reverse complement strand
GCCTTCCGCCAGCGCCGACACGCGACCAAAATAGCGATCCCCGCCGCGATCGAAGACGACGCGGTTGATGCCAGCGGCCTTCGCGCGCGCCGCCACCACCGTGCCAACGATCTTGGCCGCTTCCGTCTTCGTCTTGCCCTCAATCTGCGCGGCGACTTCATGATCGAGCGTCGAGGCCGACACCAGCGTGCGGCCAACCGTATCATCGATCACCTGGGCATAGATGTTGGCTGAACTGCGGAACACGTTCAGGCGCGGGCGTTCCGTCGTCCCGCTCAATTTCGCCCGCACACGCCGGTGACGCCGCAGCCGATCTTCCCGCTTTTTCTGGGCCATCTTTGTCATGCTCGTACCCTATATCACTTGCCGGTCTTACCCGCTTTGCGGCGGATAATCTCGTCCGAATAACGCACACCCTTGCCCAGATACGGTTCGGGTGGGCGCAGACCGCGAATCTCCGAGGCGACCTGCCCGACGACCTGCTTGTCAATGCCGTTGACGCGGATATTGGTCACGGTCGGATTGACGCGCTCGACCTCGAAGGCGACATTCGGCGGCGGCTCGACGACGATCTCGTGCGAGTAGCCGAGCTTCATGACCAGGTTTTTACCGCGCACCTCACCGCTGTAGCCGACGCCCTCGACGATCAGCTTGCGCTGGAAGCCCTCAGAGACGCCGGTCACGAGATTGGCCAGCAGCGCGCGCGTCAGGCCGTGCAGCGCCCGGTGCCTGCGCTCATCGCTCGGACGAGTCACCACAAGCTGGCCGTCTTCTTGCGTCACGGTGATTTCTGGGTTGACATCGAGCGACAGCTCGCCCTTCGGCCCTTTGACGGTCACCCGGCTGCCATCGATGCCGACCGTCACTTTGGCCGGGATCGGGATTGGTTTCTTGCCAATACGTGACATACTCTACCCGCTCCTTACCACACGTAGCACAGGACTTCGCCGCCGGTGCGCATGCGCCGCGCCTGCGCCGCGGTCATCACACCGCGCGGGGTGGTGACGATCGCGATACCGGTACCGCTCTGCACGCGCGGCAGATCCTTGCGTCCGCGGTAAACCCGCCGGCCCGGTTTGCTCACACGCTCCAGATGCGTGATGACCGGCATCCGGTGACGGCGCGTGCCGTGATACTTCAACGTGATGTTGATCAGAGGAAACGGCTTTTGCTCGACCAAGGCATACGATTCGATATAGCCCTCTTCCTGAAGGATGCGGGCGATCTCGACCTTGATCTTCGACGCTGGGATCTCAACCGTTTCGCGACCGATCATGAGCGCATTGCGAATGCGCGTCAGCATATCTGCAATGGGATCGTTGACCATGTGAATTCCTCTTTTACCAGCTCGATTTCACGACGCCGGGAATTTGGCCCTTCAGCGCCAATTCACGGAAGTGAATGCGGCACAATCCGAAGCGGCGGATATACCCACGCGGTCTACCACAAATCTTGCCCGAATTCGGATCCACATACTGGCAGCGATTCCGCACGCGCACCCGGTACTTGCGCCGTCCCTCGCGCGCCGTGACTGATCTTTTTGCCATCGTCCTACCTCTTAATTCTCGCGGAAAGGCATACCCATGAGCCGCAGCAGCCGCCGTCCTTCTTCGTCGGTCTTGGCCGTCGTCACGACGGTGATTTCCATGCCGCGCACTTTGTCGATCTTGTCGTACTGAATTTCCGGGAAGATCAACTGCTCGCGCAGACCCAGCGTGTAATTGCCGCGGCCGTCAAACGTATCCGGCGAAACGCCGCGAAAATCGCGCACACGCGGCAGGGCGACTTGGATCAAGCGGTCGAACAATGACCACATCCGGTCGCCGCGCAGCGTCACTTTGACGCCGATCGAACGTCCCTCGCGCAGCTTAAAGGCGGCGATGCTCTTGCGCGCTTTGGTCACGACCGGCTGTTGGCCAGTGATCTTGCGCAGATCTTCCACCGCGCCATCGAGCGACTTCGGGTTATCAAGCGCCTCGCCCACACCGATATTGATCACGATCTTCTCGATGCGCGGCACCTGCATGATGTTTTCGTAGCCGAATTCCTGCATCAGCGCCGGCACGACCTGCTCACGATATCGTCTCTTGATCGCATAATCGACAGGCATGGTCTTACTTCCTCTTGTCGATATCGGCACCGCAGCGCTTGCACACGCGCGTCTTGAAGCCGTCGCTCTGCAGTTTGAAGCCCACACGGGTGTACTTGTCACACGATGGGCAAACCAACATCACGTTCGACAGCTCCAGCGGCGCTTCTGTGCTCACGATTTGGGCCGGAATCTGACGAGTGCCAGCTTGGCGCGCCTTTTCATGCTTCTTGACGATATTGACGCCGCGCACGACCACGCGGTTATCGCTCGGATAGACGGCCAGCACTTCGCCGCGCTCACCCCGGTCTCTCCCGGCGATCACATGCACTGTGTCGCCTTTCTTGATCCTCTGCATCGCTCTTCCTCTTTACACCTACAGCGTTTCCGGCGCGAGCGAGACGATCTTCAGGAATCCTCGGTCGCGCAGTTCGCGCGCCACCGGGCCAAACACGCGAGTTCCCTTCGGGTTCTGCAGGTCATCGTTGAGGATGACCGCCGCGTTATCATCGAAGCGAATGTACGAACCGTCGTCACGACGATACTCCTTCGCCACGCGCACGATCACCGCTTTGACCACATCGCTCTTCTTGACCGAACCCTGCGGCTGCGCGCTCTTGACGGTCGCGACGACGATATCGCCGATGCTGCCGTAATACCGCTGCGAACCGCCTAGAACTCGGATGACGAGCAGCTCCTGAGCGCCGGTATTATCGGCAACTTTGAGCCGCGACTCGTTCTGGATCATTGCTCGTCCTCCCCGCCCTGAACCACCGACTCATCGGCCAGGACGCCCACTTCTTGCACGCCGGCTTCCGCCAGCACCGCTTCGACCACCCATCGCTTGTGACGGCTGAGCGGCTGGCTCTCGACGATGCGCACGATCGTGCCCACCTTGATTGCGTTGCTCTCGTCGTGCGCCATCACTTTCTTGGTGGTCTTGACGACCTTCTTGTAGATCGGATGCAGACGGCGGCGCTCGATGGCGACGACGACCGTCTTCTGCATCTTGTCACTGACGACGCGGCCCACGAGCCGCCGCCGGTTGTTCGCCATGATGCAAACTCCTCAATTCCCTTTTTCGGCGGCGATCTGCCGTTCGCGCATGACGGTCAGCAGCCGGGCGATGTGGCGGCGCGTCCGCCGGATCGCATTGACATCTTCAAGCTGCCCGGCCGCCTCTTGGAAGCGCAGGTTGAACAACGCTTCCTTCTGGTCCTCGTATTCGTCTTGCAGCTTCTCGTCGCTCAGCTTCCGAATCTCGCGGATATCCATGATGTCCGGCATGATTACGCACTCTCCACGCCCGAAATCGGGTCGATCCGCTTGACGAATTTCGTCTTGATCGGCAGCTTGTTGGCGGCCAGACGCAGCGCCTCGCGCGCTTCCGCTTCGGGGATGCCGCCCATTTCGAACAGGATGCGCCCCGGTCGCACGACTGCGACCCAGTATTCGACCGAGCCTTTGCCGCTGCCCATGCGCGTTTCGGCGGCGCGCTTGGTGAACGGCTTATCTGGGAAGACGCGGATCCAAATCTTGCCGCGGCGCTTGATGTAGCGCACCATCGTGCGGCGAGCCGCTTCGATCTGACGGCTGGTCAACCAGATCGGCTCCAGCGCCTGCAAACCGAACTCGCCAAAGGTGACCGTCGCGCCGCGATACGCTGTACCCCGCATCCGACCGCGCTGCTGCTTCCGATATTTGACACGCTTGGGCATCAACATGATTTCAAATACTCCTCTGCTCGCGGCGGCCTAGGTGTTGACGAAAGCGTCACGCGGCTCGCTGCTCTGCTTTTGGCCGACCTGTGCCGGGCCGATGACGTCGCCCTTGTAGACCCACACCTTGATCCCGATGCGGCCAAAGGTCGTCAGCGCCTCGGCGCGGGCGAAGTCGATATTGGCCCTCAGCGTGCTGCGCGGGACACGCCCCTCGGTCGCCCACTCCCGACGCGCCATGTCGGCACCGGCCAGACGACCCGCCACCTCGATCTTGATGCCGAGCGCACCTTGACGCATCGCCTGGCTCATCGCCCGCTTGATCGCGCGGCTGTGCCCGACGCGGCGTTCGATCTGGCCGGCGATGCTTTCCGCGATCAGGTGGGCGTCGGTGTCCGGCTTCTCGATCTCAGCGATTGCAAGCTTGACCGCTTTGCCGGTCATCTCCTGCAAATCGACACGCAGCTTTTTAACCGTGCCGCCCTTCTGACCGATCAAAATGCCGGGCCGGTGCGTGTGGATGGTGACGACCAATTGATTGGGGAAGCGCTCGATCTCGATGCGCGAGACGCCGGCCTTCTCCGCTTCCTTCTCGATGTAGCGGCGGATGCGGAAATCTTCCTGGAGCTGCTCGCGGTAGCGCGCACCCTGCGCGAACCAGCGCGCATCCCAATCGCGATTGACCTTCAGACGGAACCCAACAGGGTGAACTTTGCGACCCATCGTTTTAACTCGCCTCTCGCTGCGACAACACCAGCGTCAGGTGCGATGTGCGGCGCTTGCGCGGCTTGTAGCGGCCGCGCGCGCCGGCTTTGTAGCGCTTGAGCGCCGGCCCGTCACCGGCAAAGATCGTTGAGATGAACATCTCGTTCCGTTCCAGATCGAAATTGTTCTCAGCGTTTGCCAGCGCGGAAGACAGCAGTTTATGCACGAAGCGAGCGCCCTTGTGCGGCATATACTGCAGCACGATCAACGCTTGTTCGGCCTGCATGCCCCGAACCTTATCACACACCAGACCAAGCTTCTGCGGGCTGATGAAAATGCCATTCGCGTATGCGCGCACGTCCATAGATCCCGCTCCTACTTCTTCTTCTTCTCGACCATATGCCCGCGATACGTCCGCGTGGGGGCGAATTCGCCGAGCTTGTGTCCGACCATGTTTTCGGTCACGTAGATCGGCACATGACGGCGTCCATCATGGACGGCGATGGTATGGCCGACCATCTGCGGAAAGATCGTGCTCGCGCGGCTCCACGTGCGCACGACCACTTTCTTGTTTTCCTGGTTCAGCCGCTCGATCTTCTTGAGCAGCTTGGGGTCGATGAAAGGCCCCTTCTTCAGTGAACGGCTCATGACTGGTTACCTCGCAACCTTAACCGCGCTTGGCGCTGCGCCGGCGGATGATGAAGCCCGCTGTGCGTTTATTGCGCCGTGTTCGTTTGCCCAGCGCCGGTTTGCCCCAGGGGGTCTTGGGACCAGGCATACCGATACCGGAGCGCCCTTCACCACCCCCATGCGGGTGACCGCCGGGGTCCATCGCGATACCGCGCACTTCCGGACGCCAGCCGAGCCAGCGTTTGCGGCCAGCCTTGCCCAGCTTGATATTGCCGTGATCGGTGTTGCCGACCTGGCCGATGGTCGCCATGCAGCGTTCGTGGATCAAGCGCACCTCGCCGCTGGGCAGGCGCACCTGGGCGTAGACGCCCTCTTTGGCCAGAAGCTGCGCCGAAACGCCCGCCGAGCGTGCAAGCTGGCCGCCCTTGCCCGGCAGCAGCTCGACATTGTGAATCTGCGTGCCAACCGGGATATCGCGGATGTAGAGCGCGCTGCCGGGGCGGATCTCCGCCATCTCACCGTTGGCGATCTTGTCCCCAACCTTGAGGCCGAGCGGCGCGATGATGTAGCGCTTTTCGCCATCCTCGTACTGGACGAGCGCGATCCGCGCTGAACGATTCGGATCGTATTCGATCGCCGTGACGACCGCAGCGCAGTCGAACTTGTCACGCTTGAAGTCGATCAGGCGGTAGCGCCGCTTGTGACCGCCGCCGCGATGGCGCACGGTGACACGCCCCATGTTGTTGCGGCCGCCGCGCTTGCGCAGCGGCTCCGTCAGCGAGCGCTCCGGTCTCGACTTGGTGATCTCTTCGAACGTGTGCCCCGTCATTCCCCGGCGGCCCGCCGAAGTGGGTTTGTAAACTTTGACAGCCATCTCGACCTCGCCGCTATACGTTGAACAGCTCGATCGTATCGCCTTCGGCCAGCGTCACGATCGCCTTCTTCCATTCTTTGGTGCGCCAGTATTCGTGACGACCGCGCA
>CAYTME010000164.1:2498-2995 GCA_964438415.1 uncultured Pleurocapsa sp. | reverse complement strand
ACGACCTTGACATCGAAAATCGTTTCGATCGCTTCTTTGATCTGCGCCTTATTCGCGTTCAGCGCCACCTCAAACACGTATTGGTTGAGATCCATCAACCGCTGCGAGTCTTCGGTCACGACGGGGCGCAGCAGCACGTCGTAAAGATGCAGCTCAGGCATTTTCAGGCATCTCCCGTCCCCAGATTTGCTTGATCACGTCGAGCGCATCGAGCGGCACAATCACGCGGTCATACTGAAGCAAATCGCGTACATTCAAGTAGCTGGCGCGCAGTGTCTTGGCATCGGGCAGGTTGTTGACGCTGCGCTGCACGTTCTCGTCGCGGGCGGCCAGCAGCACCAACTTGGTGTGATCGCCGGCCAGGTTTTGCAGGACGGCGTGCATCGCCTTGGTTTTCGGCGCGTCGAGCGACAGCCGGTCGACGAACACGAGCTGCCCATCGCGCAGGCACGCGCTGAGCGCCGAGCGGATCGCGCCGCGCCGCATCTTCTTGGGCA
>CAYTME010000164.1:0-2482 GCA_964438415.1 uncultured Pleurocapsa sp. | reverse complement strand
GCTGTAATCGCGCGGCTTCGGCCCTTTCGGACGGCCGCCGCCGACGAACTGCGTCGCATCGCGCGAACCGTGCCGGGCACGGCCAGTGCCCTTCTGGCGGTACATCTTGGCGGATGTGCGACTGACTTCACCGCGCCGCTGGGTGCTGTGAGTCCCCAGGCGCAGCCCGGCCATCTGGCGCACGAAGGCCTGATGCATCAGCCCGACATTGACTTCAACTTCAAAGATATCGGCGGGCAGGTCGATGGTGCTGACCTGCTTACCGTTCATATCCAACACTGGTACCTGCATCGTCATTTCTCCTCACGCGCTCGCGTCTGGCTTACGACTTGGGGCGCGTCCAGCGGCGCACACGCGCGGGCTTGACCATCACGATCCCGCCATTGACGCCCGGGACCGAACCGCGAACGGCGAGCAGATTGCGCTCTGCATCGACCACAACCACTTCGAGATTCTCGGCGGTCACGCGCACATTGCCGCTGCGCCCCGCCATGCGCTGCCCCTTGAACGTGCGGGCAGGGAAGGTATTGGAACCCACCGAGCCGGGCGCACGCTCGCGGTCGCTTTGACCGTGCGTCTTGGGCTGACGGTGGAAGCCGTGCCGCTTGATCGTGCCGGTGAAGCCGCGGCCTTTCGATCGGCCGATCACATCGACACGCTCGCCCTTCGAAAAAACATCGGCCTTGATTTCCTGACCCTCTTCCACATCGGCTTCACCCTGCTTGATGCGGAATTCGCGCAGCACGCGCAGCGCGGGCAGGCTGTTGCGCTTGAGATGGCCGAGCTGGCCGCGCGTCAAACGCTGCGGTTTCGTCTCGGAAAAGCCAAGCTGTACCGCCACATAGCCGTCACGTTCGGCGGTGCGCACCTGGGTGACATAGCACGGCCCAGCCTGGATGACGGTCACGGGGACAACATTCCCGTTCTCGTCATAGACCTGGGTCATGCCGACCTTCCTACCGATAATGCCCTTCATACGTTTCTTCGCCTCCAGCGGGGATGCAGCCTGGGCTGCCCCGTTTTGTCATGTCTTGGCGCATTGGCGGGCGGCATTGTGCCCGCGTACGCACGTCAAATCTTGATTTCGATATCAACCCCAGCGGGCAGGTTCAGACGCATCAGTGTGTCGATCGTCTTGCTGTCCGGATCGAGCACCTCGATCAGACGTTTGTGCGTCCTGATCTCGAAATGCTCATGCGAGTCCTTGTCGATGAAGCTCGAACGCCGCACCGTGAACCGTTCCCGCTTGGTCGGCAAAGGCACCGGACCGACCACACGCGCGCCGGTGCGCTCTGCCGTCTCGACGATGCGCTGCGCCGACTGATCGAGCACGCGATGATCGTAGGCCTTCAAACGAATGCGGATCTTGTTCTTCATCACCCGTCTCCTGATGATCCCTGCTGCTACGTGCGCGATGCCGGGAGGTTTTCCCGGCATCGCTGCTCACAGCCGTTTGGCACCGCGCTTTAACCGATGATCTCGGTGATGATGCCCGCGCCCACCGTCAAACCGCCTTCGCGGATGGCGAACTTGGAGCCTTTTTCGAGCGCCACCGGTGTGATCAATTCCACTTCCAGGTTCACGTTGTCGCCCGGCATGACCATCTCGACGCCTGCAGGCAGCGTGACGGTGCCGGTCACATCCATCGTGCGGATGTAGAACTGAGGACGGTAGCCGGTGAAGAACGCCTTGTGCCGGCCGCCCTCTTCCTTCTTGAGGACGTAGACCTCGCTCATGAAGCGGCGGTGCGGCGTGATGCTGTTCGGCTTGGCGAGCACCATACCGCGCTCGACTTCTTCACGGGTCGTACCGCGCAGCAGGATACCGGCGTTATCGCCAGCCTCGGCAGCGTCGAGTTCCTTGTGGAACATCTCGATGCCGATGACGGTCGTCTTCAGGATCTCCTCGCGCAGGCCGATGATCTGGATTTCCTCACCCTTGGTGATCCTGCCGCGCTCGACGCGGCCCGTGACGACCGTACCGCGACCCTTGATCGAGAACACGTCCTCAACCGGCATCAGGAACGGCTTGTCGACCTCGCGAGCCGGGGTCGGGATCCAGGCATCCACCGCATCCATCAGCGCCAGGATCGGCGCGTATTCGGGCGCATTGATGTCGTTGCTGGGCGACTCGTTGGCCGCCAGCGCCGAGCCGCGCACGATCGGGGTGTCTTCGCTGAAACCGTAGCTGCTGAGCAGCTCGCGCAGCTCCAGCTCGACCAGCTCGAGCAGTTCAGGGTCGTCAAGCTGATCGACCTTGTTCAGGAACACCACCATCGCGGGCACTTCCACCTGACGCGCCAGCAGCACGTGCTCGCGTGTCTGCGGCATCGGACCATCCGGGGCGCTCACGACCAGGATGGCCCCGTCCATCTGCGCCGCGCCGGTGATCATGTTCTTGATGTAGTCGCGGTGCCCTGGGCAGTCCACGTGGGCATAGTGACGCGCGTCGGTTTCGTACTCGACGTGGCGGATGTTGATCG
>CAYTME010000163.1:3154-9223 GCA_964438415.1 uncultured Pleurocapsa sp. | reverse complement strand
GGGAGCTGGGGATGGAGGCGTGCGGGCCATTGGCGGGGTTCGGGCTTCAGGCGGTGGTGGACATGGCGTTGGCGACGCTCGTGGACCGGGTGGAGCGGGTGGTGGGCGGGCCGGCGCACGTGGCGCCGGGCGGGCCGGAGCGGGTTCGGCAGGTGGGCGTAGTGACGGGGGGCGGCGGGAGTCTGGTGGCGAAGGCGGCGGCGGCGGGGGTGGATACGCTGGTGACGGGGGACGGGGCGCATCACACGTTCACGCTGGCGGAGGAACTGGGGGTGAATTTGATCTACGCCGGGCATTACGCGACGGAGACGTTCGGCGTGAAGGCGCTGGCGGCGGAGGTGGCGGCGCGGTTTGACGTGCCGTGGGAATTCATCGATCACCCGACGGGGTTGTAGGGATTTTCGATTTTTGATTTTCGATTTTCGATTCGGGAGATGAGTGGCGTGGTGGTGAGGGTGATGGAACGTGGGGAGTTGGACGTCGCGGTGGAGTGGGCGGCGCGGGAGGGGTGGAATCCGGAGATGGCGATGATGCGCCGCGCGCGTTCGCAGGTGAGCCGGCTGAAACGATCCAAGTACAACCGGCGCGGACGCGAGAGGCGTTCGGGATAGTGGATGAAGCTGAGATCGTAGACGGTGACGACCGCCGGCACCGGGAGCACGAGCGGGGCCACAAAAGCCAGCGCGTGATAGAGATCGAAAGCCGGGAGCTGCCACGGCTGGACGAGCTGTTCCCACAGGATGCGGCGCAGCGGCGGCTCGGTATTGATGGCGGCGCGCCGCATGTGGATGCCGGGGTAGTCTTGACGATAGGCCGCACCGACCAGCGCCGTCAAGCGCCAACCATCGGGCAGCGCGGACGGCAGCTCGCGCAGCAGATGGTCGATGTAGCGGTGGATGCCCGCGGCACGATAGCCGCTCCCGGCAGCCAGCAGGTGGGCGTTCAGTCCGATGTGCATGAACGCCGATTATAGGTTCAGGGCTGCGTGATCTCCAGATATGTTCGCTGTGAGCGGTTGATCATGCCGAACAGGTCGAACAGCCGCTTCTGCAGGCCGTATTTGCGCGTCAGGGCGCGGTCCGCTCGACGGCCGTCCTCGGCATCGAGGATGCGGGCGCGCGCTTCGACCGCCGGCCCCAGCGAGTCGCCGCGCACGGTGCACGGCTCGACCAGCACGCGCGCGGTGTGGCGAATGCGTTTGACTTTGCCCGCGTTCGCCTGTGTGGTGACGTAAAGGCGATCGCCGTCTTGCGCAAACCAGACGGGCGTCGGCACGGCGACACCGGTCTTGCGAAAGGTCGTCAGCTTCATGAACTGGTGACCGCGCAGATGGGTGAAGAAATCGGTTTCATTCTGGACGGTGCTCATGTTTCGACTGCTCCAGGATGGTAGACTGCGTCAGCATCGACAATCGTAGTCGCTGCGCGCTATATTTCAGTAAATTTATGATGAGAACTGCCCATGAAAGCTTCGACCATTGGCCCGGATAATGCGGCGCTCCTGCGAGAGCTGGCGCTGCTCCGCTGCGGCTTCATCTCCCATCTGGCTTTCAGCCCGAACGGCGAGCGGCTGGCCGTAGCGCACGGCGGCGGCGTTTGGGTCTGGCAGGGTGAATTCGGCGGCGCGCCGACGTATCGTTTGGTCGCATCCGATGCGCCGATCAAGGGCGTCGCTTTCAACCCCGACAGCACCATCATCGCCACCGCCGGTGCCGACCGCATCGTGCGTTTATGGATCGCGCACAGCGGGGCGCCGCTGACCGCGCTGCGCGGCCACGCCGACGCGGTCGAGACGGTCGCCTTCAGCGCGGATGGGCGGCTGCTGGCTTCGGGCGGCTGCGATGGTCGCGTTTACCTCTACGATTTCCAGGAGACGACCCAAGCCGCGCTGCTGCAGGGGCACACGCGCGATCTCACGACGGTCGTTTTCGCCCATCGCGCGCCGCTCTTGGCGTCCGGCGGTTGGGATAACAGCGCTCGGCTGTGGCATGCTGACGAACGGCGAGAGACCGCCCGTTTCGACCATCCCGATTGGGTGCGTCATCTCGCCTTCGACCCGAGCGATCAGCGGCTGGCGACGGCCTGTAAAGACGGGTTCATCCGTCTGTGGCCGACCACGAGGGATGGAGAACCGCTGCAGTGGGCGGCGCATCGCGGCGGCGTCGATGCGCTGGCCTTCAGCCCCGATGGCCGCCTGATCGCCAGCGGCGGACGCGATCATCAGATCCGGTTGTGGTCCGCGGCGGGTGGCACGCCGATCGCAGCGCTCGCTGGGCACGAAAAACCGGTGCTCGGCCTCGCGTTTCATCCTAACGGACGCTTTCTAGCCAGCGCCAGCGGTGACAACACAGTGCGCTTGTGGGGACTGGACGGCTGACACGTCAGCGGCGCGCTCGCTTCGGTTCGCTTTCGGCCTCCTGCTCGGCCAGCAGATCGTCCAGGCTCAGGCGGCCTAGACGGTTGTCTTCGAGCATTTGCTTCATCTCGTTGCTCAGTTCGCCATCGACCTGCACATGACGGCGGATGATGCGCTCCGTGCTCTCCGCCCAGAAAAACCGGTGCTCGGCCAGCGTGATGTCGTCGGCGCTGATGCGCAGCGTCCAACTGCCATGCATGGCTTGCGCATCGTGGATCGGCAGGCGAGATGGCGGCGAGAGCAGGTTCATGCCGGGCTGAAGATCGTGATAGTCCTCGTGGATGAAGATCGACTGGCCGTCGCTGTCGATGATTTCGAACCGGATCTTGCCCGCCGCGCGCTGGCTCAGTTTGAGCTGAACGAACGGCTGAATGTAATCGACATTGTCGAGCACCGGACGCGTGCGGTGGAGCGACGGGCTGGCGCTGCCGGAAAACGCCATCACGCCGAGATCGACGGGCAGCACAGGCGTCTCGCCCGGTTCCAAGCCCGCGCGCCGCACAGCTTCGAGCGCGTGGGCGTAAATCTGCATTCCGCTCGGCGCATCGGTGATCATGTGCGGCTCGCGCTGGGCAGACGCGCGGCGGCTTTCGTCGAGCTGGCCGCGCCGGATGTTCTGCTGCGAGCGCTCGAACTGACGGAACAAGAGGTACAAACCGCCCAAGCCGAGCAGCCAGGCCAGCCCTGGCTCGCCTGAGAGCGCGGCCAATCCGATGATGACGAGTACGATGCCGAGCATGATCTGGCCGAAGCGGCGGTTTTGCGCGCGGCGCATCGCTCAGCCTCCTCGGCGATCGCGGCTCTGCTGGGCTTGCTGGCGCAGCAGGTCTTCCAGCCGCAGCGGGCCGCTGTCCGGTTCTTCCCCGGCCTGGTCGCGCAGGCGGCGTTCGGCGCGTTCGCGCGCAGCCGCCGGGAAGCGATCTTCGACCGAGGGCGCGACCGTGAACGGATGCGCGCCGATCAAGCGGTTGTCGACGTAAATGCGCAGATCCCATTGGCCTGGGCTGATCGCCTCGCTGCCGTAAAGCGGCATCTGCTGATCGGGCAGCAGGTTCATTTCGCCGTCGCGTAAGTAGGTCTTCATCTCGTGCACATACTGCGGCCGGCCGCTCGCATCGATGAATTCGAAGCGAATGATCGCCTGACGATCGGCTTCCTGGGCGGGAACGCTGAGGACGGCGAACGGGCGCGCACCGTCGTCATCCTTTGAGAGATCGCGCGTGCGCTGCATGATCAGACCGTCGCGACCAGACAGCGCGCTGATCAAGCCGACATCGAGCAGCATGACGCTGTGCAGCGCGCTGCCTCGGCGGCGTGCGCGGTCGACCGCCTCGCGCGCCTCGGCGCTCATGCGCAGCGCGGTCAGCGACGAGCGCGACCGTTCCACCAAACGCGCCGGTCGAAATTCAATCAGGCTGGCTGCGGCTGCCGCGCCGAAGATGCCGAGCAGTCCCAAAGCCGCCGCCGGATCGACATTGGGGGCGATCGCAGCCAGTCCCACCATCGCACCGATCACCGCCAGCCAGCTTGTGTTTTGTGGTCTGATGCGCATATCCGCCCCAAGGAGTGTCTCAAGCGTCTGTGACATGTCTCATGCGTAGTATACGCCCTTTTGGGCGCGTAGTTGCACTCACCCGCCGCTTTCCGTCTGCGCCAGCGCTGCCCATTCGTCTAAGCTGAGCGTTTCCGCCCGCCGCTGCGGATCGATCTGCGCGCGCGCCAGCCAGCCCAGCACGTCATCACCGCTCTGGTGCAGACCATCCGCCAGGGCGTTTTTTAACTGTTTGCGTTTCTGACCGAAACCGGCACGCACGATCTGAAAGAAGCGCGTTTCATCGGGCACGACGACCGGCGGCTGCGGGTGTGTGTCGAGCCGGATGACCGCGCTGGTCACATCTGGACGCGGGTAAAAGACGGCTGGATTGAGCTTCATGATCAGCCGCGGACGCGCATAGAACTGTACGCTGACGCTGAGCAGGCTCATCGCGCCGGGTTTGGCCAGCATCCGCTGCGCGACCTCGAGCTGCACGGTCATCACGGCGCGTGCTGGGCGAGCCGGCGACTCGAGCAGATGACGTAGGATTGCACTCGTGATGTAGTAGGGGACGTTGGCGATCACCACATACGGTTGATCGCCGAACAGGGCGGCCAGATCGACCGCGAGGATGTCGGCGAACAGCAGTTCAACCGTCGGGTAGGGTGCCAGCCGCTGGCGCAGCAGCGGTGCCAGCCGCTCATCGATCTCGACCGCGATCACCCGCCCGGCGCGCTGGGCGATCTGCTCGGTCAGCGTGCCGGCACCCGCGCCGATTTCGAGCACCGTGGTATCGGCGTCCACCTCCGCGCTGGCCACGATCTTGGCCAGCAGATTGGCGTCGTGGATGAAATTCTGCCCCAATGCCTTTTTCGGCTCGAAGCCCTGCTGCTCGAGAATGTTTCGCATGCCTATACGTCCATCACACGCTGATCCGAATCAGCGTCAGCCGGGAAGCAGATAGTCGATATCGTCCGGCACCGGCGTGAGCAAGTAGACATCGACATAGCGCGACCACGAGCGGAAATCTTCATCGCTGTAGCCAAGATCGATCCACAGCGGGAAGCGGCGCGGCCCGCCGGTATCGGCCATCAGGCCGATGCCATAGCCTTCGACATACACCTCGGTGCCGAACGGGATGACCGCCGGACTGCTCGCGACGATCCCCGTCGTCAAACGCCGCCCGGTGGCGGTGACGTCATCTCCGCCGAGCGCGGCGGGATGGTAGCTCGTCGCGTACATGCGCAGCCGACGCCAGTATTGGCGCGGTCCCTGCGGCGTGTCGACCGTGCGCACGATGACCCGCGTGCCGTAAGCGATCACCCGACTGACCGGCGCGCGCACGACGGCCACCTCCTCGCTCGACCTCGATCTGATTTTCCAGCCGGACGCGGATCGTGGTCTGCTGGCGGCCCGGCTGCCCCGCTTCGATCACCCGCGTCTGATCGAGTTCGAGATCGGGATCGGCTTGGTAGACGGTCTCGAACGGCAGTTCGCTCGTTTGTGTCTCCAGCGTTTCTTCGACGCGGATCACCCGAATGATCATGCCGGAGAAGAGCGGCGCGGTCTCATCGGGGATCGTGTAATCCAGTCCGGCCAAGACGACGTTCGCGCTCGCCAGCGCATCGCTGACGCTCGTGCCCTGAATGCGCGCTTGCAGCCGCTGGCCATCGGCCAGGATCGAGACCGGCTGCGCGCGCTCGATGCGCACACGCAGATCCGGGCTGACGGGCGTATCCAGCCCTGGGGTGACGACATCGGCCAGGAAGATCTCGTAGCCTGCCGCGTAAAGCGCCTCGCCGACTGTCGTCTGCGTGGTGAGGATGCGCTCGCTGCGGTCGCCATCTTCGACCGCGATGGACACGGCGCGACGGACGATCAGCGCGCTGGCGGGCACCGGCCACGTGCCGAGTTGATCGGGGGCGGCGACCGTGCCATCGACGATAACGCGATCGGCCGGCGTCAGGCCGACCCCGGCTTCGGCCAAAATCTCCGCCGGGTTGGTGAGCACCGTGTAGAGGATGTGCATCTGGCCGTCGATCAGCAGCGTGACCGCCCGCGATCGCTCGACACGCACGACCGCGTTGGGCTGCAAGGTGGCGTCAAGATCGGGTTCCACT
>CAYTME010000163.1:1662-3108 GCA_964438415.1 uncultured Pleurocapsa sp. | reverse complement strand
CCAACGGTGCGGGCGCGCGTTTGCAGCGAGAACGCCTCGCTGGACACGATCAGCGTGACGGCATTCGGACGCAGCGCGACGACCAGCGCAGTGCACAATGAACACACCGTCAGCAGGATCGCGGCGAAACCAGCGCTGAGCCAAAGCAAGGCAGGCCGTCGATTTGAGCGGATGGAGACAGGCGTCGTCGGCTGGGTATCGTGCTGGGGCGCGTTTTCGTGGGGCTGAGGGTTCAACTGCTGGATCGATCCAGACTCGTCCAAGGGTTTATCGCCAATCTGCACGGGCCAGGTTTGCCTACGGCACCCAGACTTGACCCCTTAGTGCTGCTACCTTCCGGTCCTGACACGGTTCGGAGGGTCTGCCGCGTAGGTCCCGGCCAGTGCAGGTTGACGACAAAGCATATTCAGAACTGAATACACCGCCCTGCATTTTAGCAAACGGTCTATCCGCTGTCAATTCGCGTGGCGGCGGGCATTCAACCGCTCAGGCGCACGCTGCCGCACAGATGGACCTGGATGCCCATCTCGATCAGCATGGCGGCTTTGGCCGCCAGCGCGCGGTCGGCATCGGCGGCGCTGGGCGCATAGGCGACGTTCAGATGGTTGGCTTTGTGGCGCGCCATCATCTGATCGCGCGAGATACCGTGCAGCACCGCGTGCATGATCGGCCATTGGGGCGTCGTGGCGCGCCAGCGGCGCTCCGTCTCCTCGCGCGGCAGCGCGACGACGGTCGCGCGTCCCAAATCGCAGTGAAGCTGCCCGTCCAGGATGAACACCCGGCTCCAGACGATCTCACCCGGCTTGCTGATGCCCTTGAGCGTGCCGCCGCCGGACGGGAAGTACATCGGCGGCTGACGCTCCGACGACGCGCTTGCGTAGCCGTCGATGAAATGCGAGGCGGGTGCCGCGCCGGAGATGAGGAAGACCCAGACGAAGGCATCGACCGTCTCATCGTGGTAATGTTCGCCCCAACGCAGGTCGTGCAGCGTCGTCGCCGGGTCGAAGCCCATCGCCGTCCAGATACGGTTGGTCACGAGCGCATCGACGGCTGCGCCTTCATCGACCTCGTTGAAGTGCGGCAGCGCGCGTCCGGCGTACAGCTCATGCCCGCCGCTGGCATGGTAGACCGGAGGGCGCTCGACGTTGTTGAGCAGCCCCTCGGCCAAATCCGAAGCGGGGGCTATGTCTTTCAGACCCTGCTGGTACTGGATGCCGATGGCATCGCAGCCGAACTCGTCGGCGATGCGCACCGCCGCGATATACATCTTGAGCTGCTCGCGGATCTGCCGGTCGGTCAGCTCCGTCGCTTCATCTGTGCCCGTGACGAAGGTCATGCCGCGCGCCGCCAGCCAGGCGCGGGCGGCTTCGGCCTCTGCATCGGTGACGGTGCGCATGGCAGCGACGAGCGCTGACTGGCTGAGCCGTTCTTTGTAGATGCCGCATG
>CAYTME010000163.1:0-1517 GCA_964438415.1 uncultured Pleurocapsa sp. | reverse complement strand
GAGACCGGGTGGACGTGGCCGGTGTCGTGCACGATCTGACCGGTCTCGATCCATTCACGGATGCCGCTCAGGAAGAACGGATCGTCGAAATTCTCGCTCCAGATCGTGCTGTAACGGACCCCCATCTTGGTCAGCGAGCCGTTCAGATTGAGCAGCCCGACCAGTCCGGGCCATTGGCCGTTCCAGTTGGCGATCGTCAGGATCGGCCCGCGGTGGCTGCGCAGCCCGGCCAGCACATGATGGCTGTACTGCCAGACGGCCTCGGCCACGATCAGCGGCGCGTCGGGATGGATGTGCTGGAAGACCTCCATCCCCATGCGCTGGCTGGAGATGAAGCCGTGGCCGGCGGCGGGGTCGTAGGCGTGGGCGCGCCGCACGGTCATGCCGGCGCGGGCGAATGCGTCGCCGATCTGGCGCTCCATCTGTTCCTGCGCTGGCCAGCAGACTTGATTGGCGGACAAGCGCAGATCGCCGCTGGCGACCAGCAGCGCCTCATGCGGGCCGAGCGGCTGCGGTTCCGCGATCGTGGGCAGTGGGTAAGGCATCGTTCAGAAATCCTTTTGGCATACTTTTTCGACGCACCGGTCGCCAAGGCGACCGCAGTTGGCTCTTCATGATGAGACGCGATAGCGTGGATTATCGATCAGGGTCGGCTGACCGCCGCGCCGCACCAGCAGCTTGGGGAAGCCCATCGTCTCGATCGTGGCGTAATCATGCCCGGCATCGCCCGGCCACGCCGCCAGGAAGATGAACGGCACGTCCCCGCAGTTGATCGTCCGGTGCGCCCAGTACGGCGGCACATAGGTGACGATGCCCGGTTCCATCTTGAGCGCGCGCGCATCGCCCGCGTCGGTCGCCAGCAGCAGATAGCCCTCGCCCGCCAGCCCTAGGTAGATCTCGGCGCGGTCGCGCAAAGCGTGGAAGTGCCCCTTGGTCATATAGTACTCATCCCCGATCGTGCCTGGGTAGATGATCGTCGTGCAGTAGAGGACTTGACCTTCGCGCTCCGGCAGATCGGTGCCGTAGACCTCGTAGATGAGGGGATTATCCCGTGTCAGGGCCGCTTCGACCGCGTCCCGATCGGCGTACATCGCGCGCATGTCGCTCAGACGGCGCTGCAGGCGCTGCTGCGCCGAGTCGATGATGCCCGTTTTGAAATCGAGCGCGGCCGCAAAAGGTTCCATCAGCCCCATGTTCTCACCCCGCGTGAATGCCTGCTGGGTCGTTCGGACTATACTGCATTGTGCGTTCCGTGTCCACAGATGGACCCGGCGGGGCGCGCTGAGCCGCTGTCTCCACGCCCCACACAGGGTATAATACGCAGCCGAAGCGCCGCTTGCTCCTGATTCGAGACTTTTTATGAACAAGAACTACGTCCTCGCACACGATCTCGGCACGACCGGCAACAAGGCCACTCTCTACGACCGCGAAGGTCGTCTTGTCGCCAGCGCCTTTGCGGGCTATGAGACCGAATTCGCGCACACGGGCTGGGCGGAGCAGCACCCCGACGATTGGTG
>CAYTME010000162.1:8299-9271 GCA_964438415.1 uncultured Pleurocapsa sp. | reverse complement strand
GGTGCGCGCTCAGCCGCGAGCAGGCGCGCGCGGCGCTGGTCGGCGCGGACATCGAGCGGTAGTACCAGCGCCCGCGCTCGTTCAAGAACGAGTCGAGCAGACTGAGCGCCTCGCGCTCACCGCCGGGCTGCGCCCCAACGCGCACATCGGCCGGCAGGCCGAGCTTGGCGTGCGTGGGCAGGTCGCCGATCTCGACCTCTGGCACGCCAATCAGGCGCTCCGGCACCGGCGCGGGCGGGGCGCTCATGCGCGCTTCCCATTCGTCCGCCCAGCCCTCACGGCTGCGCAGCCCGCGCACGACGCCCGTCTGCGGGAATTCGGTCATGGCGATGCCGTTCGCCCGCGCCCAGCGGCGCACGGCGCGGTCGCGCGCGTAGGTGATGGCGTTACCCGTCTCCTCATGCGCCCAGATGCCCGCGACCGGCAGCATCTGGCGCAGGCGCTCCAGCACTTCGACGGCCCCGCCCGCGCGGACGACCAGCGGCTGCCCCAATGCCGCCAGCGCCTCGCGCAGCGCCGTCAGGCTCGCGCGGATGAACGTCCAGTGACAAGGGTCGTAGTCTTGGGCGTCGATCACGTCCGGTTCGATGATGTACAGCGGCAGCACCGCGCCCTGCCGCGATGCCTCGGAGAGCGGGCGGTGATCGCGCAGGCGCAGGTCGCGCTTGAACCAGACGATGTGAACGGGCACATCGCTCATCGGATGCGGCTGCGGAAGTAATCGCTGATGAAGCGGTACAGCTCCAAAGTCGATTCGGGCTTGCGCAGCCCGCCCGTCAGCGTGCGCATGCCGCGATCCTCCCGGTTGAGGATGCGCGCGCTGCCGCTGGTGCCGATGTATTGGATCAGCACGGGCAGGCGCAGGAAATCCGTCACCAGCCCGCGCACCAAGCGCCGCCGCTCCGCCAAACCGATCTCCTGCCACTGGCTTTCGAGTTCATCGCGCAGGAGCGATGCCCGGTAGCGCGGCCT
>CAYTME010000162.1:6832-8272 GCA_964438415.1 uncultured Pleurocapsa sp. | reverse complement strand
GGAAGGCGCGCAGCAGCCCACGCAGCACCGCCGTCGTGATGCGCGTGTGTTCGAGCACTTCCTGCGCCGAACGCGAGGCCAGCGGATGCGGGCTGAGCGCCGGCTGCAGATGATAATCGGACGGCTTGCCGCGCGAGAAATAGCCGCCGATCACGTACAGCAGGTCGAGCGGCGCGCTGACGACGATATCGCCCGCCAGCAGCGCGCTGCGCTGCGTATCGCCCATCGGCGTGTTGGCCGCGCGCTGCCGCTGCGCCAGCGCGACGACACAGCGGCCCAATTCCAGCACTTCATTCGCCAGCGCGCGCTTGTCATCGGACGTGAAACTGCCGTTCAGGCTGTCCAAGTCGCCGATCAGCGTCTTCAGTCCCGGCTGGCGCAGCTCATCGATGTAGCTGGAGGCAGTATCGTGCAGCCACTCGGCGGCGATGTGCAGATGCCCGGCGTACTGATCGAGCGCCAGCCCGTCGAACACCGCCTTGAGCATGAGCGTCACGCGCAGCGTATCCGCCACATGGCCGCCCAGATGTTTGCTCAGGCGGGCGGCGGCTGGACGATCGGTGCGCGCGGGCAGCAGCCGGATGTACTGGCGCAGCAGGTCGATCGCGCTGGCGCGCAGCGACTCGTCGTCGCGCATCAGGCGGCACATGCGCAGCATCGGCGTCGTGCCCTGTTCGCCCTGCGCCGCCGCGATCTTCGGCAGCAGCTCGGCCACGCGCAGCGCGGCGGGGTGCGTCTCGCGGTCGAGATGATACTTGATCATGCGCAAGAGCAGGGCCGTCGGGGCGCGGGCGGCGACTCGCGGGCTGGCGAGCACCAGGCGGTTCAGCTCGGTCACCATCTGATCCAGCTCGGGCGACCATTGATGGCGGTCGAGCACGCCGCTGTAGGCCAGCAGCAGCGGCAGCGGCTTCAACCCGCCGGACAGGGCGCGCAGCGCCGTCTCGAGGTCGGCGGTCGGGATGGCCGTGCTCGCCAGCACCTCGCTGACGAAGGCGGCGAATTCCTCCTGGTTCTCGTCTCCGTAGAGCGTTTTGTCGATCTGTTCGAGAAGCTGCGCCGCCTCGGTATAGGCGCGGCGTGCCAGCAGCAGGCGCACCAGCCCGCGCACGCCCGGCTCGCCCAGCCGCGCCAGGTCGATGTCGCTGCTCAGGCTGCGCACGATCCAGCGCAGCGTCTGGTCATGATCGTCGCCATGTGGGCCGGCTGCCATCTGCGTCAGCAGATCGAGCGCGGCCGCATCGACCAGCGGCAGGCTGCCGTTGTGGATGGCGCGCTCGCTGAGGCGCAGCGCCAGCAGCCCCGGCTCGGAGCCGCCCGCCTCCACCGCCGCTTGGGCGATCAACCCGGCGGGCAGCGTGCGCGGCAGCGCTAAGAGATACGGCTGCAAGCGGCGGAAGCTCTCCGGGAGCTGGCTGGCGAGACCCGGATCGGCGATCA
>CAYTME010000162.1:6509-6822 GCA_964438415.1 uncultured Pleurocapsa sp. | reverse complement strand
GCTCGCTCGTGAACGTGCGCGCCGCCAGACGCAGCACGATCAGCGCCAGCGCAGGGTCGCGTTCCGCCAGCGGCAGGACGCGGTCGATCAAGTCGGCCAGGATGCTGCTCGTCTGCGCGGCGGGTGGTGCGTTCTCAACTGCCTGCAGGAGCGCGCACATCCTCTCCGCGTCGCCCGCCTCGATCAGGGCCGATGCCTGTGCCTGTGCAGCCCGATGGGCCAGATCGACCCACAGCATACCGCTGAAGCCGCCCGTCTGCGCCATCCAGCCGGTCACGGCCCGGGAGATCGTGCTCGGCTCGATGCCGCCATC
>CAYTME010000162.1:4642-6467 GCA_964438415.1 uncultured Pleurocapsa sp. | reverse complement strand
GCGCTCTCCAAGCGGGGATTGGCGCGCGCCATCTGAGCGACCGGCCCCAGCACATCGAGCGCGCCCAGCGGCAGCGCCAGCATCGCGACATGACGGGCATAGGCCAGCCGCAGATCCTCGGTCAGCGTCGGGTCTTCGAGCAGCGTCCGCGCCACGTCATCCATGTCGACCGGCAGATGGCTGCGCACGGCCTCATCCAAACGCAGTCGGTGGGCGGCGTGGCGGAGCGCGTCGGCCAGCCCGTCGCCGCGTTTGATCCGCCAGGCGGCGACCGGCGTCAGCGCGGTCGTCTGTTCGATGACCTGGGCGGTATCCAATCGGAGCTGACTGGTGATGTAGCGGGCGTACTCGTTTTCGGTCTCAGCGCCGATCACCTGCGCCTCGCCCCAGCGGTAGCGCAGGACACCTTCCGGCGGTGCGTCGTCGGTGTAGAAGGTGATGAGCGCTTCTGGGCGGCGCTGCGGCGTAGCATGGAGCGTGAAGGTGATGCCGGCGCGCGCCGGGGGCGGCAGCAGCGCGCCCAAGCCTTCGACCAGAGCAGCTCGCTGCGCCAGATCGAGCGGCGCACCCTGGACGAAGATCGGCTTGCCGTCGATGACGCCGGACAGCAGCGCCGTGATCGTCTGAATGCGATCACCGGTGGCAGACATCATGGCGAGCATGGCGCTGCTCTGCTGCTCGGCATCGGGTTCCACCGGCTCCAGCCGGATCGGCACCAGGCGGTCGAGCTTGCGCTCATAGACCGGCGCTTCGGCATGCAGCAGCCGCATCATGAAGGTCAGGCCGCCGCTGCATGCGCGCACCGCCTCGGCAGGCAGCAGGATGTAATGGATAATGAAGTGTCCCGCTGCGCTCATCTGCGACTGGACGAACAGATAGGGTGTCGAGCGGGCACGCAGCAGCGCCCACGTGCCGAGCGGGCTGCCCGGCAGCGGCGGCAGCAGGGCGAACTGTGTGGCCTCCGCGACCTGCTCCGGCGTGATGCCGGGCGTCGCCGCGATCAGGCGGACTTCGCCGACTGGCTGACCCGCCTGGACAAGCTGTCCGTAGTAGAAGTGTTCAAGCTGAAAGGTGTTTGCCCCGGCCACGAACGCCTGTCCTCGCTGCGTATCACCGTCATTGTCTCTATGATAACGCACTATACGGCGGGATGGCGGCGGCGGCAACGGGGCTTTGGTCTGGTTCAGGCGGGGAAAAGCGCCCAAGATCTCATTCGATCACAGGCCGTCGCGGCGGCGCATCCGCTTGAGATCGCGCAGTTGGTGTGTGACGTCCTGCGTCTCATCGGTGGCAGGAGCCGTGTGCTCTTCAGCGGCTTCCACCGCTGGCTCGCGCTTGCGTTTGCCCTCGACGCTCAAGTAGTCGTCCAGGTAGCGGCCGAAAACCCCTTGGCTGAGCAGGCGGGCGATCTCCTGCTGGCGCAGTTGATTGTCGATACTCTTTGTGTCCAGCAGTGCACCCAGCAGTTGATAAAACAGCGTAAGACCCCAACCGGCGGTCAGGATGAGCAGCGCGCCGATCACTTGGTCGGGCGGTGTGCCGGGCGCCTGCACGATCGTCCAAGCGAGCACGGTCAGCACGACGAACAACACCGCATCAAACGCGAAGAGGAACCAACGCCCCTGGCTTTTGCGGCGCTGCACCTGGCGTTCGATCGTCTTGCGTATGGTCTCCGGGTCTGCGTTCGGGTCGAGCGGGTCAAACATCGATCACCTCACGTAAACAGCGCTCAAGGTGGCGCTCGACGAGGACGGCGAGCGGCGGCAGCCGCCACTCCGCTGCCGCCCATGATTATATACACGTTCTATACGCACCGCTCCGCCAT
>CAYTME010000162.1:0-4597 GCA_964438415.1 uncultured Pleurocapsa sp. | reverse complement strand
CATCTCCGCGCGTGCCTCGACCAGCGCCCGCAGCGCCGCGACGGCAGCGCGCGCTGCCGCCCGGTCTTCAGGGTTGAGCGGCAGCTTGGCGAACTCGTCCTCATCCAGCAGCGTGATCGCGCCCGCTGGATCGATGAAAAGATCGAGCGCCAGATCGTCGGCATAGATGAGCTGGTCGCCGATGACGGCCGGACGGGTGATATTGCAGTACCAGCCTTTCAAGCGCCCATCGTCGACATCTTGCAGCCGGAAGACGTTGTACCAGCGGTCGCTGAAGAACCACTCGGTCATCGTGTCGCCCCGGCGAAAGACGACACAGCCGATATCGACATCGCTGCGCCCGAACTGCGCCACCAGGCAGACAGCGCGTTCGTCCCGCTCGATGACGACGCCGTCGTAACGGAAGACGGGCATGCCGCGGTGATCGCGTTTTTCGACGGTGATCGGGGCTAGCACAAAGGAGTCTCCTGAGATGATGCGCGCAGCACGACCTTACCCTGCCAGCTCGATCGGCGTCAACAGACAGCGGCGCGTCTGCTCTGCCGAGTGCTCAGGCGGCAGGGTTGGCCTGCGCAGATGGTTTTCCTCGTCCTCACCCGGTGCGAGACGGACGATCGGGCCGGGATCACGGCTTCTGAGTGAAGCGCTCCAGCCACGCGCGCACCGGCGGCGGCACGCGCTGCAAGCTCTCGGTTGAAAGCACGAGCGTCATCCCCAAGGAGACGAGCACGTTGGTGACGAGGAAGAACAGCCCCTCTTCGAGCGGCAGCTTGTCCTTGATCAGGTCGATCTTGACCGTCTTCTCCGGGTTGATCTTCCAGGTGCCGCTCTCGATGGCCAGCGAGTCCGACAGGCCGAGGTAAAGCGTCGTCGGGATGATGCCGAGCGCGACCAGCCGGCGGTGCTGCCACAGGATGTCGCCGCCGAATGCCGTCTGGAACATGATCGGCAGCAGCGCCCAGGCCAGCGTCAAGCTCAGATAGCGGCGTGACTGCGGCCCGCGCAGCAGATTCCAGACCGAGGCCGCCCAGATCAAGCCGAGTGCCGCCGTCATCCCCGCGCGGATGAGCAGTGGATGCGCGGGCTTTTTCGTCTCCGGCGGCAGGTGCTTAGCCAACCAGATCATCCACGAGCCAGTCAGCATGGTCTGCAGGACGAAAAAGGTGTATTCTTCGATCGGTACCCAACCGAGGACGAGACCCGTCACCAGTTTGGGGTCGTACCACCAGACTCGCGTCGCGACCAGATAGTTATCCCAGGGCGTGGTGTAGCCGACGGCGACGGCGACATGTCCAGCGAGCGCCAGTTCCGGCTTGATGCCGCGGAACGGCTCCGGCATGCGTCTGCCGCGCCGCGCGTCGAACCAATTGAGCGCCAGCAGCGCGATCAGCGGCGGTACGACGAAGCGGGCGAGAAAACTGAAGTACTTCATGATGGCGGCTGACCTTCTGTGCGCGGCAAGTGCTACCCTCGTGGTCACGATGATACTCCGATTCCGCGCACCTGCGGCCAGCATCTTAGGGAGTGTTCATCTGTCAGCGCGGTCACGAGCGAGGTCTCGCGTGCCATGGAGCGAAAAACGACACCATCAATGCCCAAGTTCACACTCGAAGCAGCACTCTTGGTCGGATTCGGGGCGTTTCTAGGCGCGAACGCGCGCTACGCCATCGGTTTGTGGGCAGCGGAGCGTTTCGGCCTCGCCTTTCCGTGGGCGACGCTGATCGTCAACGTCACGGGTTCGCTGGCGCTGGCGGTGTTCGCCGGATGGTTCACACGTCACATCGGCCTGAGCAGCGGGCTGCGGCTGTTCTTCGCCGTCGGCTTCTGCGGGGCCTATACGACATTTTCGACCTACGCCCTCGACACGGTCACCCTGGCTCAAACGGGCGAGGGGATGGCGAGCGCCATCAATGTGGTTGTGCAGAATGCGCTCTGCCTGACCGCCGGCACGGTCGGCATCTGGCTGGGCAGCCTGATTTGAGATCGACCGGCCTAACTGAGCGCAGCGCCGCGCGCCTGCTCGATGGCGGCCTGCGCTTGCTCGAACGTATCGACGAAGCGCAGCCGTGCAGTGACCTGCGGCTGCGTGCGCGCCAAGATGCCGCCGAATGCTTTGGCCATCGTGCTGGCGTTGACGAAGACCATTAGGCCGACATTGAGCGGCATCGTCTTGGCCAAGCCGCCGAGCATCGGCAGCGGGTTGCCGGGCGGCAGGATGCGCGGCGTCGGCGCGTCGAGCGTGGTGACGACCCAGATCAGATCGATGCGCCGGTCGCTGCCGCGGGCGATCGCAAAGGCAGTGCTGATTGACTCGGCAAATTCTGACCAGGTCCAGCCCGGCCCCATATCGAAACGCAGCAGGGTATGGGTCTCATCTGCCCATGCGACAGGGATTGACATGCAGCCTCTGCTCCCCCGACTTTCACATCATGCTGGTGACCGCAAATGATGACCGATGCGCTGCAGCGCGGCCATTAGAAAGTCTTAACTTCGCGAGGGTGCCTAAGCGCGGTCTTGAGCGATGAGTCTGTGCGCCTCTTCGAGCGTATCGACGAAACGTGCGCGCGCGCGGAGCTGCGGCCGGATGCTCGTCATGATCGAGCCGAACGCCTTGCCGATCAGGCTAGCATTGACGAAGATCAACAGCCCAGTGTTGTCCGGCATCAAGCGCGTCAGGCTCATCAGCAGCGGCAGCGGATTGCCAAGCGGGAGGGTGCGCACGCCGTCCCCCTCATGCACGATGTTCCAGACGATATCAACCCGCTGGCCGCGCGCTTGCGCGTGTTCGAAACCCGCCTGTGCCGCGGCCGCGAAGTCGTCCCAGCTCCAAGGCTCGGTCACCTCGTGTCTCACGATCGTCTGCGCTTCGTCTTCCCAATGGGTCTCGATCGGCATCGACGGCCTTTCGTCTTCACAAGCTATCCCTAACGGTATAATACGCTGGACAGCTTGCAAGGCACTCAAAAACTTGGAAGGAACACCATGCTGCTCGACATCATCAAGGCCGTCATCCTCGGCATCGTCGAGGGCGTCACCGAGTTCTTGCCCATCTCCTCCACCGGTCATCTGATCGTCGCCAGCGCGCTGCTCAACTTCCAGGCGCTCGGCGGTACCTTCGAGATCTTCATCCAGCTCGGCGCGGTGCTGGCGGTGATCGTCTTCTACGCGCGCGATCTGTGGCAGCAGGTGCGCACGCTCAACCAGCCGGCGACGCAGCAGCTGTGGCTGGGGCTGCTGATCGCCTTCATCCCGGCGGCGGTCATCGGGCTGCTGCTGGGCGATTTCATCACCGCCGTGCTCTTCAGCCCGACGGTGGTCGCCATCGCGCTGATCGTGGGCGGCGTGATCTTCTTGATCGTCGAGCGGCGGCCGCAGGCGCAGGTGCCCGCCCAGACGACCGCGCTGGAGGGCATCTCGCTGCGCCAAGCACTGCTGATCGGCATCGGCCAGACGTTCGCGCTCATCCCCGGCGTCTCGCGCTCCGGCGCGACCATCGTCGCCGGGCTGCTGACAGGGCTGGATCGCCCGACGGCGACGCGCTTCTCGTTCTACCTGACGATTCCGACGCTGGGGGCGGCCACCATCTACAGCCTGGTGCGCGATCTCGATCGCGTCACGTCGGATAACCTGCTGCTGCTGGCCGTCGGCACGGTCGTCAGCCTGATCGTCTCGATCTTGGCGATGGGCTGGCTGCTGCGTTATGTGGCGCGCAACAGCTTCATCATCTTCGGCTATTACCGCATCTTCGCCGGCGCGGTCATCCTGCTGTTGGTCGCCCTGGCGGTGATCTGAGAGGCGGCAGGGCGGGCACGTCGGGATAGTGCCCGCTTTGTCAGAGGAGCGAGCGCGCCGCTTGTGCTGCCGACTGCTTGCCGCCGTCGGCCCAGATTGTGCTAGACTTGCGTCACTGTGTCCGGCGCTGGATGAAGTCATGCGGTGAGGTGATGTATGCAGCAGGTGGTCATTGTGTCCGCGGCGCGCACGCCGATCGGTAAGCGGGGCGGCTGGCTGCGCGAGGTGCACCCGGTGCGTTTGGGTTCGACGGCCTTATGTGAGGCGCTGGCACGGGCGCAGCTCGACTCGGCGCTGGTCGATCATGTGTTGATGGGCTGCGTCAGCCAGGTCGGCGAGCAGACGTTCAACCTGGCGCGCAATGTCGTGCTCGATGCCGGGCTGCCGGTCGAAGTCCCGGCGACGACAGTCGATTTTCAGTGCGGCAGCAGCCAGCAGACCGTGCATCTGGCCGCCGCCATGATCGCGTCTGGGCAGGCGGAGATCGTGGTCGCCGGCGGTGTCGAGAGCATGACGCGCATCCCGATGGGATCGAGCCTGGGCAGCGGCGGCCAGCCGTTCACCGACCGCATCATGGCGGCCTACAATATGATCCCGCAGGGCATCGCCGCCGACGAGATCGCCCAGAAATGGGGCATCCGCCGCGAGGAGGTCGATCGCATCGGCTTCGACAGCCACCTGAAGGCCGCCCGCGCCACCGCCGAGGGGCGTCTGCAAGCCGAGATCGTGCCGCTGGAGGGCGTCGATGAGACAGGCGCGCCGCTGCTGGTGACTCAGGATCAGGGCTTCCGCGCCAATGCGTCGC
>CAYTME010000161.1:8358-9444 GCA_964438415.1 uncultured Pleurocapsa sp. | reverse complement strand
GCCAGGGCGAGCTGCTGTTCAGTCAGCACTGGGCTGGGGTGCAGCTTGGCGAGGATGTCCTTCGGGTTGGCGATCGGAGTGGTCTCGCGGATCGAGAGGACGACGCCCACCGCCATGCCGGTGCGGAAGGAGACCTGCACCAGGTGTCCAGGCGCGAGGTCTTCGCTGAGCGCGGGCGGCACCGCGTAATCGAAAGTGCGGGCGACCGGGACATCGAGCGCGACTTCGGCGTACATGACCGCCTAGCTGCACGTCAGGCTGCGCGGCAGGCGTGCTTCTGCCCAACGGCGGTCGAACTCCGCGATGAACTGCGCTGCCAGCGCCCGATCGGTGATGATGAGCAGATTCTCGTCGTTCGCCTGCACCGCATTGGCCGAGATGTTGAACGACCCGGTGAAGATCGTCTCATCGTCGATGATGAAGACTTTGTGATGCAGGCGGAACGGGTTGCCGTCTTGGCGCACGTCGAGACCGGCGCAAAAAAGCGGGGTCAGCTCGCTGAATTGGGTTTCGCTGCCGACCGTCTCGAAGATGCCCTGCACAGTGACGCCGCTGGCGGCTCGCTGGATCATCGTCTGCGCGATCGAGTCGACGGTGAACGAAAAGACCATGAAGCGGATCGAACGCTGTGCGCCACCGACCGCGCGCAAGATGGCGTTGAGCACGTCATCTTCGGGCGCGAAAAAGGTCAAGATCGGTGTGCCGTCCTGGCGGAAATCGGGCCGCGGAGTGCGGCTGGGCGATCGGCTGCCGAACAGCCGCTGCTCGAACATCTCGTTGAATTCGGCCTCATAGTTTTCGACGGCTGCCTGCGCGCGCAGGACGACGACGTTGTTATTGTTGCGATAGGTGTCGTTCTCGGTGAAGTTCCAGGAACCCGTCCACACATGCAGGCGGTCGATGATGACGAATTTGTTGTGCATCAACGCGCGCCGCCCATCATCGACGACGGGGATGCCCGCCGCCACGAGCTGGCCGATGGTGCTGGTGCGGGCGCGCAGACCGGCTTCGTCATCGGTGACCATGCGCACGCGCACGCCGCGTCGATGGGCGTTGGGTCACGATTGCGCCATTGCAAAAAAATGC
>CAYTME010000161.1:0-8314 GCA_964438415.1 uncultured Pleurocapsa sp. | reverse complement strand
TCGATGGCGGCGGCCAGCTGCGTCTCGATGCCGCTGGTGTAGGTGCTGCGGTCGCTGCTGCCCGTCGGGGCGGTGAAAAAGACCTGCCAGAAGCCGCTGCGCGCGCCGAAGCCGTGCGGCATCGTGAACGCGGTGACGCCCGGCTGAGGTGCCGCGACGATGGCAGTCGGGAATGGCAGCACGACCGGCTGTGTCGGCGCGGCCGGGCCGCTGACATCGATACCGCTGATCCCGGCCAGCAGGCCGGCGATCGCCAGCGCGACCGCAGCCGCGATCGCGCCGACGGTTTGAATGCACGAGAGGCCGCGCGGCGGCTGGTCAGGTGTGGAGCGGTTGGTCATCGATGCCGCTGTCGGGTTGGCCGGGTGGTTCGGTGGGCGCTGCGGGCGTTAGCATCTCCAGAAGGCTGTGAAGCACGGCGCTGTCGTCCTGCTCGGCCTGCGCGCTGATCGGCGCGGCCAGCGGCAGCGGCTCTAAGCCGATCTCGGCCGCTGCCTGGAACAGCGTCTGCATCTCGGCTTGATGCTCCTCAAAGCTCATATCGTGACGCAGCCCGACCAGCCGGTTGATCGCGCCGGTCAGCTCGCATAAGTTGTCAAACGCGCCGTCGAAATCGATCTCCGGCTGGCTGCTGAGCCGCGCGACTTGAGCTTCTGCCCAGTGCAGCATGGCGCTGGCGTCGTCATCGCGAAGCTGGTCGAACAGGCTGGGTGTCTCGTAGAGCGCTTGCACCGCTTCTTCAGGTGTCATGATCTCGTTCCCACTCCACACCGCAATGTCGGCGCAAGTCTAGCGCATTTGCGCCGTGGGGCAACCATCAATCGGTGCGTTTGCGCCCGCGGGCTGGCGGCTTTTCCTGGTCTTGCATGATCGGCAGGCAGAAACCGAAGGTGCTGCCCCGCCCCGGCGCGCTCTCGAAGTGCATTTTGCCCGCGTGACGTTCGACGATGTTCTTGACCAGATGCAGGCCGAGTCCCGTGCCTTCGATCTGGCGCGTCTGCGGCGTCTTGGCGCGGAAGAACGGCTGGAAGATGCGCCCCTGCACCGCTTCTGGGATGCCAAAGCCCGTATCGATGACATCGAGCGTGACGCGCTCAGCGTCGGGCTTGAGCACGACCGTCACCTGGCCGCCCTCCGGCGTGTATTTGATCGCGTTGTTGATCAAGTTGTCGATCGCCTCGCGGAGCTGTGCGCTGTCGGCGCGCACGATGATCGCTTTGCGCGGGATTTCGCATTTGAACGCGATCTGTTTGGCCGCGGCGCTGGGGGAATTGGCATCGATCAGCGCCAGCACCAGCGCTCGCAGATTGACCGCTTCGTAATTCGCGCGCTCATTCATGACCTCGATGCGCTGGAGCGAGAGGATATCGCCGATGATCTTCTGCATCTTGCGCAGGGCATCGCCCAGCATCTCCAGGTATTCACGTTCTTTGTCGGTGGCGCGTTCGCTCAACATCTCGCTGAGCATGGTCAGATAGCCATGCGCGCCCGTGAGTGGGTTGCGCAGGTCGTGCGCAGCGATGCGGATCATGTCGGTCTTGATCTGTTCCAGTGCGCGCACCTTGTCGTACAGCTCTTGCAGTGTGATCAACTGCGATTGCGAAAGTGAATAGAGCCGTGCATTCTCGACTGCGACGGCCGCCCGCAGCGCCAGCGATGCCAAGAAAGCATTCACATCGTCATCGAACGTATCTTCGCGCTTCGAGTCGAGATGGAGGATGCCGATCGCGCGATCTCCGTAGATGAGGGGGATGGTCTTTTGCGCGCGTATGCCGGGCGGCACGGCGCCGACAGGCTGCATATCACCGTCGATCACCCACAGCCGTGAACGCTGTGAGTCGATCACCTGCCGCAGCCCGCCGCTGTTGGCGGGTAGGGTTGTCCCGCGCTTGTAGCGCCCGGCAGCCTCGGTGATCGTGAGCGTATCGTCTTCGAGCAGCGCGATGTAGGCGTCACTGGCACCGCTGATGTCGAGCGCAGCGCTCAGCGCCGCCGACAGCACTCGATCGAGCTGGAGCGACTCGGTGAGCTGCGCGTCGATCTCGCGCAGCAGCGTCAGATGGGCATTGCTCGATGCCGCTTGGTCGCGCGAGCGCATCTGTTCGGTCACATCATTGCCGACACCGATCACGCTGCGCACCCGGTTGTGCTCATCGAGCGAGGGCGTGAAGCTCATCTGCAGCACGATGTCGCCATGATCGAGGATGAAATCGACCTTTTCACCGGCCAGCGCTCGTTCGAGGCGCGCGGTGATCTGTGGGCTGCCGGCGAAGACTGCCAGCGCGCTGGCACCGGTGACTGTGCCCGGTTCGACGCCGATCGAACGCAGGCCTTTTCCCTCCGCCAATGTGAAATATCCCCGCTCATCGAGTTCGAACAGCAGCACCGGCGCATGGTCGAGGATGGCGCGCAGGCGGTGCTGGCTTTCGCGCAGCGCGGCTTCGGCTTGTTTACGCTCGGTGATGTCGAGCGCCGCGCCGATGACCTGGATCGGTTTGCCGGCGGCATCGCGCTGGAAGATCATGTCGCGGCTGAAGAGCCAGCGATATTCGCCGCTGCGGTGGCGCATGCGGTATTCGTGTTCGATCACCTCACCATCGGCGATCTCGAACAGGCAGCGGATGCGGTCTTCCTGCTGCAGCAGGTCTTCCGGATGCATGAGCCGTGTGAACAGCTCGCTGCCCATCTCGGCGATCTCCGCCGGAGAGTAGCCGAGGACGTGAGCGATCTCGACATTGCTGTAAATGTTGCGCTGATTCACCAAGTCGTAAACGTAGACGATCGCCGGGTTGGTCATCAGCGTCTGTTCGATGAAGTGCTCGCGTTCGCGCAGTGCCATTTCAGCCAGCTTGCGATCGGTGATATCGCGGCTGATGCCGACGATGCCTCTCATGCTGCCGTTGCGGCTGGTGAAGGGGACTTTGGTCGTCAGCACCCAGCGCAAATTGCCATTGGCATCGACGGTTTGGCGCTCCAAGTTGAGGAGCGGCTCGCCTGATTGCAAAACAGCGCGATCATCGCTGTCGTATTGTTCGGCCAGATCGGGTGGGAAGGTATCGAAGGCGGTCTTGCCGACCAGCAGATCGGCGTCGCTCGTTTGGGCGGCTTCGGCGTGCGCGCGATTGCTGATGACGAAGCGGCCCTCGGCGTCTTTGATGAAGATGTAATCGGGCGAGCTGTCGATCAGTGCGCGCAGCAGATCGCGTTCGCGGGCCAGCTCGGCTTTGACCTGCTCGTTTTCGATCAGCTTGAGGCTCAGCTCTGCCTCTGTCATGATCGACTGTGCTAGGGCGCGCAGGATTTCGATCTCGTCCGGCGTCCAATCGCGCGGCTGCGTATCGAGGGCGCAGAGCACACCGAAGATCGCCCCGTCCGCATCGGTCAGCGGTACGCCGGCATAGGCGACACCGCCCAGCTCGATCATCATGGCAGATGCGCTTCGGTAGTCTCCCTGGCGCATGTCGCGGATGATGAGCGGCTGCTGCTGTTCCTGGACGTGGTAGCAGAGCGACGACGACAACGGGATCGAACCCGATGCGCGCATCAGATCGGGCAGGCCGAACGAGCCGATGAACCACTGACGTTCCTCATCGAGCACGGAGACGAGCACCTGCGGCACTTTGAGCGCGCGCGCCGCGAGCTGTGTCAACCGGTCGAACGCCGGGTTCGCCGATGTCAGGTTGAGTTGATGCAGTTGTTCGAGGGCTGAGATGTGATTGCGCGGACGACTCGATACAATCTTTGCCGCCGACATAAGCCAAGTCACCTTATCGTCTATCTTGCTCACTGCGAGCAGCGAGCCGGTGTTTGGACTATATCACAATTCTCGTAATCTTAAAATAAATAGTTGTTCATAAAGGAGCCATCGAATCCTTTTGCCACGCCGCCGCTGAGATTGCTGTAGGCTAGAGCATGTTGGGCAGCATCAGGTTCGGCAGGAACCCCCATGTTGGAAAAGACTCCGAAGGCGACCATACTGTACATCGAGGATGATCCCGCCAGCCGGGTACTGGTCGAACGCACTTTGAGCTTTGCCGGCTACCGCGTGCTGCTGGCTGAGCGCGGGCTGGAAGGGATCGACATCGCGCGGCGTCAGCACCCGGATCTCATCCTGACTGACATCAATTTGCCCGATCTGACCGGTCGCGAGGTGACGACCGTGCTGCGCAGCGAGGTGGCATTCCAGCACACGCCGATCGTCGCGCTGACGGCCCAGACGCAGGGCGATCAACGCGGGATGACCATAGCTGCAGGCATCACCGGCTACTTGACCAAGCCGATCGATGTCGAAAGCCTGCCCACAGTGGTCGAGAAATACCTGCAAGGGGCGCAAGACTCTCGGCTCGATACGCAGTCGCTGTCTGAAGCGCGCACCCGTTACATGCGCGAGCTGGTCGGCAGGCTGGAGGGACGCATCCGCGAGCTGGAGACCTTCAATGCGTCGCTCCTTCATCTGGATAAGATGAAAGATGTGTTCATCCAACTGACGGCGCACGAGCTGCGCACGCCGCTGACGCTCGTCTACGGTTACAGCCGACTGTTAGAGGATAACCCGGCGATCAAGGCGCTGCTGCAGGACAGCCCGGACACACGCGCATTGATGCAGGGCATGAACGATGCCATCATCCGGATGCAGCGCATCATCAACGAGATCTTGGTCATGAGCCGCATCATCACCAACCAGATCGATCTGGCCGTCGGGCTGATGGATTTGGGTAAGATCGCCCTCCATGCTGTGCAGCCTTACGAGCAGGCCATGATGCAGCGATCGCTGAAGCTGATTTTTGACCCGGCAGGCTGGCCGCAGAAGATGCAGGCCGATTGGGAACTGATGCAGCTCGCGCTTTCCAATTTGATCAGCAATGCCATCAAGTACACGCCGGATGGTGGCACGATCACCATGACGGCGGTGGTCGCCGGCGAGCGCGTCCGCATCTGCATCCGGGATACTGGTATCGGCATCGCGCCGGAGGCGCAGGCCACGCTCTTCGAGCGCTTCCACACGACGAACAACATCCAACTGCACTCGACGAGCAAGACCGCGTTTCGCGGCGGCGGTATCGGCTTAGGGCTGGCGATCTGCAAGGGGATCGTCGATGCGCACGGCGGACGCATCTGGGTCGAAAGCCCGGTGCAGGACGATCCGCGCGCGCCTGGCAGCGCGTTCTATATCGAGATGCCGCTGATCGCCGCTCCGAACCGAGCGCTTTAGCTTGCATTGGCTTGATCGTTCGAAATCCAGTATCTTTAGTCCTCGAAGCCGAGCCGCTGAACCGAAGCGCAGAACTGATGCTAGGCTCCCTGAAGATATCATGATGCGGAAACCGGCACCCGGACTCAAGCAGATCGCAGCCGGGGTGATGACCCCTGTCTTTCTCGGCGTTGCGCCCATTTTCGGCAAGCTCGCGATCAGCGCCGGTGCCGATCCCTTCTCTGTCGCCGCACTGCGCACCGCCGTCGCGGTTGTGCTCTTGTGGGGCGTCTATGCGCTGTTCTCGCCGCGCTATTTCTATATCTACCCGGCGGGACTGCTCGGCTGTATCGTCGTCGGCGCGGTCAACGGTATCGGGTCATTGTTCTATTACGGCGGTCTCGGCCTGCTCGATGCGTCGCTGGTGCAGCTCCTCAACGGCATGTACATCGTCTTTGCGGTGCTGCTGGCGCGCATCAGTGGCCAGCCCGTCTCGCGCGGGATAGTGATGCGCGTCCTGCTCTCGCTGCTGGCGCTTTTCCTGATCACCGGCTTTGGCTCACAGCCGGTCAATTGGCTCGGCGTCGGCTTGATGCTCGGCAGCGCGCTCATGTTCGCTGGGACGCTGATCCTCAGCCAGTATGTGCTGTATGAGATGCCCGTGCCGACGGCGACGCTCTACATCCTGACGACGATGGCAGTTCTGGTGGGGATGGTGTGGGCGGCCGTCGGCGATCACGGCATTTCGGCGGCGCTGCCGGCTGCCATTGCGCCGATCGCCATCCTCGGCGTGACGACGGCGCTTTCGCGGCTAGCGATGTTCGCGAGCGTGCAGGTCTTCGGCAGCCTGCGCACAGTCATCATCGCGGTCGCCGAGATCGCGGTCGCCCTGTTCCTGGCGCTGGTCGTGCTCGATGAACGGCTGACCCTGCCTCAGTGGATCGGCGTCGGGGTGCTGCTGACGAGCTTCCTGCTCGTGCGTTCGAGCGATCTGACGAGGCGCGGTGTCAACCCGAACGCGCTCTTGGTGCACGAGATGGCGAGCGTGCAGTTTCAGCGGATCGCCTTTCACCGCGCTTTCGGCAAGGCTGAGCACGATAACGAATTCGGCATCATGTCGCAGATCAACACGACCGAGATGAGGGCGATCCGCAAAATGATGGGGGCCGACGCGCCGACCGATCCGTTTCCCCTGCGCAGTGACCCGCGTCTGAAAGGGCAAGATGTCATGGCGCTGTTCAAGCCGCCGCCGGAAGAGGACGACCAGGGGCCGCCGCGCCGAAGCTGATCGCGGGCAGAGCCGCAGCCCTGCCCCCAACATGCAGGCGGCGAGCGCTCGCGCTAATCCGTCAGCGTCTCCAAGTAGGCGATCAGGTCGGCCAGCTCATCCTGCGTCAGCAGTTCGCCGTAATGCTGCGGCATCAAGTTCGCGGGGTACGGCGCGCCGCTGGTATCGGGCGGAACGATGTACTCGTTCGGATACACTATCGAGTGATAGATGTACGTGAGTGTGTCCTGACCTTCGACCCGCGTTGGCGCACGATTGACGAGATTCCACAAGCCGGGGCCGATCAGACGCTGTTCATCCGGCGTGACCGAGTGGCATTGCGCACACATCCACACCGAGCCATCGGGCATGTTGATCATGCGCTGAAAGACCGCTGCACCTGCCTGCGGGTCTGCTGCCGCGACCTGCTCTGCAAAGCCGGGCGGCACACCCTCGACCGCGGCACCCGCTTCCGCCGGTGCGCTGGTTGGTGTGCTGGTCGGTAGAGGGGTGGAAGTCGGCGCGAGCGTCGGCGTGGCAGTTGGCGGCAGCGGGGTCGGGGTGAAGGTCGCCGTCGGCTGCGGCGTCGCAGTGAAAGTCGGCGTGAAGGTGGCGGTGGGCGTGACCGGCGTCGCCGTCGGCAGCCCCAGCGCGATCGCGGTCGCGTTGGCTGCGCGTGCTGCCGCTGCCTGGGTCGCCGTGCCTGCACTTTCCCAGATCGGCGCGGGCACGGTTCCACAGGCGGCGAGCGCCGCCGCAAGCGGGATGGTGAGCAGGCGGGTCAGCGTGCGTCTCATCGGCATCTCTCTTGGCGCTATTTGTGAGAATAGTAACAAGCGTGCAAAGTATAACGCAGAGCGTGGGGGGATGACAATGCACTGTCGGCCAGCTTCAGAAATCGTTATATTTAGGAGCGTTTCCTTGTGGTTCCAAGAGGCAGGACGATGAAAGTTTCGGTCGAACAACTGCGGCAGACGACGTATCAGGCGACGCTCAACCAGGGCTACGATCCCGATGAGGCCGATACGATCGTCGAGGTGCTGCTCTACGCCCAACTGCGCGGCAACAACCAGGGCGTCGTCAAACTGATCGGCGCGGGCATGCCGAAAGACGCGCAGGCGGGCACGATCAGCATCGTGCGCGAAACCAAGATTTCGGCACTCATCGATGGTGCGCAGCGCCACGGTATGGTCGTCATGAATCGAGCGGTCGATCTGGCGCTGGAGAAGGTGCAGGCGCACGATATCGCGCTGGTCGGCACGCGCAATACCTGCACATCGACTGGCAGCATCGGTTATTACGCCAACCGGATCGCGCGGGCGGGCTACATCGGGCTGGTATCGTCGGGCACAGGCATGTACGTCTCGATGCACGGTTCGTATGAACCGCTGCTGGGCACCAACCCGTTCGCCATCGGCATCCCCAGCACGGGCAAACCGATCGTCTTCGACATGGCGACTTCGGCGATCGCGCGTTTTGGCGTCATCGAAGCCAAGACCGCCGGGCGCGCCCTGCCGGAGGGGGTCGCCTTCGATGCCGAGGGCAGGCCGACGACCGACCCTGCCGCCGCGCTCGCCGGGGCCATCCGCCCGTTCGGCGGCTACAAAGGCGCGGCGCTCTCGGTCATCGTCGAGGTGCTGACCGGGCCGTTGGTTGGGGCTTCGTTCGTCGGTTTCGGCGATGCCGAGCGCGATTGGGGCAATCTCGTCTTCGCGCTCAGCCCGGCGCTGCTGGTCGATGCCGACGCTTTCCGCGCCGATGTCGCGCGCATGACCGAGCGGCTCAAGGCGGCCAAACGGCTCGCGGGCGTCGATGAGATCATGATGCCCGGCGAACGCGGGGATGCGTTCATGCAG
>CAYTME010000160.1:8638-9458 GCA_964438415.1 uncultured Pleurocapsa sp. | reverse complement strand
AATCGACCGGGTCGGCGGTGTGGACGCCGAAATCCTGCACCTCGATCCCTTTCTCTCTCAACTGTTCACGAATGACATCGAGCAGCGGCAGCCCAGCTTCATCACACCCGATCGCGATCCGCATACGTCCTCCCGTCGATGGTATGAGGTGCTCAGCTCTGATTTCGCGCCGAGCACCCGATCGTGCATTCACTTAGGGCTTTGAAACAGCCCTGATCTCCGCTCCTGAACTCCAGACTACTACTCATCATACGTCAGACTGGTCAGCCGGTCGATATACTGTTTGAGCGCCGGAAACAGGCCGACGTACACCTCGCGGTAGAGCCGGTCGTAGATGGCGTGTGTGCGATCATCGGGTTCGAAGCTGCGCCCGGTCTGCGTCATCGCCTGCGCGGCCTCGCGCGCACTGCCGTACCAGCCGACCGCGGTCGCAGCCAGGATACCCGCGCCCAGGTTGGTGGCTTCGGTCGTGCTGGCGCGGGTGACGCGCGTATTGTGGATATCGGCCACGATCTGGCACCAGAGCGCGCTGCGCGAGCCGCCACCCATCAGGATGAACTCGTGGATCGGCATGCCGGTAGCGCGGGCGATGCCGTCCATCGCCAGGCGGTGCTCGTAGGCGATGCCTTCGAGGATGGCGCGGTAGAAGTGCTCGCGGCGGTGGGCACCCGTCCAGCCGATGGTGATGCCGGTCGCGGCAGCGTCCCAGTAGGGCGGCATGACGCCGTTCCAATACGGCACCAGCATCAAACCGAGCGAGCCGGGCGGCAGCTTGCTCGCCGCCAGCTCCAGCACTTCCTCGCGCGTGACGGGCAGATGG
>CAYTME010000160.1:1240-8602 GCA_964438415.1 uncultured Pleurocapsa sp. | reverse complement strand
CTCACGGTGAACGTGCCGCCGCCGAGCACCTCCTCAGCCACGTACGCGCCCGCCAGCGGCGAGCAGAGCGTACGGAAGGCGCGGTCGGCGACATACGTCTCGAGATGCGCGCCGGACACCATCGCCGTGCCCAAGTTGAGATACGCCTTGCCCGCCTCGGTGATGTTGGCCCCCAAGCCGGCGCTTTGACCATCGCCCGCACCGCCGACGACCGGCGTCCCGGCGGGCAGCCCGGTCAAGCGCGCCGCCTCGTCTCTGACCTCGCCGAGGATCGCCCGGCGGTGCCAGCTCGACGAACTGCGCCGAGTCGAGGCCGATCGCGCGGATCAGATCGACCGCCCAGGCGTTCTTGCGCATGTCGATGACGCCCATCGGGTCGGCGCAGGCGACGCTCGTGATCCAGCGTCCCGTCAGCCGCTTGACGAGGAAGGCATGCACATCGAGGAATTTGTGGGCGCGGCGGATGACATCCGGCTCATGGTCTTGCAGCCAGAGCAGCTCTGGCAGCGACTGTTTGGTCGAGGGACCTTTGCCCGTCAAATCCTGGATCGCCTGGCTGCCGAAACGGCGGTCGAGCGCCTCGACCTGCGCACGGCAGCGGTCATCGACCCAGAGGATGGCGTTGCGGATCGGGCGCGCGCTTTCATCGACCGGGACGAAGCTTTCGCGCTGGTGCGTGATGCAGATCGCGGCGATGCGATCCGCACCCACCTGCGCGGTCAGATCGCGCAGCGTCGCGCAGAGCGCCGTCCACCAATCCTCAGCATTCTGTTCGTACCAATTCGGGTTCGGTGAGATCAGATCGAAGCTGGCGCGGCTTTCCGCGACGGCGCGCCCCTGGCGATCCCAAGCGATGGCTTTGCAAGCGGTGGTGCTGCTGTCGACACCGATCACGAGGTCTTTAGGCATAAACGTAACCGCATGGTCTCTCTATAAATACGATTTGAATGTGACGAGTGATGTGTGATCCGTTTCGCGCGAAGACGCACATCATCCGGTCGGTGTAGTTGTGCCGGCGCGCAGCCTTCCAAGCGCTAACTCGTCACCCATCACGCATAATTGTCAACCAATATACCAGCAAAAAGGACTTCATATCGTACCCGGTGGGCAAGCAGACACGTTCACGGCCGGATTCGAAGGTGCATTTTGTCCTGATGGCAGCGGCCTGCAGGGCCACAGCCAAACTCACAACATGCCGCTTACCTGACGGCACCATTCGCCCCTGCACCTCTCCAGTGGAGAGGTGCAGAGGATAAAACTCAGGTGAGGGTTTCTTAGCCCTCGTCGATGCCGGCCTGGATGGCGGCGTTGATGTTGTCCAGCGTCGTCTGGATGTCCTGCGCGCCGGTCACCATCAGACCCAACTCGGTCGGGATGACCGCGCCGGTGCTGCTGATATCGGCCCAAGCCGGGAAGTGCGGCTCGGTGCCCATGCGCTCCTTGATCGCCGTCAGAATGGCGGGGAAGTGACGGGTCGTGCCGGCCATCGGCACCGCGCGCTCGAGCGTCGACTCGGCGTCGAAGGTCGATTGACGCACGGGCGTATTGCTCTGCGCCGCCGCCAATTCCATCGTCGCCTTGCTGGTCGCCCACTGCAGGAAGATCCACGCGGCATCCTGCACCTGGCTGTAGCGCGAGAGCGCCAAGCACGAGCCGCCCTGGTGACCGATGCCTGGCACTTCGTCGAACGAGCATTCCTCGCGCGTGCGCAGCGCCACTTCAGCGGGCAGGTCGGCGGTCTCCATCAGGCCGGCCACCTTCGACGTCTCGGGGTTATCCCACGCCGGGAAGAACTCGCCCCAGTTAATGACGATGCCGCCCAGCCCCTGGCCGATGGCATCGCCCTGGCCCGACCAGTCGAAGGTCGTGGCGCCGGCGGGCATCAGCGGAGCAAGCGACATCATGTACTCGGCACCGGCGACACCGAACTCGTCGTTGATCGTCGCCCGGCCTTCGGCGTTGGTGTGCGAGCCGCCATGCGACCACAGCCACGCCGTCCAGTCGCACTGCAGGGCGTAGTGCCCCGTGCGCCACTGGCCGACCGTGCCGTAGATCTGGCTCGGTTCACTCTCCTGGATGCCGAGCGCTGCGTTCGTCAGGCCCGCTTCCTGGATCGCCTGTGCGACCGCCAAGAATTCCGCCATTGTCGTCGGCGGGGTCAGGCCAAGTTCCTCGAACACGTCGCGGCGGTAGCTCATGATGAAGATCGGGATGTCGAACGGCACGCCGACCAGCGTCCCCTGGTACTCGGCGATCGCTGGCACCAGTTCGGGGATGAAATCGTCGAAGTCGTAGCCCGGCATGTTCAGGTCGCTGCCGGTGTTGCTCATGTAAGTCTCGCGCACATCGACGACATCTTCCACAAAGCGGCCCAGCCACGATTGATCGAGATAGTAAATATCATTCGAGGCCGACTGGGTTGCGGTATCCTGGACGATCTTCGACAGCACCTGGTCGAGCGGAGTCTGTTCCCAGATGACCTCGATGCCCGTCAGCGCGGTGAAGTTGTCAGCGATCAGGCTGGAGGTAATCTGGCTCGGTGCGGTCGATTCCGACGACAGACGCACGGTCGTCCCGGCGAAGCGGCCGCCGACTTCGCGCAGCCAGGTGTTCATCTCATCTTGAGCAGCCAGGTAGCTGCGCGCCCAGTTCGGCGCTTTGGCCGGCGCAGCGGCGCGCGCACGTTCCATCCGCATCAGACCGGCGGCGCTGAAGCCGAAGCCAGCCAAGCCCGCCGCACGCAGAAAATCGCGGCGGCTCATTTGACCCTTGCGGACTTTTTCACCAGCCTTTGCGACGTACAGACGCTGCTGACGATCAATAACGTTCATTTGCTTTCTCTCCTCCAAAGATCAAACATGTCTCAGGTCGATTGACAGGCGATACGATCCGGTAGGCTGTCCAGGCTGCTCTTTCCCCTTTCCATCACCCCCTTTCGGTGCTGCTGACGGCGCAAAAAGTCGACTCCCGGAACAGGGCATGTTGACGCAGCGCCCTGGGAAGTTGGCTCGGCTCAGCCGCGCACCGCGCCCAATGTCAGGCCGCGAATCAGGCTGCGCTGCACGAACAAGATGAAGATGAAGACCGGCACCATTGCGGCAGTCCCGGCGGCTGCTAGGAAGCCCCATTCTGTGCCGCCGGATGACGTGTCGAACGTGGCGAAGGTGACGGCGACCTGCCGCAAGTCTGGAATGCGGATCAAGTAGAGCGAGAATAGGAACTCGTTCCATGAGAAGATCAGACACAGCACCGCAGCCGCCGCCATACCTGGCGCGACATAGCGGATGATGATGCGCCGGAAAGCGCCGAAGCGCGTGCAGCCATCCACCATTGCCGCGTCGTCGAGTTCAGGCGGCACATCATCGAAGAAGCTTTTGAGCAGCAAGATCGCCAGCGGCAAATTGATCAGCACGTGTGCCAAAATCAGCCCATGCCGGGTGTCGTTCCAGCCAATCGCGCGGTAGATGAGCGTGATCGGCAGCACAGCCGCAAATGCAGGCATGAAGCGTGTCGAGAGGATGAAAAAAATTACGTTCTGTTTACCGCGCATATTGAAACGCGAAAGCGCGTAAGCTGTGGGGGTAGCAATGGCGATCACGATCAGGGTACTGAAGACGCCGGTGATGACGCTGTTGACCAAGAACGGCACGCTGTAATAGCCGACCGTCCCTGCGCCACCCGTGCCCGCATTTGCGCCGACCGCTTCGCGCACGACTTCTAGATACGGGCGTCCGCCGATGACGACGCTCCACCACGTTGTGGTGATGTCGAAGCCGATCAAACGCGGTGGCAGCTCGAAGATGCCGCTGAACGTCTTGAACGAGGCAGTGATCCAGAACCAAATCGGGAAGAAAAAGACGAAGACGATCGCGCCAGTGACGAGGGTCAGCAGCAGCCGGCTGATGAACTGGCGGCGGTGCTGCTGACGCCGGATGGCGGCATACTGGCTTTGCGCCATGTGGCCGTATTCGACGCGCCCGGTTGGTTTGGTCATTTGAGTCGTGGCCATGTCCTGCGCGCTCCGTCTACCACTTGACCCGGAAGATGCGGATGTAGCTAAAGGCGACAACCCAGACGAGGATCATGACGAAGACGCCGATCGTTGCGCCATAGCCGAAGTTGACCTGCTGAAACGTGTTCACATAGCCGTAGAAACTGATCGTTTCTGTGCGCAGCGCCGGCCCGCCTGAGGTTAAGATCACGACGTAATCGAAGACGCGGAACAGATCGACCAAGCGGAACAGGATGGCGATCGTCAGCACCGGGCGCAGCAGCGGCAGCGTGATGCGGAAGAAGCGCTGCGGCCAATTCGCGCCGTCCACCTGCGCCGCCTCCAGCACCTCGGTCGGGATGCTCTTGAGACCGGCCAGCGCGATCAGCACCACGAACGGCGTCCACTGCCAGATTTCGACGATCAGCACCCCCATCAAAGCGTAAACGCCTGTTCCCCCTATCAACGGTTCGTTCCGCGTGACGATGCCGATGCGTTCGAACAGGAAGTCGATGTAGCCAAATTCGGAGTGCGTGAGCAGACGGAAGAGCATGGCCGCGACAGACGGCGCGGTCACCATCGGCAGGATGATCAGCGTCTGCATGATGCCGACGCCGAACGGGCGCGCATCCAGCAGCACCGCGATCAGCACGCCGAGTACGACTTGGATGATCAAGGCGATGGCCACGTACTGGAGCGTGATGCTCATCGCATTGATGAAGCGTGCGTCTTGAAAAAGCGTCGTCCAATTTTCGAGGCCGACCCAATCAAAGGTGCGTCTGCGGGCGACGAACTCGTGAAAACTGAGATAGACGTTGTAGAGCAGCGGCCCCGCCGCGTACAGGATCAGGAAGATCAGCGCAGGCGCGAGCCAAACCCACGGGTTCTCGCCGGTGAAGAAGCCGCGTTTGCGCCGGATCGATGCAGGAGCTTCCGCCGCCCCGCGCATCAAAACACCATCTGATTGGGCCATAAGGCCAGCCTCCAAAAAAACAGTCTAAGCGAGCAGCGGTCACAGGTCGATGAGCTGTCGAATTTTTCACAAATGTGAACGCGGCGCACTTCGGTGCGAGACTATAAACGCTCGTTACGAACTTGTCAAGCAGTTCAGGGCAGTATGTCGAACTCAGTTAAGCGATCGATGAGAAACACACGGCGATTTGCTTGACACAGTCGCGTCGCCCACCTTAGAATTTGCTGAAAATGTTCATTATGCTCACATTTGTGCAAGACCGAAGCCATCTTTTGGAAGGACAGCGACCATGGCAGTGATCACCGTACTGGGTGCGGGTGTGATGGGGACTGCACTCACCTTTCCCGCGGCCGATAACGGCCATGACGTGCGTCTGGTCGGCACACACTTGGACGACGACATCATCAAGAGCTGTCGGGAGCGCCGCTTCCACCCCCGCCTGCGCCGCGCCATCCCCGAGTCGGTCAAGCCGTACTTCTACAGCGAATTCGCCGAGGCGGTGCCTGGTACAGAAGTGTTCGTGCTCGGCGTCAATTCGCGCGGTGTGCACTGGGCTGCTGAGGCGCTCGCTCCCCATCTTCAACCGGGTCACATCGTGCTCATGGTCACCAAGGGGCTGGAGAGCAGCACGGAGGGCGACCTGAAAATCCTGCCCGATGTCCTGCGCGAGCGCCTGCCGGAGCCGATCCGCGATCAGATCACCTACGCCGCCATCGGTGGGCCGTCGATCGCTGGCGAGCTGGCCGCGCGGCATCACACGAGCGTCGTCTTTGTGTCGCGCACGGCGGAAGTGCTGCCGCGTTTGCAGCGGCTGTTCAGCACCCATTACTATCACATCTGGTCATCGACCGACCTGATCGGAGTCGAATTGTGCGTCGCGCTCAAGAACCCGATCGCGCTCGCGGTCGGGCTGGCGGCGGGCGTCGCCGAGCGCAAAGCGGTGCAGGGGCAGCCCGACCCCGCCGGGGCGGTCATGCACAATTACGCCGCCGCCGTCTTCGCCCAGGGCTTGGCGGAGACGGCCTATCTGGTCGAACGCATGGGCGGTGACCTGCAAACTGTCTACAGCCTGCCGGGCGCGGGCGATCTGTACGTGACCACACAGGGTGGGCGCAATTCGCGCATGGGGCGGCTGCTCGGTTTGGGTCTGCCTTACAGCGACGCCGTCGAAGAGATGCCCGGTGAGACGATCGAGGGCGTCGATGCCACGATCGCGCTCATGCCCGCCGTCGAGCACATGATCGCCAGCGGCAAGATCGAAGCCGATGCGCTGCCGCTGCTGCGCACGCTGCACCGCATCCTGACGCGCAGTGCCCCGGTCGATTTCGAATTCGAGACGTTTTTCAAGAAGCTGCCGGTGTTTCAACCGCCGATCGGGGTGACCGAGGATAGATAGCGCGGCGTCCGTCGCGCGCGGCTGGCTACGCCTCAGGCTCATCCCAGACGGCTGTGCCGTGTCTTTCGACCAGGTGCGCCAGCAGACGTGCACAGTTGAAAGCGTCGTCACCACCCCGGTGCAGCGCGCCCTCGATCGTCAGCCCGACGTGCTGGAGGGCGCGTCGCAGCCCGACCTGCTTGCCCTTCAATTCGAGGTCGGCGAAGCGTTGCTTGATGTTGAGGTGCCGCGCCCCGAACGGATAGGGCACATCGAACGCCGCGCACTGTTGAACGAACAGCGCGCGATCGTAATCGCCCCAGCTCGCCCACGTGCGGGTGTGCGAGGCGTGATCGCGGCGCAGCGCTGCGCAGGCATCGGCGAATGGCAGGCCGAATTCGTCGAGCTGCACCTGCGTCAGCGTCGTCAGGCGCGTGCAGAAGTCGCTCACTGTCGAGCGCGCCGGTCGGACGAGGATGCTCTGCGGCTTACCGATCGCGTTCAGCACCGGATCGTAGACACAGAAGCCGATCTCGATGATCTCGCTCTCTTGGCCGGGCGGGGCTTTGTTACGCCAGCATGTCGCTTCGATATCGATGACGAGCAGCTCGGTCGAATGCACGTGGTCGGTCATGGATGGCGTTCTTGCGGCGCTTTGGAGATGAGCTTTCCGGTAAAATAGCATATACCGCGATCACGATACCACGCGAAAGGCTGCTCGTGCCAGCGAAGTTTCATGCAAGTGCCGGATTGAGATGCCTATCATGGCGTGCGCTCGTCGCATTCGCGGTCGGTGTCTCGCTGGGCGCGTGCAGTACTTGGGGTGTACCGCCGCTTGCCGAGGGGCTGACGCGCCACTATGGTTCCGGCGTTATCGCCGAAGAGACGCGCCCGGTCGCTCCCTTCAGCCGCATCCGGCTCGATGTGGCCGCTGAGCTGTGCATCGCCCAAAGTGAACGCGAGACACTGCGCATCACTACACTCTTTCTCTTGAACGTCCTGCAATCGACTAATGACTTCCCC
>CAYTME010000160.1:0-1230 GCA_964438415.1 uncultured Pleurocapsa sp. | reverse complement strand
GGGACGGTGACTGGCTCGTGCTCGGCCTGCGCCCCGGCGTCGATATCGTTTACTCACGGCCGATCGCGTACACGCTGACGGTGCGCGACCTGAACGAACTGCACATCACGAGCAGCTTCGACGCTCACCTGGTCGATCTCGCGCTCGACTCGCTGCGCGTCGTGCTCGATGGTGAGGGGCAGGCAGCGCTCTCCGGCGCGGCGGATCGCCTCGAGATCGACGCGCGGGGCGCGGCTATCGTCGAGGCGCAGACCTTCATCGTGCGCGAGGCGCGCGTTGCGCTGGAGGGCAGCGGCATGGTCGTCGTCAACGCCGCCGAAAAACTGCAAGCGCGTATCGAAGGCGGCGGCCTACGCTACCTCGGCGCGCCTATCCTCGATATCGTGCCGCCGCAAGCCGCGCAGCCGGTGCGCGACGCCTCTTCGTCCGTTGCCCCAGCCTTCAGCCCGTGCTAGACTGATGAGCGGAGGATCAGTCCCTTGCCCGAACAAGCCCTGTATCTGAAATGGCGGCCCGCCCGCTTCGATGACGTGGTCGGCCAAGAGCATATCGTGCGCACGCTGCGCAACGCCCTCAAGGCGGGGCGCATCCGGCACGCCTATCTGTTCAGCGGGCCGCGCGGCACCGATGGCGCGCCTGCTGGCCAAGGCCGTCAACTGCCACGATCCGGAGCCGAATAACCGCCCGTGCAATGTCTGCGCGGCCTGCGTCGCCGTCAATGAGGGACGCTATCTCGACCTGATCGAGATCGATGCTGCCACCCACACAGGTGTCGATGACGTGCGCGACCTGCGCGACAAGATCGCCTTCGCGCCAGGCGAGGGCAGGTACAAGATCTACATCATCGACGAAGTGCACCGCTTCAGCGGCAGCGCCTTCGACGCGCTGCTCAAGACGCTGGAAGAGCCGCCGCCGCACGCGCTGTTCGTGCTGGCGACGACCGAGATCGACAAAGTGCCGGCGACGATCAAGAGCCGCTGCCTGCAGTTCGAGTTCCGCCGCATGACGCTGGCCGAGGCTGCCGACCGCTTGCAGGAGATCGTCGATGCCGAGGGGCTGACCTACGAGCGCGAGGCGCTGGAGATCATCGCCCGCTTCGGCACCGGCAGCATGCGCGACAGCATCAGCCTGCTCGACCAGATCATCACCGACCCGAACGAGCCGATCACGGCAGCCCTAGCGCAGCGTGTGCTCGGCAGCGCTGGCAGCGCCCACACGCGCGCGCTGGTC
>CAYTME010000159.1:4694-9485 GCA_964438415.1 uncultured Pleurocapsa sp. | reverse complement strand
AGCACACGTCAGTACCTGCCGCGCCAGATCGTCCGGTGGTCGTTTGCCGGCGATGACGTTGCGCACCAGATCGAAATCCATCATCGACTGGTCGAGCCGCCCGGCCAGCGCCGCCCCCTGCGCTGTCAGCACGTAGTAGAACGGCAGCGCTACCAACAGCGACACGGCGAACATGACGAGGATGCCGCGCCGCCGACCGTCGAGCAGGCTGGGGCGGAACAGCCACAGCCAGCCCAACCAGACGATCATGAGCGGCGTGAAGAGCAGCCGGCCCGCCTCGAAGAAGTAGTGCGTCATGCCCAGCGCCGCGCCGGCCAGCGCCCAATCGAAGCGACGGCCATGGCGCAGCCCACGCGCCGCCCAGGCGAGCGCCAGCGTCCCCGGCAGCGGATCGGCCATGTTGAGCAGCGCTAGGCGGCTGAAATGGACATGCGGCGGGTAGAAGGCGAGGATGAGCGCCGCCATCAGCGCTGTCGGCCGGTCGAACAGATGACGCGCCAGGGCATAGAGCGCGATGACGGTCGCCGCGCCAGCCAAGCTGCTGACGAAGCGCAGGCCGACCAGGTTGTTCCCCAGGATTTCGACCACGCCCGCCTGCCAGTACGGGAAGACCGACGAGAACGGGAAGACCGACGACATCGGACGCAGAAGCTCGTAGTCGCCGCGCCACCACAGATTGCGCACGCCGTCCACCCACGGCCCTTCATCGACGAGCGTGCGCACGACCGTGTCCAGCCCGATCGCGCGCGGGATGAGCGCGGCGCAGAAGAGCAGGCCGATCAGCAGCCATTCACCCGCCCGGATCCGCTCACCGCGCGGCGGGTCATGGAAGGCGGCGGCCAGCGCTGCGATGCCGCCCGCGAACAGCGCGAACTGGATGTGATACGACATGTAGTCGAAGGCCTGCGGGGCGAAGCGCAGCGCGTTGTTTTCCGCCACCAGCGCCAGACAGACCACGCCGAGGCCGAACCAGCGCCAGCGTACGGGCACACGGTCGGTGTTCTCGGCGTCCGGCTGCGCGCTGGCGCTCGACGGCTGGCCGCGCAGCGCCAGCCCCAAGGCGATCAGGCCGCCCAACAGCGCGAGCGCGGCCTCACCGAGATAGCGCGTCCGCTGGTCGGGATGCAGCCACAGCGCCGCCGCGACAGCGCATGCGATCGCGATCGCGGTGGCGGCCAGGCGGAAACGACCGGAGTTCAGTATCGCACGCGGCGTTTTCCGAGTAGACTGGGCTTTTTCGATCATCCATGATCCCGGCGCAACGAAACGTCTTTTGTTTGCGTACAGGGACATGTGCATTGTCGCACAACTCGTCGATCACGCAAAGGAGATAGCCGTGAGGAAAGCGTTTCGCTTGATACTGGTGCTGGTGCTGGCGCTGCTGGCCTGGACGAGCGCTGTGCAGGCTGTGCCGCCGCTCGATCTCAACGCCATGGCGCAGTACTTCCCGATGAAAACGCCGATCTTGATCAGCTTCCGCACTGACGATGACTACCTCGCCACGCTCGATGCGCTGTTCCAGCGCCTCAATGCCGCCGCGCCGGAGGCCAATATCCCGCCGGTGTTCGAGTCGCTCGATGAACTGATCGATGATATCGGACGTTTCGAGGGCGGCAGCTTTCAATCGACCGTGCGCTCGTGGTTGGGCGATGTGGGGGCGTTCGGCATCATCTCGCTCGAGGGGATCTTCGATGATGACTCGGGCAATGACGCCGGAATCTTCATGATCGCGCTGCAAGTGACCGATCGCGCTGCTGCCGAGTCGTTCTGGACGACGGGACTCGCCCCCGATAATTACACCACATCCAGCGAAGGCATGTTCACCCTCTACAGCCCATCCGCGAGTCAGGTTGGCGAACCCGCGTTCGTCGCCGTCGGTGATGAGGTCGTTTTCATCGCCAACACGCGCGATGTGCTCCCGCTGCGCGGCAGCCGCGAGGCCAAGCTGGCGCAGATGGATCAGTTCCGCGACACGCTCACCCTGCTGCCGGAGAGCGATTACAACATCACCGTCTACGTGAATACCGGTGAATTGTTCCAGCGCCTCTTGGAAGATCAGCCCGAAATCTTCGATCAGGCCGGCATGGAGCTTTTCCGCACGCTGCTGATGAACAGCCCTGTCCAGCTCTGGGGTGCGACCATTCTCGACGGTCGTTCGCTGACCATCGATGTTGTGCAGCATTACGGGCAGCTTCAGCAGGCGGTCGTCGACATGGGCTTTCCGCCGATCGCGCTTGAACCGGTCGACCCCGCGTTCGCGGAGCGCATCCCGGCCGGGATGCCCCTGGTCATCCACACGACCAATCTAGGCGCCATCTACACGCAGATGGTTCAATCGCTCACCATGCAGAGCGACCTACTTGATGACCAGCTCGGCGCACCGATGGCCGATGAGCTGGAGCGGACGCTCGAACAGATCCGCGTGTTCGTGCGCGGCGCGACCGGTCTTGACTTGGAATCAGAGCTGGTGCCCGCGCTGACCGGCGATTACGCGCTCTACCTGGGACTGAACAGCGCGATCGTCGATGCGCGCGGCATCACCGACCTGCTGGCGCAGAACCCGGTCGAGTTCGGCCTGCTGACGGAAGTCAACGATCCTGCGGTCACCCAGCAGTTGATCCGCGGCCTGACCGAGACGATCCGCGCCCTGCCGGCCAGCCCCGACGCGGAGATCGCGATCAGCAGCGGTATGATCGGCGGGAACAATGTCCAGCTCATCACCATCACGGCGGACGACCTGCCGTTCCCGATCGAGCTGGTGCTCGGCGGCGATGATGCGGTCTTCTTCTTCGGCACGCCGGCCGCTGCCCGCGCTGCGCTCAGTCCCGATGGCGGGCTGCTGGTCGATGCGCAGTTCCGCGAGGCGGGCGCCTATCTGCTCGATGCGCCAGCGGCGGTGCTCTACATGGCGAGCGCTGGACTGGAGCCGATCGCCAACGTCATCGGCATCACCGGCGGCCGCTCGGCGCAGCGCGATGCCGATGCGTTCCGCGCCGCGCTCGGCCTGCTCAGCAGCAGCTCGATGAGCGCGTCGTACACCGACGATGTCTCCTACCTGCGCCTGGTGTGGACGCTGCCGGGCTGACGTACGGGTGACGCTGCCCCCTTCGCCGCCGCGCGGAGGGGGTGGGCAATCCAGGCCGCCTCGCTGCGCTGACGCAGCCCTCAGCCGCGCGATCGCCGTGCGGATCAGGTGTTCGAAGGCCAGGCGGTGATTGTCTGCGCCGAGCGCGCGCACCAGCGGCAGGTTGGGGCGCAGATCGGCGCGGTCGGGCGTGAAGCGTTCGCCGGGGGGCATGAGCGCGTTGAGCGCATCCAGCACGGCGGCGCGCTCCGACGTGCTGTCGTATGGGGCGAAGTTGGCCCAGTACTGCAGCGGCACCTCGACCGCAGGCTGCCGACGGTATGCCCGCACCGAAAAGATCTGCAGTCCTCCCGGCCCGAGCCAGATGTGGGCATGAAAGGCGGGGGCGCTTCGCCCGCTGAAGGTGACGGCATCTGCGGCTTCTTCGGCGAAGCGGAACAGCGCGCGGGCGATGCGGGCATTCTCCGCGCCGTCGGCGAGCTGTTCGAGATACTTGAAGAAGTTGTGCTCGTTCGCCTGGGGCACACGAGCCGCGCTCGGCTGCCTGGGTGCGGGATCGGCGCGCATCTGCGCGTGCAGCACGCGGATCAGCCGCTTGACCGCCTGATGCGGTCGTCTGCGCAGATCGGTCGCCTGCAGGTCGATCAAGTAGATCGGCAGCGGCGTGTCGTCCAGCAGGGCGATGAAGACGGCCTTGTTCAACCGCAGCGCCAGCAGCACCTCGCGCTTGACCCACTTCGAGGCAGCAGCCTGCGCCGACCAAACGACGATGAGCGCGGCGCAGCCTTCGACGCCGCGCTGGATCGCATCCGGCCAGGTATCGCCATCGGCGATGTCGTGGACATCGATCCATAAGCGAAAGCCTTCAGCCTCGAACGGCGGCACGAGATCGAGCACGAAATCGCGGTTCTTCGAGCTGTGGCTGATGAAAATGTACGGCGGTTGAGTCGGCATAGCCCCGTCTTTTCGATACGGACCGGTAAGAACGGTTTGCAAGCGCTGTGTCATGGGCGATGCGCAGCCGCGGCTGCGCTTGACAAGGCAAACCTTCGGCATCGCGCATGACGCATACATTCCATGATGGCTTGATTTGATGAATTGTACACCGCTTTACAAGGCTGAAACAGAACATATTTTCTGACAGTTCATCATCGACATCGACGAATACCCGACGTATACCAAACGGCTATACAACCCGTGATCGGTGGACGCTACAATTCCACCCGTCGTGCCGCGTCTGCTGCTGTGGCTTTACCCTACAGATTACAGGGAAAACCGATGAAGAAACGTGTACTTTTGATCATGCTCACCTGCGTGCTGCTGCCGCTGGCGACGCTGCACGCGCAGCCCGCCGAGGTCGCCGCGGCGCTGGACACCCTCAACGCGCAGTTGGGGACGGCGCTCACGCTGCGCGATCTCGACGCTTGGACATGGGATCAGGAACGTTTCACCGATGCCAGCCTTGGCTGCCCACAGCCGGGGCAGATGTACGCGCAGGTGATCACCTTCGGCTACATCGTCAGGCTCAGCTACGGCGGGGTGATCTACGATTACCGCGTCGATCAAGGCGGAAACGTCCGCCTATGCACGACCATCCAGGCGCCCCTGACCACCCCGCTGCCGACGCCAACCGCGACTCCGGTCTTCCCGACCGGCGATGTGATCGCACCGGACAGCGCCGACCAAGTGGCGGAGATCGCCCGCGC
>CAYTME010000159.1:0-4684 GCA_964438415.1 uncultured Pleurocapsa sp. | reverse complement strand
AGCCGCCTGGCACCTTCGGCACGCTGCTGACGTGGATACCCGACAGCGACACGATCGCGGTGGTGACGGGCATCAACCGGGAAAACCCGGATCTGAGCGGCGGCGGCATCCTGCTGGTCGATGCGGACGATCTCGGCGCAGCGCCGCAGCGCATCGAGCTGAATGCCGCTGTGACTGCGCTCACGTCGGCGGTCTTCGACGGCAGGCCGTATGTGGCCATCGGCACGCAGTTCGGCGAGGTCGGACTGCTCGATCTGGATGCGGACGATCCCGAGCCGCGTATGATGCAAACCGACGGAGACCGAGGCCCAGTCACCAGCGTCGCCGTCAGCCCCGACTTCGGCTACATCGCCGCAGGCTTCGGCGAGATCAGCGGCCAGGGTGGATCAGGCGGCGGGCGGGCGCAGATCTGGGATCTAGCGACGGGCGCGCCGCTGCGCACGCTGCCGCACGGGAGCGCGGTCACCGCGGTCACGTTCAGCCCCGATCTACGCTACCTGGCGACGGGTGCGGCCGATGGTATCGTGCGCCTGTGGGATGTGCGCGAGGGTGTGCTCATGCAGCAGTTCACGGCTCAGCGTCAGCCCGTCGCTGTGCTGGCGCTGGCGTTCAACTTCGACGGCCGACTGCTGGCGAGCGGGGGGCTGGAACGCATCGCTCGCCTCTGGAGTGTCAGCACGGGCGGGCTGATCGGCGAACTCGACAACGTGACGGGCGACTTCGTCTACACGCTGGCCTTCAGCCCTGATGCGCAGCTCCTGCTGACGGCGGGCGGCAGCCTGAGCGGCGTCATCCGCGATAACGCGATCCGCCTGTGGGAAGTCGCCGGCCTGCGCGTTGCCGCTGGCTTGGTGGGACATCAAGCGCCGGTGACGAACGCTGCCTTCAGCCCGGATGGCACGCGCATCATCTCGGTCAGCGAGGACGGCACGCTCAGGCTGTGGGCTGTCGCCGATGACGCTGCTGGGTGAAAGCCTAGGCTGGCTGCGGCTCGGCTTCGGTCGGGCCGCTGGCGCGCGCTCCTTTCAGCCCGCCTGTCAGCCGCGCGAACAGCCACCATAAGCCATACATGGCGAAGACCATGCCGTACTCGATCATGGGGATGCGGATCACCTCATTGGCGAGGAACGGTGACGCGGCAGCGGCGTAAACCAAGACAACGCTGAGCAAGAAGCCGAAGCCGAACAGATTCTTGAGCCAGGGCTTCAGTCCGAGGCCGTGCATCTGCGTGACGATGAAGATCGCGAGAAAGCCAAACGTGAACATGCGGATCAGCATGAATGGTTGTCCGTCATTGACCTGATTCCAGGCCACCAGCGCGGCGTGCGGCAGCACCAAGATTTCCAGCAGGAAAGTCCATTTACGGTTGAGGTGCTGGCGCGTGAGCATGATCGACCCCTGGAACATGACCAGGATGACATGGACGAAGCCGAGCAGATGTCCCCAAGTCGGCACCATCGGGTGAAACCAGAACGTGTAGATCACGGCAAAGCTGAAGGCGTAACCGTGATAGCGTTTCATCCAGTCGTAGAATTCGGCGCGGAATTTGACCTTGCGTCCGAAGAAGATGCCGCGCCGCCGGTTCTCCATCGCGATGATGACGAACAGCATCATGATGACGGCGAACTGAGCCGTCCAACTGGGGATATCCTGGGCCATGCCATCGTAAAAGAACATGGTTTGCAGGTAATGGGCGACGATGAAGACGACATTGACGCCAACCGCCCACCAATTGGCCGCGCGCAGCTTGTCGGTATATTCCCCCTGATATTTCTCCTGCGCCCACCAGATCGTCACCCAATGGGCGATCTGATGCAGGCCGAACAGGATCCATACGCTAGCGCGGCTCCAAAAACCGGGGTCGGCGCGCTGCCACTCGTAGTGAAAGCCACCGAGCGCCGGATCGGGCGCTTCGAGCGGATACTGCAGCAGCCATGCGCCGATGGCAATGATGGCGAGGCTGATGACGACGGAAAAGACAATGCCGAAATCGGCGATACGTCCATCTTTCCAGTCGGGAGGTGTGAACGTGTGCTGCATGGCGATCCCATTCATGCCCAAGTATTGCGATCGGCGCGCAGTGTAATCCCCGAAGATGAGTGAGACATAAACGGTCACGCAGTCTCGAGGCGGGCTTCAATGGGTCGGATGGCCGCATAAAGCCGCTTCTAGAGCGTCGTCCCCGCCCGGCGGCGCAACCCAACCGCGTCGCTCTCCATTGCGCTTTGCCCCCCGCTGTGGCACGCTTAGCCCCCAATGCACACGATGAGGGACGCGCGTATGAACCGACTCGCTCACGAGACCAGCCCGTATCTGCTGCAGCACAAAGACAATCCGGTCGATTGGTATCCCTGGGGTGAGGAGGCGCTCGCCCGCGCGCGCGCCGAGGACAAGCCGATCTTGCTCAGCATCGGCTACAGTGCCTGCCACTGGTGCCACGTCATGGCGCACGAGAGCTTCGAGCACGAGCCGACGGCCGAAATCATGAACCGCGAGTTCATCAACATCAAGGTCGATCGCGAGGAGCGCCCCGATCTCGATGACATCTACATGCAGGCGGTGCAGGCGATGACCGGGCGCGGCGGCTGGCCGATGACCGTCTTTCTGTTCCCCGATGGCCGCCCCTTCTACGGCGGCACGTACTTCCCGTTGGAGCCGCGCTACGGCATGCCCTCATTCCGGCAGGTGCTGGAGGCGGTCGCCGATGCCTACCGCAGCCGGCGCGACCAGCTCGAACAGGGCGCGAACAGTCTGACGCAGTCGCTCCAGCGCGACGCGCTCAACATCGGTGGTCAGGATGCGCTCGATGAGGATCTACTGAAAACCGCGTGCAGGGGCATGGGGGCCAATTTCGACGCCGAACATGGCGGTTTCGGCGGCGCGCCCAAGTTCCCGAACCCGATGAACCTGGAGTTCCTGCTGCGCTGCCACGCCCGCACCGGCGAGGATACAGCGCTGACGATGGTCACCTTCACGCTGCGCAAGATGGCGCGCGGCGGCATCTACGACCAGATCGGCGGCGGCTTCCACCGCTACAGCGTCGATGCCATCTGGCTCGTGCCGCACTTCGAGAAGATGCTCTACGACAACGCCCAGCTCAGCCGCGTCTACCTGCACGCGTGGCAGCTCACGGGCGATCCGTTCTTCAGGCGCATCGCCGAGGAGATCTACGATTACGTCCTACGCGAGATGACCGCGCCCGACGGCGGCTTCTACAGCACGACCGACGCCGACAGCGAAGGTGAGGAGGGCAGGTTCTTCATCTGGAGCAGAGACGAGCTGCAAGACCTGCTCGGCGACGATGCCCGCGTCGCCATCGAGTATTGGGGCGTGACGACACGCGGTAACTTCGAAGGGCGGAACATCCTCTACGTGCCGAACGACGATGGCATCGTCGCGCAGCGCCTGGGGCTGACCGTCGAGACGCTGCGCGAGCGCCTCGACGCCATCAAGGACACGCTCTACGCCGGGCGGACGCAGCGCGTGCATCCAGGGCTGGATGACAAGATCATCACCGCATGGAACGGCATGATGCTCGCCAGCCTGGCCGAAGCGGCGCGCGCCCTCGACCGCGCCGATTACCGCGAGGCTGCCCTGCGCTGCGCCGACTTCCTGCTCAGCCAGCTCGTCCGCGATGGCGAACTGCTGCGCACCTGGAAGGACGGCACGGCCAAGATCAGCGCCTTCTTGGAGGATTACGCCAACTTGATCGACGGGCTGATCGAACTCTACCAGACGACGTTCGATCCTCGCTGGTTTGTCGAGGCGCGGCGTCTGGCCGATCACGTGCTGGCGCATTTTGCCGCGCCCGATGGCGGCTTCTTCGACACGAGCGACGCCCACGAGACCTTGATCGCGCGCCCACGCAGCCTGCAGGATAACGCCGTGCCGAGCGGCAGCGCGATGATGGCCAAATGTCTGGCCAAGTTGGCCGCGTACACCGGCGATGCGCGTTACGACGAGGCGGCGCGGGCTGCCCTCGCACCGCTGGCCGCTGCGCTGCGCCAATATCCGCAGGCCTTCGGCGAGGCGCTCAGCGCGGTCGATCTGCTCGTGCGCGGCATCGACGAAGTGGCGCTCGTCGGCGACCCGGCCGACGCAGGGACGCGCGCGCTGCTGCGCGCCGTGCAAGCGCCGTATCGACCGGGCGCGATCGCCGCGCTCGCGCCGGATGGAGTCGAAGGCGATCATACCATTCCGCTGCTCAACTACCGCACGCGCAAGGGCGGTCTGCCCACGGCCTACATCTGCCGGCATTTCGTCTGCCAGATGCCCGTGACGACGGTCGAAGAAGTCGAGCGTCTGCTGGCGGGTGAGCGCGCGTGAGCGACTCCGTCTCGGCAGGCTGGCGTTGAAACGCACCGTCAGGCGCTCCAACAGATCGCGCTCGTGTGCAAAGGATGCTGCATCCGACGCCTGCGGATGCGGTCTGGTTTGGTGCGCACACCCCCACGTGCGAGCGGCTTAAGCTTGCCTGAACATAGATGCCCCTATACTGAAACAAGAAAATACATCTGTAGCGGGGGGGGATGCACCATGTCCGACGCGCTGCGGACGCAGCTCATACAAGCGTACAACTGGATCAAGGACGGCAACAAAGGCCAAGCGGAGACACTGCTGATCGACGTGCTGCGCGATCACCCGACCGTGCCGGAGGCTTGGTGGCTGCTCGCCAACGCGCTGA
>CAYTME010000158.1:5783-9506 GCA_964438415.1 uncultured Pleurocapsa sp. | reverse complement strand
TTTCAGCCCTTCTTGAGCAGATCGCGCAGCGCCGCCTCCAGAGTCGGGAACTGGAAAGTGAAACCGAGACCGAGCAGCTTGTCCACGCTCGTGCGCTGGCTGTCGAGCAGCGTCGCCGCCAGCTCGCCCAGAGCGACACGCAGCAGCAGCTCCGGCGCTGGGAAGATGGCCGCGGTGCCCAAGACGCGCGCCAGCGTCTTGACGAAATCGCGGTTCTGCACAGGGTTCGGGGCGGCCAAGTTGAACGGTCCCTCGGCCTGCTCGGTGGCGATCAAGAAGCGGATGGCGGCGCATTGATCGTCGTTGTGGATCCAGGGCATCCACTGCTTGCCGCTGCCGAGCGAACCGCCGAAGGCACGTCCGGCCAGCGTCAGCGGCTGCAGAGCGCCGCCCGCCGGGTCGAGCACGATGCCGGTGCGGATCTTGACGATGCGGCAGGGCGCGCCGTCGACCGCGTCTTCCCACGCCTTGCAGACCGTGCCGAACCAGTCATCCGAGGGCGGCGCATTCTCCGTCAGCACCTCATCGTCGCGATTGCCGTAGTAGCCCACCGCGCCCGATTGGATGATGACGCGCGGCGCTTCCGCCGCCTGCTCCGCCGCCGCTTTGACAGCGCGCCCGGCAGCCAGGCGGCTTTCGAGCACTTTGCGCTTGTGTTCCTCAGTGAACGGCCAGCGCAGGATCGGCTGGCCGGCCAGATTGACGATGGCCGTATCACCATGGACGAGCGCACCCCAGCCCTCTGCCGTCTGCGCATCCCATCGTTCGGCGCGCACGCCGGCTGGCAGTTTGGATGCCTTGTTGGTACTGCGCGTCAGCACGATCACCTCGTGCCCCTCGGCAGCAAGCTGGGCCGAAAGCCGCCGACCGATCAACCCTGTACCGCCGGTGATGATCACACGCATGGCGTTTCCTCCTCGATGGTGGGGATGCATGATTTGCATCGTTCAATAGAAGCCGAAAGCACACACATTCTAGGCAGATGAGATGAGCCTTCGATGAGTTCACGACCTACTCTATGTTAAGGCGCGCCAGTATGACGTAATCTCCAGCGCCGTCGCGCAGCCGCAGCCGCTCATGCGGTGGGTCGTATGCGTACAACCCGGCGATCAGCGTGTACTCGCCCGGCGGCAGGTCGGGCGGCAGCGGCAGTGCATGGCGATCGGTGATGCCGACGCCAAGCGGCCAATCGACGGTCGGCAGCGTATTGCCCGCTGGCTCCGCGTCGTGCTGCGCCACGAGCATGCCGGACGGATCGAGAAGCTGCACGAAGACTTTGCAGCGCCGCTGGATCGGCATCTCGCGCTGGTTGAGCCAGGTCAGCTCGACGAGCAGAAAGCCGCCCGGCTCGACCGCAGCGCGATAGCGTGCGTCAAGCAGCAGGATGTCGTCTGTGCCATCTGTCAGCACCGTGCTGATATCGATGAAGACTCCCGGGCGCGTCCCGGCCAGCAGGTAGCGCGTCAAGCGCACATCGCCATACCAAGTGTCGCTCAGATGATGGGTGTACCAGCCAAGCTCGCGCTCGACGACGCGGTTCGGGTCGCGTTCGCCTTCGCCCCAGAAAAGCGCAAAGACGGAATAGTACGGCTGATCGGTTGTGCCATACCGCGCGGCCAAACGAGCCAGGAGCAGCTCGGAGGTGGCTGCGTCATCGCCGCCCAAGCCCGGCGGCAGGCCGATGACTTCGGCGTCGCCATCGTAGTAGTAGCCGAAGGCCTCGGCTTGATTGGGGCCGTTGAGGATGACGAGCGCGCCCGGCGTCGCCTCCCGCTCGATCAGCGCCGCCATCGCGCGGTAATCATCGCGCTGAAACGCCGGGTCACTGTAGAGCGGCGCGATGCCCGGCCCCAATGCCAGCAGCAGCGAGAGCGCTGCCGCCCCCGCCGCCAGCCGCGGGATGATCGGCGGCCACGCGGGCGAGCGCCCCCAGACGCGGCTCACAGCGCCCAGATGCCAGATCACACTCACGCCGCGCCCAAGCCACAGCGCCAGCCCGACCTGCGCGGGCAGCAAGAACTTGAGATTGCTCTCGCGGAACAAATCCTGCGCTAGAAAGACCGCCACCGACACGCCCATCCAAGCGACAGGCAGCAGCGGACCGTCATCGGCGGCGCGCAGGCGCAGCAGTCCGAACAAGAGCAGCAGCCAGACGACCGCCAGGCTCGCGTTCTGCGCTGTCAACCCAAGCGCCAGCCAGTTCATGATGACGCTGAAGGCTTCGAGCGCGGGCGTCGCCCCGCCGGTGCTCGGCCACGTCGTGATCTGGGCGAGCGCGGTCGGCAGCCAGGGCAGGAACAGGATGGCGGTAACCCCGACGCTGGTCGCCAGCGCCCGCACCAGAGCGCCGATATCATCACCGCGACGCCTGCGGGCCAGGGCTGCGACGCCCAGCACGGCCTGCGCCGCCAGCACGTAGACGAAGGCGTACTGTGTGTATAATCCCGCCGCGTTGATCACCCCCAACAGCAGTCCCCAACGCAGCGCACGCCGTCCCCCCGCACGCAGCAGACCGGTCCAAAGCCACATGCTCAGCGCGGACAGCAGCGCCAGCAGCGCATACATGCGCGCCTCTTGGCTGTAGTAGATGCCGAAGGTGTTCAGACCGACGAACAGCGCCGCGCTCAGCCCGGCGATGCGTCCGTAGAGCCGCCGCCCTAGCGCGTAGGCGATGGCGACGGTCAGCCCGCCCGCGAGCGCCGAGAGCATGCGCAGGGCGAATTCCGTCTCACCGACGAGCACACGCCAGCCGGCGAGCAGCCAGTAGTAGCCGGGCGGATGGATATCGCGCCCGGCATGATAGGCGATATCGGCCAGCGTGCGGGTCGCTTGGACGTAAGAACTGCCCTCATCGTTCCAAAACGACTGCGCGCCGAGCCGATGAAAACGCAGCCCAAAGGCAGCGATCAGAACCGCCGCCGGCAGCAGCAGCGCGATCAGACGACGGGCGGCAGTTTCAGCGCGCATGACGATCTCGCCAGCCGCTCAACAGCGCGTGACCGAACACGGCCAGCACGATCAGCCCCGCGGCGGCCAGCAGCAGCGCGTGCTCGGTCGAACGGTCGAGGATGAGGATCGAATCGAAATCGAGCGAGGCGTCAGCGCTGGAGACCTGGACCGACCACAGACGCGAGTCATCGGCGCTCACCAGCTCCGTCCACCGCCAGCCATCAGCACCAGTCGGGATCGCGTCGAGCGTGCGGACAGTACCGTTCACCTCGACGTTCAGCGCCCCCGTCCCGCGCCAGCGCAGCAGGATATGCGTCCCATGTGCCCGGAAGCTCAGCCCGACGGCGTGCAGACTCTGCCCGAACTGCGCCCCGTCTACCTCGACCAATGCCGAGCCGCCGGAGGCATCGACTGCGAACGTCTCGGCCTGGTGCGTCCCCGCGTAGAGCACGCGCGGGTCGCCGGCGATGTGGGCGCGCATCGCCTCGTAGATCGGCAGCGGCGTGAAGTCCGGCTCGACCATGCGGAAGTAATACCAAGCTTGGTCGCGACGGCTGTCATCCGCCTGTTTGAAGAACCAGTAATTGATGACGCCCAGCCACGGCCATTCGCGCCGCGCGCGCTCATACGCGCCAGGCATGTAGAGGGCTGCCTGCTCCGGCGTGACGATGCCGAAGCTGCCGTACTGAGTCGTCACCAGCGTCGGGTCTTCCGGCTGCGCGTTCCAAGCGGCCTCTGCCAGCCAGATCGGCTTGTGGGCGTCTCCGTTGGCGA
>CAYTME010000158.1:0-5767 GCA_964438415.1 uncultured Pleurocapsa sp. | reverse complement strand
ATGTACAGGTGATGACTGAACGTCAGCGTCGTCGGGCGCAGACGGCGATCGGTCGGCCCGCTGTAGAAGCCGTAGCCCTGGGTGGACATGATGTCGAAGCAGCCTGCCGCGCCGGCATCGTACATGCGCTGCAGATAGATGACATCGTTCAGGTTGCGGCCGGTCAAGTTGATCGTCGGCGCGAGCGCCGCGCTGATGACGACGATCTGAGGATCGACCGCCTTGAGCGCCGCATACGTCCGGCAGAGCATATCGGTGTACGCTTCGGGATCGACGTCGCCCCACTCCGGGTAGATGTTCGGCTCGTTCCAAACCTGGTAATGCTGGATGCGTCCGCGGTAACGTTCCGCCACGGCGACGGCGTAATCGATGAAATCCTGCACATCGTCGGGCGGTGCTTTATCGCCGATGGCCGGGTCGCTGTGCGCCCAGCTCGGCGGATTGCTCAAGCGCACCTGCAGACGCAGCCCGTACTGCTCGACGACATCGACGATATGGTCGTATTTTTCCCACGCGCTGATGGCGTCGTCGATGCCGTCGCCGTCGAGATCGTTGCGCCGGTCTTCGAAATCGCCGCGTCCGTGGATCTCGATATCCTCCCAGGGGAACTCTTGGCGGATCCAGCCGAAGCCGGCCTCGGCGATCATCTGCACCTGTCGGTCGCGCTTGGCGACTTCGACTTCCTGCTCCAGGAAAGTATTGATGCCGTAGGGCATGGAGTCGACATGCGCGATCGGCGCCAGCGGCAGAGTCCGCGGCGCTGGACGGAGCAGACTGCCGAGCCACTCGACCAACCCGCGCGCCTGAGCGCCGGCGGTCTCCTCGCCGGTCAGCGACCAAGCGAGCTGCCAGCTCACGCCGCGCTCACGCCAATCGAGGCCGATCGGGAAAGCCAAGAGCAGGAATATGCCGGCTGCCAGCGCCAAGCGCCGCAGACTCAAAGTTGACTCATGAGCGGCATTATAGCCGAGCACAGACGATGCGAGCGACTCTGCGTCACTGGCCGCGCTGCGCACATGCGCCGTTTGGAGGGCGCGCTTCGAGGTAGACTGTGCTATAATGAACGTCGTAATGTCGCAGGCGGATGAATATGGAGGAGCAGCATGGCGAAGAACGCACACCACACGGTCGAAGAACTGACGGAAGATGCCGCGCGCGAGCTGCGCGAATTCGGTCGGCAGGTGCGCCACAAAGCTAACGATGTCAAGAAAGATGTCGTCGGCAGGCTCTACGAAGCTGCTGAGACGATCCGCCGCGAAGCGCGCGAAGCCGGCACGAGCAAAGACGCGGAGGCCGCCGCCGACCAAGTCGCGCGCGGGCTGGAGCGCACGGCCCACTTCTTGAGCCGCCGCTCTGTCGAGGACATGGGCGATGATGTCGAACGCGCGGTCAAGCGCAGCCCGATGCGCGCGCTCAGCATCGCGTTCATCTTCGGGCTGGTGGTCGGCCTACTCCTGCGCGGCGGCGGCCGCGATTGACGATGCACTGCGCGTGCAGATGGCGTATAATCGCGAAGCCAGGGTGTGATACCCCTGGCTTTTGTTTTTACCGCCGCCGGAGATAGCCACAGCCAGTAACCGTCATGGTCAAATTCTCGATCTTGTTCTACAAGCCAGCCGATCTCGACCGCTTCGAGAACACGTACAACGATTTTCTGGCGCTGGTCGAACGCATGGCGAGCATCCGCCGCCGCCAGGTCAACACGGTGCTCGGCAGCCCCTTGGGCGAGACGCGCCTCTACCGTGTCTTGGAAGTCTACTTCGACGATTACGCGCAGATGAATGCATCGCTGCGATCGCCCGCTGGCCAAGAGGCGGGAGCCGAGCTGCAAAAGCTGCCGCCCGGCTCGTTTGAGATGTTTTTCGCCGATGTTCAAGAGGAAACGGGCGGCAGCACGCCGCGCCCGATGCCTTAAGTTTTGCGAAGACTACCTCCGAGGGCAGCAACCATGAAAGCGCTCATCGAACGTATCCGCGCCGAGGGCCGCAATCTCGGCAACGGCATCCTCAAGATCGACAGCATCCTCAACCACCAAATCGATCCAGGTTTGATGTTCGAGATGGGGCAGGAATTGGCGCGGCGCTTCGCCGGCGTCCATGTCGATCGCATCCTGACCGTCGAGATCAGCGGTATCGCCCCGGCGCTGACGACCGGCTTGGCGCTGGGCGTGCCGGTCGTCTACGCGCGCAAGCTCAAGCCGATCACGATGGCTGGCCCGGTCTACCTAGAAACCGCACCCAGCCACACCAAAGGCGGTGAGGTCAACCTGCTCGTTTCCGCCGAATTCCTGCCCCAACATCAAAATGTGCTCATCATCGATGACTTCCTCGCGACCGGGCAAACCCTGCTGGCGCTGGCGCGCATGGTCGCCAGCGCACAGTGCAATCTGGCAGGTGTCGGCGTGGTGGTGGAAAAGACGTTCGAACGTGGGCGCGAGATCATGTACAAGGCGGGCTATGGCGATGTGCCGATCCAAGCGCTGGCGACCATCACCAGCATGGATAATGGCACGATCCAATTCGCTGAGTAGACTCTCGGTCGTGCTCAACTTGACGACGGATCACATTCACCGTCTTGTGCCCGTCAGAGCTGCACTGGCGCGCCCGGCTGCCGAACTCAAGCGGCCAGCCGCGCAGCATGCGGTATGATCGAGTTCGTGGGCATCCGCCCAGCCGTCTCTTAGAGTGGAGTCTGTCTTGGCCGATCAAGTACTGCTCAGCGCGGGTTTAGACAATATCGATGCCTGCGTCGCCCTCGCCCAGGAACGCGGGCTTGGCATCGAATTGATGGCCTTCGCCTTCCCACACATTCTCGACCGCGGCTGGCAGGAGCTGATCGCGCACTATCGCGCGCTGCTCGCCCCCATCGATGGCCGGCTCACCATGCACGGCCCGTTTTTCGATATGTCGCCCGGCAGCGTCGATGGCAAGATCAACGGGCTGACGGTCGAACGCTACCAACATGCGCTGCGCATCGGCGCGGAACTGGGCGTTCGGATCGTTGTCTTTCACGCCAATTTCATCGCGGCGATCCGCACCGACGACTACCGGCGCGGCTGGCAGGAACGCAACGTGGCTTTCTGGGGCGCCATGGCCGATTACGCGGCACAACATGGCATCGTGATCGCCATCGAAAACATGTGGGAATTCGACCCCGACATCATCGGGGCCGTGCTGCGCCGCGTCGATCATCCCCATCTGCGCGCCTGCCTCGACGTCGGCCATGCCCATCTCTTCTCCCAGATCGCGTTCGACGACTGGCTGACGGTGCTGGGGCCGTACATCGTCCACACGCACATCAACAACAACCCCGGCGATATCGACCTGCATCAAGGGCTGTTGAACGGCGTGCTCGATTATCGCCAACTGCTGCCCAAGCTGCGCGCTCTGCCGCTGCGCCCCTCGATGACGCTGGAGATGGACAGCGTGGCGGACATGGAGGCCAGCCTGCCGCTGCTCGATCTTTGAGCACCCGCTCAGCTCAGGGTCAGCCGAGCGGCGTCCAGGACACAGCGATGCGCCTGCGCGCTGGCGGCGATGATGCCCTGCTTGCTGAGACGGGTCCCCTGCGTGAAATCGAGCGCCGCGCCCTCCAGATCGGTGACGACGCCGCCCGCCGCCTCGACCAGCGCCACCCCCGCAGCATGATCCCAGATGTAATGCGGGCGATCGTCGGGGCGCACCGGGCGCACATAGCAGTCGACATCCCCGCAGGCGATCATGGCGTATTTGTCCTGGCCATCGACGTACTCGACCGGCTGCGGCGAGATGCGAGCCTCCCGGTAGAGCGGCGTCACCAGGGCGGTATCGATCGCGATCGCGTCGGTGCTGATGACTGTACGCATCGCCTCCGGCGCATCGCATTCACTGACATGGATGCCGCGCGCTGCACCGCCGGCAAGCGGCTCGGCCCAGGCGCTGCCGCGCGCCGTGTAAAAGAGCAGCCCCTCCTCATCAGGTGTTGGATAGGTCGGGCAGGCGAGGATGCCCGCCGAAGGACGCCGATCCTCCAGCAGCCCGATCGCGACCGAATAGCGCCGCCCGCTGACAAAGCCGCGCGTCCCGTCGATCGGATCGACCGTCCACAAGCGGCGTCCCGTCCGTCCTCGCCCGTAATCCAGCCAATCGAGCAGCGCAGACTCGTCCGTCGGTTCGCCGACGATCTCGCTGACCAGCGCGGCGATCCGCGCGCGCAGCGGCGCCGGCACCAACTGAACGAACTGCTCGGAGCCTTCTTCCGCCAGCACGGCATCCTCAGGGAAATGGGCACTGATGGCGCGCAGCAGCACGACCTGCGCACCGTAATCGGCGATCGTCACCGGATCGTTGGCCGCCTTGCTGCTGAAGCCGGTCATTTCGGCGCGCACACGGCGGCTGAGCTGGACTGCCTGGCGGACGGCGGGCAGCAGAGGTGTCAGGTCGAGCAAGATGCAGCTCCTTGACTGTGGTGGGCACTCGTTGAATGTATTGTAAGCGCCCCTTGCGGGCGCGAACAAGCGTGGCATTCATCGCCACACACGGCTGTGCTACACTTGCGCCTTACCGGATGGGCACAAGGACATCGATCCGACATCATGGCTTGGCTGCCGCTGGCTCTGGCCGCACCTGCGCTGCTGACCGTCGTCAATTTCATCGACAAGTACATCGTCGAGCGCGAGGTGCCGGACACGCGCGCGATGCCGATCTTTGCCGGCGTCATCGGGCTGCTGGCTGCCGGTCTGCTCTGGATCTTCGGGCTGGTTGACGCGCTGCCGCCCCTCGACAGCCTGTGGACGATCGGTGCAGGCATCCTCATCATCGCGGCGGCCGCCTTCTATTTCATGGCGCTGCCGCTGGCTCAGGCGAGCGCCATCATCATTCTGCTCCAGATCACGCCTGTGTTCATCCTGACCCTGGCCTGGCTCCTGCTCGGCGAGACGATCACAGCCGCACAGCTCGCCGGCTTCTGGCTGATCTTGGCGGCGGCGGTCGGCGTCTCGATCGAGGGCAGCGGTGGGCGTTTTCATCTCGGACGCGCTTTTGTGCCGATGCTGATCGTCAACGTCCTGACCGCTGTCAGCACGCTGATGCTCCGTCTGCTGTCGACATCGCCGTCGTTCCCCACGCTGGCCGCGTACCAGGGAGTCGGACAAGCGATCGGCGCGCTGCTCGTCTACCTGGCGCTGCCGCCGTTCCGCGCCGCCTTCGACCGCGCGCTCACGACGACGCACCGCCGCGGTCTGGGCATGATCGCGTTCAACGAGAGCCAATTCTTGGTCGCGCGCGCGCTGTTTAACCAGGCGAACCAGGCGGTCACGCTCGGCCCTGCGGCGTTGGTCAGTGTCTTGGGCGGCACGCAGGTCTTCTACGCGATCCTGTTCGGATGGGGGCTGATGTTCATCGCGCCGACCGTCTACCGCGAGGCCGTACGACAGCGCGACCTGCTGCGCAAGCTGGCGTTCGCGGCGCTGATGTTCGTCGGGCTGGTGTTCGTCATTGGCGCAAACGAGGCGGAGTGATCGATCCGATGCGCATCCTGCTCATCTCGCGCTGCCCGCCGTATCCGCTTCATTTCGGCGACCGGCTGATCGTCCATCATCTGGCGCGTACCCTGCACGCGCGCGGGCACCAGCTCGACCTGCTCGCCTTCTACGACCGCGATGAGGATGAGACCGCCGCCGCCCGCGCCGCATATGCCGCTCACTTCGAACGCATCGATCTTGTGCGCGAGCGGCCGCGCAGCGCCGCCGCCTACCTGCGGCGCGGGCTGCTGCCCGGCACGCGCTTCC
>CAYTME010000157.1:0-9570 GCA_964438415.1 uncultured Pleurocapsa sp. | reverse complement strand
CAGCTCATCACTACCGCCACCCGCGCGCTCGACATCCTGCGCGAGCGCTTCGGCCGCCGCGGCGGCACGCCGTACCTGCGCGCTGCTCGCGGCGGCGTCCGAGAACAGCAATTCGGCTTCTTCGCTTTCGTTCGATGTCAGCGGGTCTCTCAGCGTGACTGGCGTCCCCGACTCGGGCGACGTATTCGTGTCGTTCAGCGGCAGCGGCGCGGGCGGTGAGAACGGTTTGCAGGTCTCGTTCACGGGGGATGCGACCCTCGAGGGTCAGACCGGCCCATGGGAATTCGAGCTGCGCGTCATCGACGACATGTTCTACATCAACCTCGGTCCGATGATGGGCGGCTGGCTGGGTGGTTCGGTCGATGACCTGACGGAGCAGATGGGCGCGCTCGGCGGTGGTATGCTGCCGGTCAACCCGGCCGATCTGAACAACCCCGATGCGATGAACGACGCCATGAGCGAGCTGATGAGCCAACCGGAATTCGTCAACGCCATCATGGCCCTGTCGACGCTCAACCCGGCTGAATTCGTCAGCCAGAGCCGCGCCGACCAGGACGGTTTCGCCGTCTTCACGACCGCGATCAGCTTCGGCCAGATGATGCAGACCGAAGCCATGCAGCAGTTCATGACGGCGGTCGGTCAGGCAGCCGCTGCCCAGGCCGGCCCAGGCGAGTTCGATCCGGCGATGATGTCGATGGTCGCCATGCTGCTGCAGGACGGCATGCTGACCCTGACCCAGATCGTCGATCCCAACAGCCAGTTGATCGAGGGTGCCAAGATCGAATTCAGCATGAACTTGGATCCGTCGGTGATCGGCGAGTCGGGCAGCCCGATCGGTCTTAACCTGACAGTGGATGTCGATCTGAAGGGCTACGGCGAACCAGTCGCAATCGTAGCCCCGGAAAGCTTCCAGGACATCAGCCAGATGCTCGGCGCGATGGCCGGCATGGGCAGTTAACCGCGGCGAACGCATAACACTCGTCCGGCTTCTGTACGCGCGCGCGGGCGTTCGATCATGAACGCCCGCGCTTGTTTTTGCGAGACGAGATCCAAAACTCTCATTTGTGCTTAAGGTGGGAATTTGTGCGAACCTCTATTGCTCGTTATACTTTGTAATTGCAGTCAGCGAGACCAAAAAGGTGGCTCAACTCGCCTTCAAGTAGACCTGTTGTATACACCATGGCGGCCGCTGAACTATACACATCTTCTCGTCTGAATAGCTCTTTAAGGAGAAAGCTGCATGATACGTTTACGTGGATTGATGTTCCCCGTTCTCGCTCTTTTGTTGGTGTTCTCGGTCGGTTTGGCCACCGCGCAAGATGAGCCGCTGGTCATTGGTGCGACCGTGCCGACGCTGGATGCGCAGTTCTGGAATCAGTATGTCGCCTTCATGCAGGAAGGCGCGGATGTCTACGGCATCGAGCTGATCGTCCTCAACGCCGACAACAGCCCCGACGACATGGCCTCCAATATTGAGGACCTGGTCGCGCGCGGCGTCGATGGCATCATCCACGTGCCGTATTGGAACACGGGCATCAAGGTGCTGAGCGAAGCGGGCGCGGCGGGTATTCCCGTCATTTTGACCGATGTCTATATCGAAGACATCCAGCCTCAAGATGAGCTGTTCCCCAACTATTTGGCCTTCGTCGGCCCCAGCGATGAGGCAGCGGGTTACGCGATGGCCAACGCGCTCTTCACCGAAATGCGCGCTCGCGGTATGGAGATGGTCGTCGGCGTTGTCGATGGCACGCCCGGCACCTCGGTCGCGATCGACCGCCGCAAGGGCTTCGACCGCGCGCTGGCGGAAAACCCCGATGTCACGCTGGCGGGTGCCGTGACCGGCAACTTCGTGCGCGATGAGTCGCAGACCGCGTTCGAGTCGCTGTACCAGGGCAACCCGGAAATCCGCGGCGTGTGGGCGGCCAACGGCGGTACAGCGACCGGTGTGATGGCGGCGCTGGTCAACGCGGGCAAGGTCCCCGGCGAAGATGTGCTGGTCGTCGGCATGGACTTGAACCCTGAGAACGTCGATGCGGTCGAGGACGGCTCGCTGCTGTTCGATATCGGCGGCCACTGGCTGCAGGGCGGCTTCGCGCTCGTGATGATGCGCGACTACCTGAATGGTTTCGAAATTCCGGCGGAAGAGGCGAATGTCAAGCTGAACCTGCTGCCGCTGACGCAGGAGCTGGTGCCCCAGTTCCGCGCCGACTTCCCCGAAGGCGTGCCGCTCTACGATTGGGAAGCACGTTCGCGCGTGAGCAACCCTGACGCCGAGGCGGCGACCTTCGAGCTGGCGTACAGCATCGAAGTGACCGAGCTGTTGGGCGTGCCGATTGAGGACATCACGCTCGGCCCGGAGGACGAAGCGGGCAGCTAGGCTGCACCTTGACTGATCTGGCTCGTCATGGGGTGGGTGTGCTGCACCCGCCCCAGACACAATCAGGAAGGGAACGCCGATGCCGCTCAGTGCAGACCAAGTCAGTAAGTCGTTCGGGCCAACCCAAGCGCTGATCGATGTCAATATCCGCTTGGAGTCGGGCAAAGTCCATGCGCTGGTCGGCGAAAATGGGGCAGGGAAATCGACCCTGTTCAAGATTTGCGCCGGCGCCGTCCGCCCAGATCGGGCGGCTATGCAGCTCGACGGGCAGCCGTACGCGCCGCGCAGCCTGCACGATGCACAGGTGCGCGGGGTAGCGCTCGTCTTCCAAGAAATCACGATCAATCCCGCGCTCGGCATCGCCGAGAATATCTTCATCGATCGCATGAGCCGCTACGCGGGCGTGCTCGGCATCAGTGGTTGGAAGCGCCTGCGGGCGGAAGCACAGCGCATCCTCGACGAGATCGGAGCGAACATCTCCGTCAATCAGCGGCTGGAAACGCTCGATCTCGGCCAGCTCAAAATCCTGGAGATCGCGCGCGCGCTGTCGTATCGCCCGAAAGTCCTGCTCTTGGATGAGTCGACCGCTTTCCTCAGCACCTTCGAGATCGACGCGCTCTTTCGAGTCATCCACACGCTGCGCCAGCAGAATATCGCCATCGGCTACATCTCGCATCATCTGGACGAGATCGAACGCATCGCCGACGAGATCACCATCCTCAAAGATGGGGCATGGGTCGGTCGCTACGCGCGCGGCGAACTGACCGAGGAACAGATCAAAGCCAAGATGGTCGGTCGCGAGATCGGCCAGGATATGTACGGTGACGGTAGGCGCCGCAGCATCAGCACGGTGAACGTGCTCACGCTGGATGGCATCCACGTGCGCCATCAGATCGAACCGATCACGCTCGAACTGTACGCGGGCGAGGTGCTGGGCATCGGCGGTCTGAAAGGTGCGGGCGGTGAGGCGCTGCTGAGCGTCATCAACGGCGATGTGCGGCCTTCGGGCGGGCGTATGACGATCGACGGGCGGCCCTATCACCCGAGCAATCCGTCGCAGGCTTGGGCACAGGGCATCGCCTATCTGCCGGGAGACCGCACGGGTGAAGGGCTGATCCTCGATTTCAGCGTGCTGACTAACCTCTCGCTCGCGAACATTCCGCAGCGGGCAGGGTTCATCGACCACGCGAAAGAAAACGCGATGGTCGAGCGGCTGATTGCGATGCTGCAAATCAAGGCAGCCAATGCTCGGGTCACATGCAGCTCGCTGAGCGGCGGTAATTTGCAGAAAGTCGTCCTCGGGAAATGCGTTGGTGTAGAGCCGCGTGTGCTGCTGCTGAACAACCCGACGCGCGGCATCGACGTCGGCGCGCGCACGCAGATTTACCAGATCATCCAGGATCTGGCGGAACAGGGTCTGGCGGTCATCTTGCTGAGCGAGGACCTGCCCGAACTGATCGGCATGAGCGACCGCATCGTCGTGCTGCGCAAAGGGCGCCTGAGCCATGTGTTCGAGCGCGGCGTCAAACCAAGCGAGCAGGATGTCATCGAGCACATGATCTAGGGCAGCCCCGCTGCCGTTAGGGGGAACACCTGGTGGAATCGAAATCGAGCGCAGGCGTGTCGGTGCCTGGCTTGCGGCTGCCGCGCTTTTCATTGAAGACCTATTTTCCGGTGCTGCTCCTGGTCGCGCTGTGCGCCGTCTTCGGGGCGCTTTCGCCGCGTTTTTTGACGTCGGCCAATTTCGCCATCGTGCTGCAGCAGACGGTCGTGCTGCTGGTGGTGGCGCTGGGCATGACGTTCGTCATCATCGCAGGGTCGATCGACTTGTCGGTCGGGTCGGTGGTGGCGCTGGCGGCTCTGACGGCGGCCTCGACGTCGGGCGAGCTGGGCGTTCTGGCGATCATCCCGGCGGCGCTCGTCGGCACTGTTGGCGGGTTGATCAACGGGCTGATCTTCGCCAAAGGCAAAGTGCCGTCGTTCATGGTCACGCTGGGGACGCTGGTCGCCTTTCGTGGGGTAGTGCTCTTCTTCACACGCGGTGCACCGGTGTCGATCACCAACCGCGAGTTCTTGACCGTGTTCGCTGGGCGCACCGAGGGAATCCCGAACGCAGCCATCATCGCGGCGGTGCTGGTGGTGCTGGCTTACATCATCCTCAACTTCACCGTCTTCGGACGGCATGTGCGCGCCATTGGCGGCGGCGAACGGGTGGCGGTGCTGACCGGCATCAAGGTCGAGCGCGTCAAGATCTTGATGTTCACGCTGCTCGGTCTTTTGTGCGGCATCGGCGGTCTGCTGCAAAGCGCGCGCGTCTTCGCGGCCACAGCGCAGCTCGGCGTCGGGCTGGAACTCGATGTCATCGCGGCGGTCGTCGTTGGTGGTACACCGCTGACGGGCGGTGTCGGCAGCATTCAGGGCACGATCTTGGGTGCGTTCATCACCACGATCTTGAGCAACGGCATGAATATGCTGGGCGTCGATCCGTTTTTGCAGAACATCGTGCAGGGCGTCGTGCTGGTGCTGGCCGTGTTCATCACCATCGACCGCTCGAAGATCGGCATCATCAAGTAGGGACGCGGCCTGCCTTGTCCGCAGCGAATGCCGCCGGTCGTTTGACAAAGAGCGTATTTTCATAGCTGGAGAACGAAACCATGTCTGTGCAGCAGCAGTTAGAACGAGCGATGGAGCAGGGGCAGGGCATCTTGCACCTGCATCCGTGTTGGGTGCCGCGGGCGTTCGCCGTGCCAGGTCGACGGCTGCGGCTGGCGGAGGACGATCTGTACGCGCTGGGGGCGCATCGCGGTGGTCTGGATGAGCGCTGGCTGGCCTCGACCACTAACCCGGCCAATGGGCCAGATATGCCGCCCGACGAGGGACTGAGCTACGTGGCAGGTGTCGATGGCGACCGATTCACGCTGCGCGATGCCGTCTCGGCAGCGGGCGCGCTGGTGATCGGCGCGGCGATGTTCGAGCGTTACAGTCGCTGGCCGACGCTGGGTAAGCTGTTCGATAACCAAGGGCCGCTGCCTTACCATCTGCACCCGCGCAGCGAGCACGCTGCGCGGGTCGGTGAAGTCCACAAGCCGGAGGCCTATTACTTCCCGCCGCAGTACAACCCGCGCCTGAACGACTTCCCATACACATTCTTCGGCTTGGAGCCGGGCACGACGCGCGACGACATCCGCCGCGCCATCGAACGGTGGAACCAGGGCGATAACGGCATCCTCGACTACTCGAAAGCCTATGTCTTCCCGCTGGGGACGGGCTGGTTCACGCCGCCGGGCATTCTCCATGCGCCGGGGTCGCTCGTCACCTATGAGATTCAGTGGGGGACGGATACGTTCGCCATGTTCCAGTCCGTCGTGCAGGGCAAGGTCGTCCCGTACGATCTGTTGGTCAAAGATGTACCAGCCGACCGGCGCGATGATCTCGATTACATCATCGGCCTGATCGACTGGGACGCCAACATCAACCCCAACCTGAAGCAGACTCACTATCTGCCTGGGTGGGTCGATTACACGGATGATGGCGTCGAGGACAAATGGGTCATCTACGGCCGTTCGCTGGGTGAGGATGTCTTCAGCGCCAAGCAGCTCACCGTGCAGCCGGGCGCAAGCGTGACCGTGCGCGAGCCGGGCGCGTGCGGCGTCTTCGCCGTGCAGGGGCGCGGCCGCATCGGCGTCCACGCGCTGGAAACGCCGACCTACATCCGCTTCGGCCAGCTCACGCTCGATGAGTTCTTCGTCACCTACGAGACGGCGCGCAGCGGCTATACCGTCGTCAACGAGGGGCCGGAACCGCTGGTGCTGCTGCGTCACTTCGGGCCGGACTGCCAGCCTGCATAGTGCCTCACCCTCAATCCCTCGCTTGATGGCACACAGGCGGCGGGATTGAGGGTGAGTTCCCCAGTCTGCAGCCGCGTCTACTCCGTAAGCGCCTCATCGATCTTGCGCTTGAGTTCGGGGTTGATGGATGCGGCATCGACGTTCTTGGCTTTGTCTCCGTTCGAGCCGACCGCGGGACGCCGCAGCAGCAGGCAGCCGCCGATGGCCGGACGTCCCGGACGTTCCCCACGTTGAACAAAAACATGGCAACAATTCTTAACATCACGTAACATCACGTGCGATTTGAATCACATTACAATGTCTATCAGGAACGTCGTGTCTGATGACGCGGCGTTCGAAGTGAACGGTCAGTTGTAGGAAGCAAAGGATATGACGCACGTGAATATGACGCACGTGAAAATGTCTCGTATCGCCCTGGTTGTCCTGCTCGTCGCGCTTTTCGCTGCGGTCTCGACGACGTTCGCCCAAGATACCAGTATGGGGTTGAGCGAAGCTGACGCGGCACTTTTGGCCGCAGCAGCGGAGAACAGCGGGTCGGCCTCCTCGTTTTCATTCGATGTCAGCGGCCGGCTCAACATGATCAACTCGCCAGACACGGGCAATTTTCTGGTGTCGTTCAGCGGCGGCGGCTCCATCGAGACGGCTGATCAAGTGCTGCAGCTCAACCTCAACGGCGACGCGGACATTGACGGGGAGCGCGGGAACTGGCAGGTCGAGCTGCGCGTTATCGGCGAGATGTTCTACGCCAACCTCGGCCCGATGATGGGCGGCTGGATCGGCGGCTCGGCCGACAGTTTGACAGCGCTCGGAGGCAGCCTGCTGCCAGTCGACCCTGCAGCGCTGACCAACCCCGAGGCGATGGGTGCCCTGATGGGACAGCCCGACATGACGGATGCTCTGATGGGACTCGCGACGCTCAACCCGGCGGACTTCGTCAACCAGACCCGCACCGACCGCGATGGTTTTGCTGTCTTCACGACCGAGATCGACTTCAGCAATCTCATGCGCACTGAAGCCATGCAGCAGTTCATCGCCGGCATCAGCCAGACTGCCCAAGAGGGCGGCGATGAGTTCGAAGAGTCGATGGACATCGCTGCTGAGGCGCTGGGCATGACGACCCTCACGCTGACGCAGATCGTCGACCCCAACAGCCAGTTGATCGAGGCAGCGACGATCGAGCTGCGCATGGAGCTGGATCCGGCGGCGATGGGTGAAGAGGGCGATCGGCTGCTGATCGAGCTGGTGGTGGAGGTCGATCTCAAGGATTACAACCAACCGGTCATCGTCACCGCGCCGTCGACCTTCCAAGACATCGGCGAGATGCTCGGCATGATGAGCGGCATGGGCATGGGCATGGAGGTGCCGGGCGTGGACATGTCGGGCATGGGCGTTACCGTGCCGAACATGGGGACTGGCAACTGAAAGCTGGCTCACCTGCAACAACTGAATAGGCGAAAACGCGCGGGCGTTCATGATCGAACGCCCGCGCTTGTTCGGCTCGAGTCGAGGCTGGCTCTGCGCCAGCTCACCCCCAAGTGGCAGCGCTCTTAGGCGCCGACATCTGGCAGTGCTGCGCCGCCGGCCTCGAAGTTGGGGCCAACCGCGCTCGCCCGCACCCAAACCGGGTTGGCACGGCAGGCGATGAACAGCTTGTAGAAGCCGTCACTCGCACCGATGATCCACCAAGATGTGCCGGCAGGGATACTGAAGTTCGCGCCCGCGCTCTCCCGCGGCTCGAAGAAGGCTGGCGTTGTCTCGACGATGCGGCCCTGCACCGACCCAGCGGGTATATCGGCCAAGCAGGTGTTATCGATCTTGCGGTTGGTCACCGTGACGGTGCCTCTGCCGTCAGCGCTGCAGCTCAAGCTGTAGGTGCTCTCGTAGACCGGCTGGCCGTCGACGACAGTGAATATCGCATATGAATAGGTGAGCGGGTAGCCGGACGTTGGACTATCAGTGAAGTTCGCGAGGGGAGATGAACCTGAACCGACAAGGCCTATGGGAACACGTGGACTTGTGAGGACAACACCGTTATAGATGTACTGAGCGAAAGATTGCGCACCGGGCGGTAAATTGTTCCACTCGATGCTGCGATTGCTGATGACGACCCGGATTCTCGTTCCCTCCTGTGTGCAGGTATACGTGGCCAAACCGTCATCTTGCCAGCGGTAGTAGATGGTTTCATCTTGGGCTTGCGCTGCAGATGCGAACAGCAGCACGAGCACAGCGGCGGCGATGAAGACAGACAAGCGATTCCATCGGATATAGCTGAACATCTTCATTAACCTCTTTGATAAATAGGCGGATGAGGCACGTAACCCCTCACAAAAGTGTAATGCGTGGTACGGCATTCTGATGATTTAGCTTTGGATGTGGCGTATCGACGATTTCGGTCTCGCGGCAGCGCCCGTCTCACCACGCAGCGAGACATTCCGCAGCCGCGCGCTGGCCAGCACCGAGCGCGCCGTGCACCGTCTGCGGGTTGCTGTCGTGGGCGGTCGCCTCGCCGGCGAAAAACAGCGTCTCGCCGAGCGGCTCGGCCAGATGCAGCCGCGCATCGGCTGCGCCGGGCGGGATGTGTGCGTAGCCGCCGAGCGCGTACGGCTCCAGCGCCCACGAGACACGCCGCGCCGCCACCAAGGACGCCTCCAGGCTGCGCACACCCAGCAGGTTCTCCAGCTCGCGCAGCCCCAGCGCCAGCGTATCCTCATCCGGCAGCGCGTCGATGTAACGGGCGCGCCCGGCAGTCAAGTAGGCGATCATGACCGCTTCGCCCTCGCGGCCGAAGCTCGGCGTCCACCAGCGCGCAGCGATGCCGGTGTGCGCCAAGTACGTCATCCGCTCGTCCCAGTGGCGCTCGCGGAAGCGGTAGATCAGCTTGGTGGCCGGCTCGGTGCGGATGGCGGCGATGGCACCCTGTTTGCGTCGATCGAGCGGCGGATCGAACTGGATGAGGCGCTGCTGCAAGATCGACACCGGCACAGCCAGGATGCACTTGCGCGCCGTGTAGTCCAGCCCGCCTGCGCGCACGACCACGCCGTCCGCGCTCCAGGTGATGCGATCGACCGGCTTCTGAAAGAGCACGGTCAGATCGCGGGCGAACCAGTTGAGCAGGGCGCTGAAGCCGTCGCGCAGGCGGAATTCGCGAATACCTGCCCGGTCGGCACGCATCTCGCGGATCAGGTCGGCACTGCTCAGCGTCTCGAGCGAGGCGCAGCAGGTCTGGGCGAACAGCACATCGGCGATCGCCAGCGCGTGGTTATCGAAGCCGCAGCCGCGAAAGTAATCGGCCAGCGATCGGTCGCCGCGGTCGGTCGTCTGGTACTTCAGATAGCGGTAGCTGCT
>CAYTME010000156.1:8320-9571 GCA_964438415.1 uncultured Pleurocapsa sp. | reverse complement strand
GCTCTTCATCCTCATCCATCGGCACGATGCGCGGCGGTTTCGGTGCCTCAGGCGATTTCGGCGGCTCAAAAGGCCGCGGGCGAAGCTCCGACCGCACGACAGCGGCCGATCCACTCACAGCGGGCAGATCGTCCTCATCCTCTTCGTCCGCATCCTCCGAACCGGGCAGCGTCCCGCGCAGGGCGGCCATGCGCTCCTGCCAGCTCTTAGGCCCAGCCGGCGATGCGGCGGGTTGAGGCGGCTTGTCGGCCTCAGGCTTGGTCTCGGTGCCGCCGGCTTCTGTGCGCGCAGGCATGACGCGCGGCGCAAATGGCGACGGCGGCGGCGGCAGTGCCGCGCCTTTCGGCTGTGCTGGCGGCAGCGACGCCCAGTCCTCCTCGGCTGGCTTGTCGGCAGACGTCTCCGGCTTTGGTGCTGGCGGCGGCGCTGCGGGTGTACTTGCAGGCGCCGTGAACGGGCGCGGTGTCAGCGGTGAGCGTTCAGCAGGCGGTGTGGATGCGGCAGGCGCAGGCGCAGACCCTGCGCTGCCGGGGCGCAGCATCTCGCCGAAGCGCGCCGGCTGCTCTTCGGCGGGCGGCACCGGCGTGCGCGCAGGTGCTGCTGAAGCTGCTGGCGTCTCAGCCTGGGCGGGGCTGCTGGCCGCGAGCGGCGGTTTCGGAGCCAGCTCAACCGGGGGCGGCGGTGCAGCGGCGGCAGGCCGCGGCATGGATCCATCTGCGCTAGACGCGGCGGGCGCTGGTGCGTCGTCCTTCTTGCCTGCTCCGATCGATGGCAGGCGCACACCCAGGCCGCGCCGCCCCTCCTCCGCCTTTTCGGATTTGCTAGCGCTGTCGGCGGTCTCTGTTTCTTCGGTTGGCGTCAGCGCGCGCACCGCTGCCGCTGCACCGCCTGCCAGTGCGGTAGGCAGCAGGCGTCCAAGACCGAGACCGCGCTTGGGCGGCTCCGGCTGCGGCCTGGTCGTCGGTGGCGCGGCCTGCGCAGCAGCAGGCGGCGCGACGACCACCTCCGCACCCTGTTCCCCCTCGAATGACGCGGTCACCGTGCGTCCACCCTGCATGATCGGGATGCTGCGCGGCTGCTCGCCCAGCGGGAGCTGCACCCGCGCCGGCGCTTCGGCAGGCGTCGGGAGGGCAGGACGAGCCGCGCTAGGCAGTGCGGCAGGCTCTGGCTTGCCCGACCCAATTTGCGGCGCACTGGCCGAGGCAGCCGCGGCGAGCGCGCGCTGCTCCTCACGCTGCGCGCGTTCAGCAG
>CAYTME010000156.1:990-8207 GCA_964438415.1 uncultured Pleurocapsa sp. | reverse complement strand
GATCAGCGGGATCAGCAGCAGCATGAAGCCGCCAATCTCCGTGAAGTTGCTGATCAAGAAGTAGTAAATCTCACCGCCGATCAAGCCGCCCCCGCGCCCCTGACTGTAGCTGAACGGCATATGGACGTTGCGCAGGGCAGGCAGGTAGTTCGGATCGGTGATGACGTAGCTCCACGACTCGACAAACTGCATGAACGTCAAAATGGTGAGGAACAAGATCGCCAGCCCGATCAGGCGCTGCGCTTCCACCGTCGGGGCATCCTCACCGAAATGGCGGATCAGCAGCCAGACGCCCGCGCCAAACATAATGATAGGGATCGCAATTGCGCCCCAGCCGAAATGCCAGGACAGGATAGCATTGATCTCGCCTGTGATCGCGCCCTGATTGGGCGAGAGGCTCGCCAGCAGCAGCGCCAGCGATACGACCACGAGTATGACGCCGAGGATATCGAGCTTGGTATCGAGGGAGAGACCGCCCTTCTCGACCTTGGGCGCCTTACTGGCGCGCGCTTTGGCGGACTTGGCGTCTTTCTTGCCACCGAACAGGCTGCCGAGACCAAATGGTATCGCAAATTTAGGCGTTGACCCACTCTTGGCGGGTGCCTTCGGCGCGGCGGCTGATCCGCCTGCTCCACCCAAGCCGCCGCCCGCCGCGCCGAATGCCGAGCGATCGCCCCCGCCCAACGGCCCGGTGGCGGGACGACTGCCACCTGCCGACGAACCGCCGCCAAGCGGCCCAGTGCCGGTGCGGCCGCCCAAGCCGCCGCTGCTTGACTGGGCGCTGGGTTTGCTGCTTTCGTCCGTCTTGCCTCTGCCGAACGACAGTTTGCCGCGCAACCCGGCAAGCGGGCTGCCGCCGCCGGATTTATCGCCTTTGGGCTTGGCGGGCTTGTCACCGCCACCCCCGCCGATGGGCAGCCGGCTGCTCAAGCCGCCGAGCAGGCCACCCTTTTTGTCTTTGTCATCGTCGGACTTGCGACCTGCACCAAGAGCGCCCGGACCGGCCAGGCCGCCCCGTTTCGGTTCCTCGCTCTTGGGTGCGTCGCTGCTGCGCGTTGAGGGAAGCTGCTGCGAGGGGGGGCTGCCCGACGGAGTCGCGCGCTGCTGGCCGCCGCTGAACGTGCTGGGTGGGCTGCCTGGTACACCTGAACGCTGCTGGCCGACGCCGAACGTGCTGGGTGGGCTGCCTGATACGCCTGAACGCTGCTGGCCACCCGCGAGTGTGCTGGGCGGGCTGCTCGGCTGACTAGAACGTGTGCCAGTCATTGCACTCGGCGGGCTGCCTGGCAGGTTCGGGCCGGGACGCGGCGCGCCCGAGCCGCCGCCCACCAGACCCGACGAACGAGGTGCTAGGCCGCCAGTGCTCAGCTGCGATGAACGCGGCTGGCCGCTGCCGAATAGATTGGCGCGCGACCGATCGCCAGGGGCGTCATCGTCGTCATCCTCCGGTTCATCCAGCTCGTCATCCAATTCGTCGTCGAGGTCGTCGTTGTACCTAGACATCGCCCAATCCTAACACCCCATCTTCGTGAAGGTAGCATAGCATACTTTCGTAGAAATCGCGATAGATTTTCAGAACATAATTTCTATTTCGCAGCGATCGCCGGCCAAGCGCAGGCTTGCCTGACCGCGCTGCCGTGCTACACTTTGGGACTGATCCAGCACCCGTTTGGCACGACATGGGCAGACAACATGAGTCAGCAGACGCCTTTCCAAAATCTACGCAGCACTATCGTCATCGTTGCAGCCGTGATCGCAGTCGTCATGATCGCGGCGTTGTTCTTGATACCGCCGGGCAATCAGGTGGCTCAGCCGGTGCGCCAGACACCGCCGCCGGTCGCCCAAACCGGCAGCAGTGCCGGAACAAACTGTCAGGAATTCGATGCCGCCAGCGCTGAGGTCATCACCACGGCCAGCGGTTTGCAGTATCAAGTGCTGCGCCAATGTGATGGAGCGAGGCCGAGCGCGACCAGCCAGGTGACGGTGCATTACCGCGGAACGCTGACCGATGGAACCGAGTTCGACAGCTCATACGCGCGCGGCGAACCGGCCACGTTTCCGCTCAACGGCGTGATCGCGGGCTGGACCGAAGGAGTGCAGTTGATGCCCGTAGGCTCACGATACCGCTTCACCATCCCATCACAGCTCGGTTACGGCGAGCGCGGCGCTCCACCGTCGATCCCGCCCAATGCGACGCTGATCTTCGATATCGAACTGCTTTCTATCAACTCATGACACACGGTCTAGGGCTTTCAGTGGTAAGCCTCAATTCCGTACAATTTCCACGACGTTAAGATTCACTGCGGGCATTGTCACCTTATCATGGGAATGATAGCTGACTGTGCGGCGGGAGTCATTCGCTTCGTATATGTATGCGAGTCCGCGCCGAACGGGCATCATCCTTGACGGGTCAGCCGACGGGCTGCAGCGCTCGTGTTCAGTACCGGAGCGAGAAATCAATGAAGAAGATCCTGGTTGTCGAAGATGCCCAAGCCCTGCGCCGCGATATCATTGAGATGTTGGGCTATGAAGGTTATGACGTCGAAGGCGCAGAGAACGGTCTGGTCGGGGTGGAACGCGCTCGCACTTACCATCCCGACTTGATCATTTGCGACATCATGATGCCGGGTATGGACGGTTTCGGCGTCCTCGAAACCCTGCGTGCCGATCCAGCAACCTCGACGATACCGTTCATCTTCCTGACAGCGCGCACCGAGCGCATGGACATGCGGCACGGCATGGAGCTGGGCGCGGATGATTACTTGACGAAACCGTTCACGGCTGCTGAGCTGATTTCAACCGTGCAGACTCGGTTGAACAAGCATGTCGAAGTCGTCAAGAAGGCCGAGGACAAGATCTCGGCGCTGCGCAGCAACATACTGCTGGCGCTGCCGCATGAGCTGCGCACACCCCTCAATGTCATCCTTGGCTTTTCCGATCTGATGATGATGGATGCCGAAGGGATGGAACCAGGCCGGGTGAGCGATATCGCGCGTTACATCAACAACGCGGCCATGCGTCTCTACCGCATGGTCGAGAACTATCTGCTCTACATGCAGCTTGAGTTGGTCGCGCAGAAACCTGATCACCAGCGCATCTTGCAGGAAGGCATCTGCCCGAATCCGCGTTCTACGATCGAAGAACATGCCAAGCACTGGGCACGGCATCCACATCCTCCTTCAGAGCCGCGCGACCAAGACCTCCAGCTCGACCTGATCGATAGCGGTTCGCTGGCCATCGCCGAGGAATATGTCAAGAAGATCATCGAAGAACTGATCGACAATGCCTGCAAGTTCTCGGAGGTGGGGACGCCAATCCACGTCTCGACAGAGCGCAAGGGAAGCCACCTGGCTGTGCGCGTTTTCGACTCGGGACTCGGCATGAGTGGGGAGCAGATCGCCGCGGTCGGGGCTTATATGCAGTTCGACCGCAGACTTTATGAGCAGCAGGGTACGGGTCTTGGCCTGGCGATCTGCAAGCAGCTTGCGGAGCTGCACGGTGGAGCTTTCAGCTCTCCTGGGCACGGCACAACCGTAACGGCACTGCTGCCGCTGGCGAGCGCGTAATCCGAGCGCTCGCGTTCGCTGGCCAGGTGGCCTTGCCTGTTTCGTCCGAAAGGCTAGGGACGGAGCAGCGGCAGACGCAGGCGAAAGACACTACCGACGTTCGTCTCGCTTTCGACCTCGATCGTCCCGCCGTGATTGCCGACGACCTTCTTGACGATCGCCAGTCCCAGCCCGGAGCCTCCTTTGTTCGTCTGACGGGCGCGCGCGGCACGGAAGAAGCGATCAAAAATCTGCGGCAGATCATCTGCGTCGATGCCAATGCCGGTGTCGCGCACCTCGATCACGGCGCAGCCATCCTCCTGGTCGATGACGATCTCCACTTGGCCACCGCTCGGCGTGTAGTTGATCGCGTTGATGAAGAGATTGGTCACCGCTCGTTCGATCTCGAATGCATCTCCGAGCAGCAGCGGCAGATCGGGACGCAGTCTGATCTTGACATCATGGCCTTTGCGCACGACCAGCTTGTGGTTCTCGCGAATGACTTTCTTGACCACCTGATTCAGATCGTAAGGCTGAGGCGTACGACCGCTCCGACCCACATCCAAGCGTGACATCGTCAGCAGGTCGTCAACCAGCCGTGTCAGACGTTCGGTCTCCTCGGTCAGCACGTCGAGCTGCCGATCTTTCAGCTCCGGGTGCTTGCGCCGCAAAACTTGCAGACTGAGCAGCATGGTGGTCAGCGGTGTCTTGAGGTCGTGCGATGCATCGCTGACGAACTCGTTGAGCAGACGGACGCGCTCTTTTTCCAGTTCGAGTTCGAGCGCTTGACTTTCGGCGCGCAGCCGGTCGGTTACATCCTCCGTGACGACGGCCAAGCGGTCGATCAGGCCGTAGTCGTTGCGCACGGGGTAGGTGACCATGCGAATGCTGCGTATATCACCATCAGGCCGCACGATTCGATATGCATAGGTGTGCGGCACGCCGCGGTTGTGCGCAGCGGCTTGCATGCTCTGCAGCAGTTCGGCGCGATCATCCGGGTGAACGTCCTGCATCCAGGCTTCCAGGGTACGGTTCTCATACAAACTGTCGAGACTGCGTCCCCACATCCGTTCATAGGCAGCGCTGGCGAACACGACCTCCTGACGATCCGGATCGATCAACCAGAAGACTTCCTGGATGTTATCCGTGAGCTGGCGGAAGCGCGCTTCGCTCTCTTGCAGCTCGTGCAGCAGGCGCGCGCTGTCGATGGCCGAGGCAAGCGCGGTCGACAGCGTGATGATCGAGGCGGGCGTCTCTGCATCGAAGAAAACGAACGGATCGATGTATTCCAGCACGATCAGACCGATGATCTGCTCACCGATCAGCAGTGGAACCAGGATGGCACACTCAGCCTCGCCGTCGAGCGGCTGATAATCCGGCTGAAGCGATAGATCATCGATATAGCTGGCCGCTCGGGTGGCGACGGCCGCTCCCATCACGCTGCCCGTATCTGCGCACGGAAAATCACCCGGCGGCACCGCAGTCTTGAACTGCGGTGCCCATGCGCGCGCTTGAAGGCTCAGCGGGCTGTCAGGGGGCACGGCGGTCTCATCGTCGCGCAGATAGATGATCACCGCCGAAGCGGCCAGCCAGGCGCGCAGATACTCAGCGACGCTGGTTAGTGCCGCGGGCAGCGGATCGCCGGTCGCCAGCACGGACATGATCTGAACCATCGCCTGCATATCCGCCAGACGGCGTTCGGCGCGCTTGGTCAGTACGGCGTTCTGCACCAATGTGACCGCGAGTTCGGCAAAGACGGCGAGCGTCTCGACATGCGCGCGGCAGAATACGTTCGGCTGCCAGGCGGCCAGGTTGATGAAACCGATCAGATGATCGTCGATGTGCAGAGGCGCACCCAGATAGCTGCGCGCATTCGACATCAGCGGCGGATCGACCCACTGCTCCTGAGAGTGGATATCGTGGACAAGCAGCGGTTCGCAGGTATCGCGCATCCGGGCGAAAGCCGAGACCACATCGATGCTGACCGGCAGGGCGACCGGCGTAAAGCCTGCGGCAAAACTGGCTTGTTCAGCATGCGCGACCACCCACGCCTGTCCCATCTTGACCATGACGATGTCGGCGGCATCGCAGGGAATGGCGCGCATTACCTGCCGAAGCAAACGATGCAGAGCGTCATTCAAGTGCGTTTCCTGCGCAGTCAGCGGCAGCGTTTGACGCAGGGCATCGACCAGCTCCTGCAAAATCCGATCATTGTGGTGTACAACCGCAGCGGCACCAGGCAGAAACACGTCAGGACTGCGCATGTGGGGCAGAGTCGCGCGTTTCACGATCGCATCTCCCACAGTGTAAGGCTACGAGGCGAGCGCGAGTGCGGGGACGGCCACACGGCAGTGTTCCAGCGCATCATCGATGGTCGCGAAAAACGGGGTCGCCGCGCCGTTGAAGTAACCGGTCATAGCCGGCACACCAACCACAACGCCGTCAAACAGCGGCGGCACCATCGCCCCCGCCAACCCCTGAATGAAGCTCTGCAGCAAAGTGAATGTCTGCGCATAGGTTCGCTCGGCCTGGCGGAAATCGAACACCCTGAAAACCCGGCCCTCCAACGACAGCGCGATGCCGATGCTCTTGACATACGTCTCGATGACGGTCTCTGCGCTCATCTCGTCGCTGAAAGTCATGATGACGGCGGGCAATTCACGTGTTGAAGCTGTGGCCAGCATAGTTGCACTTTCCTGCATTTATCGAACGTTACATGCGCCATATACCATGCATCTTAGATGAAGAAATCGGTTAGGGGCCGTAAGGCATTTATAGATTTTGTAAAAAAACGTCATTTCCCAGCTTCTCACACCTGAAACGCGCAATTCTGAATTAAATTTACAAAGAACTATTTTCAAACCTCCCGGTTTTTTCTTTACGATGGGTGAGATGAGATATCATGGCGTACAGGACATACTGGATTTCCAAACCTTGGATCATGGGCGTTGATTACGAAGGGGTCGTCACAGTCGAGGACTACGAAGCGGCTGTAAGCTTGTGTATGGACGAGCTTGAGCGCGGTCCGATCTATTTCTTGGTCGACCTCAGCGGTGGACGGATCTTCCCGCTGTCGGTCACGCTCATCCCGTCCCTCATCGCCCTGATCAATCACCCCAACACGGTCTGCTTCGCCTGGGTGGGTGCCAATACGTTCGCCAAAGTCGGCATTCCGACCATCGTGCGCAAACCCAACCGATTCTTCGAGTCGCGGGCGCGGGCGATCGCATACCTATACGACTGCGCGCTCGCCGATGAGCGAGAGTTCACGGCACCGACCACCGCAGCGACAGTCAGCCAAGCCGACATCGGATAATTGCGCGTCATTCTTGGACAGGTTATTCTCTTCGGCATCTCTGGTCACGGTTTTTGATAATGGGATGCCGAGATGCAACCACCTGCAATCCGCACCGACATGATCGGTGCCTGTTTCATTCACGGCTGGCTGACCCAACATATGCCCGAATTGGCGGCCGGATGGACGATCGAGGTCGATGAGATGGTGCGCGGTTTCGCCGAGCGGGTCAAGGCGATGATGCCCCAGATCGAACTCATCTTCACCGGACAGTCTGCGATCGCGCGGCTCGCCATCGAACGATGGAAGCTGGAGCGCGTGGCCTATCTCGGCGCGGGCACACCGACACCGTTTTCGCCGCTGCCGGAGCAGCTCCT
>CAYTME010000156.1:0-967 GCA_964438415.1 uncultured Pleurocapsa sp. | reverse complement strand
AGGCGGAGCGTAAGGGCTACAACACCCGGCGCGTCAACATCCGCGAACCGGAGGACCTGCGCCAGATCGCCGACGCGACGACGCTGCTGGCGACCGGCTTGATCCATTTCCTGCCGGCCGAGGCGGCCCAGAACGTCTTTCGCGGCTTCGCTTACGCCGGGTTTCGCTATTTCGTCTTCAACCACATGCAGGGGCTGACCGAAGACGAGATGCGCGTCCCAGGCGAATGGTCGAAACTCGGTTTCACCGTCTTGTCGCGCGGGCACAACGAGATGGAACCGCTCTACCGCGAATTCTGGCGTGAAGTCGAGGTCATCCCGTTCGGCGATCTGATCGACGCACATCCGACGCTACACCCGTACTTCGACCACCTGCGCAACGGCTGGGGCATCTACTACCTCGAGTCGCGCCTGCCCGCCCGCGCCTAGCCGCGCCGCTGGCGTTTGCGCAGCGTTTGTGGTTCAATCGCTGCGTATGAAAACACAAACCCTGCGGCTTGGCGTCATGGCCGCTGTCACCGATCGCCGTGGGCAGTTGCTGCTCATCCGGCGTGCCGATCTCAATACTTGGGCGCTGCCCGGCGGCAGGCTCGACTCCGGAGAATGGCTGGACGAAGCCGCTGCGCGCGAGGTGCGCGAAGAGACAGGCATCGCTGCCCAGATCGGTGCGCCGCTCAGCCTCTACTATCTCCACGGCTGGCGGCGCATGAACATCCTGTACGCGGGTCAAGCCTCTGCCAGCGGTATCCTCGCTCGCACGGCCGAAACCAGCGGCTGCGCATTCTTTGAACGCAGCATTATCCCCACTGACGACCCTAGACTGCCGCTGCGCACGTTCGTCGAAGATGCGTTCTGTCCCCAGCGTCCACCCCCGCGCCGCGAACGCCTCCATGCGGGACCCATCGACGGTCCGCCGGAGTTCGATGCCGCGGCCGTACCGGGCCACTTCGATGCCCAGGATCTCCGCG
>CAYTME010000155.1:237-9635 GCA_964438415.1 uncultured Pleurocapsa sp. | reverse complement strand
CAGATCTTTACGCCCACCGCGCCCAATTTGAATCTCAGTATGCCGCACGATGCCGATCACGGTCGCCGGCATGTTGGGTTTGAGCCGGGCGATCGGCAGCATTTGCGTATAGTCATCGTAACGACGCGGTAGGTAGAACAACAAATCGTTGATCGTGCGAATGCCGATCTTGCTCAGGAGCGCCGCTTTGCGCGGTCCGATGCCTTGCACTTTGTCGATCGTCGCTTTAAGACCGCGCAGCGTGGACTGCGCCTGCGCAAGATCGATCGGCGGGAGCGGCCGGCGGGGTGGTCGCGCGAGACGCGGCGGCGGCGGCAGATCGCGCGCGAGCGGTTCTTTCGCTTCACCGATGTAGCTGTCGTAGGCTTGTTGACTGTGATCCTCTTCGCCTACGGCCAGCGCATCGCGCCGCTGGTCGCTCGCTGCGGATGGTGGATTTGCGCCTGTGCGAGCGCGGCTTTTTCCCCCGCGCGACCGCTTCTGCGCGCTGCGTGAGTCATTTTGAGACGGCTTAGATCGTTTTTGGGGTGGTGAGGACGCAGCTTGGGTTTCGACTGCAGAGTCTGACCCATGAGCAGACTCGGGTGGGGGAACCCGCCCAGTAATGCGGTCAAGAACATAGCTGACTGCGCTGTGCCGCTCATTTTTGCCGCTGAGATCGTCGTAACCGCTCAACCGCTCGCAGATTTCGTCGACAAGCTGGTGATGCTCTGGTTTTCGTGCCTGTTCATGGGCTTCAGCTTGCCAGTTTCGGGCGTAGGATGAAAGCCCGCCGACGACAGCCGTGTTCTTATAGCCGGTCGAACGTTCAAGCTTGAGGATTTTGACCAGAGTTTCCAGCGCCGATGGCATGATAACCTACGTTCTCCAGGCTTGACTGACGGTTGCGATCCCGAGTCCGCCAGGTCCAATGTGGGTACCGATCGTGGGTGTGATGTTGACGATGATCGTGTCCGAAGGCGCGATGTCGTTCAGAGCTTCCCTCAGCGCGAGCGCGCCTTTCTCGTTACCTGCGTGCATGACCGCTAGTCGGTCAAGCGGGGCCTGCTCCCGCGCAAGCGCGATCAGCTCATCAAAGGCACGCTTGAACGTGCGCACGCGCGCGTGGGATTTGACTTCGCCTTCTCGCACATCAAGGATCGGTTTGATCTGGAGCAGGGCACCGATACTCGCGCTGGCCCAGCCCACGCGACCGCTGTGCTTGAGATACTCCAGCGTATCGAGGGCTGCGTACAGGCGTTGGTGCGTGCGAACCCTCTGTATCGCATCGAGCACTCGATCCAGGTCGCCCGTCGCTTCGGCTGTCTCGACCCCGATCAAAACCTGCCAACCCAACCCCATCGCGACCTGCCCGCTGTCGATGAGCGTGACCTTGTCTTTCGGGAAATTGCTTGCTCCCAGACGAAACGCATTATACACGCCGCTGAGCTTTGCGGGAACGCATAATATGACCACATGTTCGGATTCGCGCAGCGCAGTTTCGATCACGGGTTCGACCATGCCGGGCGGAAAAGCGCTCGTTTTAGGCACCGGTCGAATGCTGGGAAGCTGTTTGTAGTAGTCATCGCGGATGAGGTGCACGCCATCGTCTGCATAGCTGCTGCCCCCATAGTTGATGAAACAGGGTACAACGCCGATCTTGTGTTTCTCGACCCGATCTGGTGGAAGGTCACATGTGCTGTCGGTAACGAACCGTATATTGGTGAACGCCATTTTTCAATCCTATGTGTGTGTGCTTTCCAGAATTGCGATGCCCACCGCGCCAAGCCCAACCAATGCGGCGAGTGACGGATTATAAACTAGAGTGTGGATTTGCTCCGCTGGAATTGTGGTGACTAAACGTGCGCGCAGTCGCTCGGCAGTTTCGTGCGCGCTGTGGTCGTGCAGGATGAACATCTGCGCCTTGGGGGAAAACTCAGCCGCGAACTCCGCCAGCCGTTCCAATGCGTCGAGCCGGCTGCGGGCTTTTGCGATTGCGCGCAGCTCTCCATGTTCCACCGAGAGGATCGGCCTCAAATTGAGTAGAGCGCTGAACAGCGCGCCGGCAGTTTGCAGCGACTCGATCGGCGGGAGTGCCTCGACCTGTTCGATCGCGAGCAGGAGGTAAGTGCGCCCGATCACGGAGCGGACGATCTGGTCGATCGCCTCCAGCCCGACACCGGAAGCCAGGGCACGGCTCAGCGCCAGTGTGAGGATGGTCTGCCCAACCGAGATGGACTGCGAGTCCACAACCTTGATCGGGCATGCGCCAACGACCATGCGCGCTGCTGCCAGGGCATGGGCTGTGTGCTGCGAAAGTCGCTGTGATGGGCAGATGCAGATGATGGCGTCCGCTTCTCGCGCCAGTTGGCGAAAAGTGTGCACGTAGGCCTCGACCGATGGCGCGGTGACGGCTGTGCGCTGCTGTGACTGTCCGACCAGCTTGAGCGCGACTTCCGGTTCGTAGTCGATGCCCTCGGTGAAGTTGGTCGCCGATGTCGTAATGCGGTTCGGAAGGATCGTCAGCGGGAGCGGATGCAGCCTATCGATCGACGAGAAGCTGCATCCACTGTCGGTGACAATGCGGATTTGGCGCATCTACTCAATGCTGAGGATGTACGGATACAAAGGCTGTCCCCCGTAGACGACCTCAAATGCGAGGTCGGGAAAAACGTCCCCCAGCTTACTCGCCAAGATCCGCGCAGCGGCCTCGGTGGTGCCATCGCCATAGTAGAGGGCGACTCTTTCGTAACGATCCGCCTCGGCCTTTCGCAGCAGATCGATCGCAACCTGTTCGATGTCGTCACTGGCGACGGCCAGCACGTCGTCGATCAAGCCGATGAACTGTTCGGCATGCACTGCCAAGCCATCGATTTCGACATCGCGCGTAGCGCGGGTGATCTCGCCGGTCACGACGAGCTTAAGCATCTCGATCATCTGGTCGGCAGTTTCGTCGAGCGACGCAGGCGGCTCGGCGGCGCGTGCGTTCTGATACTCGAACATAGCGGTGATGCCCTGCGGGATCGTGGTGCTGGGGACGACGCGGACGCGCTTGCTCGTCACCTGCTCAGCGGCCTGCCGCGCCGCCAAGATGACGTTCTTGTTGTTCGGCAGCAGGATGATCTCCTGATTGGGCAGCCGTTCGATCGCGCTGATGAAATCGCCTGTGCTGGGGTTCATCGTCTGCCCGCCGGCGATCACATGCGCCGCGCCCAACTGCTGCGTGAAAAGCTGCTGCAGTCCTCGCCCGCTGGCGACGGTGATCACTGCGACACCTTCGACCTGGGCGTGCGCCTGCCCCTCACGTTCGGCCCGCTCCTCGACATAGCGCTGGTACTGTCGATGCATATTTTCGACGACGATGTCATCGATATCGGCGCCGCTCTGAATCGCGTAGTTGAGCGGTTCCGCCGGATTGTGCACATGGACATGCACCTTGATCAGACTGCTGTCGCCCACCACCAGAGTCGACCAGCCCATGGCTGTGATGTCGGCGCGCACTTTGGCCACGTCCATCTTGGAGCCGTGCATCAAGAACTGCACGTCATAGCCGTAGCCTTCCTGGTCTTCGGGTACGAGCGCTTCTTGCCAGCTTTCGGCGGCTGCTGTCGCGGTAGCTTCTGCGGCCACATCCAGCGTGCTGATGTCTTTGCCGCACAGCGCGCGCAGCATGCCCTCTAGAATGTAGACCAGCCCCTGACCGCCCGAGTCGACGACGCCAGCCTTCTTCAACAGCGGCAGCATCTCCGGCGTGCGGCGCAGCGCGCTGCGTCCGGCGAAGACCATCGTTTTGAGGATGCCGACCAGGTCTCTCTGACGCTCTCGGCGCGAGATGACGGCCTCTTTGAGCTCGCGCGGGACGGTCAGGATCGTGCCTTCGACCGGTTTCTCGACGGCGCGATAGGCCATATCGACGGCTGAAACACAGGCCTCAGCGACCAGATCGGCGTCGAGCAGCTCATGCCCGTCGAGCGCGCGCGCGGTCCCCTCCCAGATCTGGGAGAGAATAACGCCCGAATTGCCCCGCGCGTGGCGCAGTGCGCCGTCGGCGAATGCGCGTGCCAGCCTGCCGACATGCGGCTCATCCAGCGACGCGATCTGGCCGAACGCGCCGCGCATGGTCAGCATCATGTTGGTACCTGTGTCGCCATCCGGCACCGGGAATACGTTCAGCCGGTTGACGTGTTCTTTGTTGCGCTCCAACCAAGCGACGCCGCCGATGGCAAGTTCTTTCAGCAGATAGCCGTCGCAGATCAGATTTCCGTTTTCGCGGAAGTTTGCTCTTGTCATCGCCATGAGATCATCCCCGAGTTACGTCTCACCAATAACGATTTCACCTATTTTCTCGAAACACCCTTTACGTTTTAGCTGACCGCCGCTCGAAGCCGTGCGATGCCTTCCCTGACGCTGAAGCCGCGGTTGAAGACGCTTGAGCCGGCAACCAGGATATTGGCACCTGCAGCCACGGCGCTGGCCGCTGTCTCGGCATTGATGCCGCCATCGACCATCCGATCGACCGACAAATCGCTGCTCTCGATCAGCGCGCGCACTTGACTGAGCTTAGGCAGCGTTTCTGGCAGCAGATGCTGACCGCCGTAGCCGGGGTTGACCGTCATGACGAGGACGACATCGATCAGGTGCAGGATCTCGGTCAGCACCAGCGCGGGCGTATGCGGATTGATGGCGATCCCCGCGCGGCAGCCCAGCTCTTTGATTCGGCTGAGCGTGCGATGCAGATGATACCCAGTCTCCCAGTGCACGTGGATGGTCGTCGCGCCTGCTGCTGCGAAATCCGCCAGCATGTGATCCGGCTCGACCATCATCAAATGGACATCGAGCGGCAGCGATGTTGTACGCCTGGCTGCCTCCACGATCAGCGGGCCCATCGCTAGGTTGGGCACAAAGCGCCCATCCATCACGTCGATATGGATCAGCTCGGCCCCGGCCGCCTCCGCCTCTTGGATCTGCTGCCCCAGGCGTGTGAAATCCGCGGCGAGCAGGGATGGGGCGATGCGAACATGATGGCTCACTGTCGATGCTTTCTCTCTGATACCGCCGCTGCGCTGTGACCCTAATTGTATTGACTTAACGTTGAAAAGGCCAATGCTTGTCCGGCGCTCATGGGCTGCATCATCATTCTGATATGACAACAGTTGAACAAGTCGAAAGTTTCGCCTGCGGCTGGCCTGCGGCAGCACTGCTATAATCGGGACAAGCAAAATGTTATTTTACGTGACAGTGGGGAGGGGGAATGGACGTTGATCTCGAGCTTTACCGTGAAGAAGCTCTTATTCAAGATGAACCGCCGGTACGCCTGAGTTACGTCGAGGTTGCGCCGGAAGCGCCGGTCGGTACGATGGTCTTCATACACGGCTTTGGCGGCTACGCTTTGCAGTGGCGCTACCAACTGCGCGCATTTTCCGACGATTACCGCGTTATCGCCTACGATCTGCGCGGGCACGGGCGCTCCGACGCGCCGATGAGCCGCTATGACATGGCCGAGATGCAGGCCGACCTCGATATGCTGCTGGCGAAGCTTGAAGTCAAACTGCCGATCGTGCTCTTCGGCCACTCGTTCGGCGGCGCGGTAGCGACCGAATTCGCGCATCGCCGCCCGCACGATGTCGAACGGCTGATCTTGGTTGCGGCGACGGGCGAATACAGCCTGTTCGCCGGGGCGGAGACTCTGCTGCGTCTGCCGCTCACCGTCCTGCGCCCGATCCGGCGGCTGGCGCGCCGCCAGCTCGCCGCCGAGGCACATGTGCTCAAGAACCTCTATTTCAACAACATGCGCCTGTGGAACGGCTGGAGCAAATTCCGCGATCTGCGGATGCCCGTGCTAGTCATCCGCGGTGAGCGCGATCAGGTCTACCCGACGGCTGCTTTCGAGGAAGTGGCGCGCACGATCCCCGATGCGGAAGACATCAATATTGGCGTCTCCAGCCATTTGGTGCCGCTCGAGCGGGCGGATGCGGTCAACCGAGCAGTCGAGCGCTTCATCGGCACGCAGCGGGACGAGTCGTCGTGGCGGGCGGCGCGCGGCCGCAAAGCGATCGCCGCCGAGCGCCCCTGGCTCAAGCATTATGAGAAGGGCGTCCCGCCTACGCTCGGGCTGCCCAACCGCGCGCTGCACCGGCTGCTGCACAGCGCAGTGCGCCGCTTCGGTAAGCGCCCAGCGTGGCACTTTTACGGCCGCACGATGAACTACCGCGATCTCGATGCCGAGGTCAACCGGCTGGCGAACGCGCTGCGCTCGCTGGGCGTGGACAAGGGCGCGCGCGTCATGCTGCTTTTGCCGAACACGCCGCAGTTCATCATCGCCTACTACGCGGTGCTCAAGGCGGGCGGGGTGGTGGTCTCGACCAGCCCGGTCAACGACCGCGATGAGGTGCTGCGCCAGGTAGTCGACTCCGGCGCGGAGGTGCTGATCACGCTGACGCTGTACAGCGAGACGGCGCGCGAAGTCAAGGCACGTGCGCCGCTGCGGGCGGTCGTCTATACGTCGATCAAGGACTACATGAGCTGGCGGGTCAAGACGCTGTTCACGCTCACGCGCGAGCAGCGCGAGGGGCACGGCCTGCGCGATGGCCTGCAGCTTGGCGAATACAGTTGGAGCGCACTGATGCGCATGAGTCCGCCGGCGCGCCCACAGGTCGAGGTCAGCGCGGACTCGCTGGCCGTCATTCAGTACACCGGCGGCACGACCGACAAACCGAAAGGTGTCATGCTCAGCCATCGGGCGCTGCTGGCCAACACGCTGCAGACGCGCCATTGGATCACCGATCTGCGCAACGGCTACGAGATCGTCCTGGGCGCGTTGCCGTTCTCGCACTCCTACGGCATGACGGCGGCGATGAATGTCTCGATCGCGCTCGGAGCCAAGCTGATCATCCTGCCCAACTTCGTCACGCGCGATGTCCTCAAGGCCATCCAGCGCGAGAAGCCGACGCTCTTCCCCGGCGTGCCGACGATGTACATGGCCATCAACCAATTCGAGGGCGTGCGGCGCTACGGCATCAGCAGCATCAAGGCCTGCATCTCCGGCGCGGCTCCGCTGCCGGTCGAGGTCGCCGAGGCGTTCGAGAAGCTGACCAAAGGCCGCTTGGTTGAAGGCTACGGCCAGACCGAGGCTGCACCCGTCACCCATGCCAACCCGCTGCACGGCCAGCGCAAGTTCGGCAGCATCGGCATCCCACTGCCGAATACCGACGCGCGCATCGTCGATCTGACGACCGGTGAGCCGCTGCCGCCCGGTCAGATCGGCGAGCTGGCGGTGCGCGGCCCGCAGATCATGGACGGCTACTGGGGGCAGCCGGAAGCGACGGCGGCCGCGCTGACGCCCGACGGCTGGCTGCTGACGGGCGATATCGCGCGTATGGACGAGGACGGCTACTTCCAGATCATCAGCCGCAGGAAGGAGATGATCCTGGCGGGCAAGTACCAGGTCTACCCGCGCGATGTCGAGGAAGTCCTGTACGAGCACCCCGCCGTGCACGAGGCGGCGGTTGTCGGGCTGACGCGCGCGGGCGAGGACGGCCAGCGCATCAAGGCGTACATCGTGCCGCGCCCCGGCACGCGCTTGACCAAAGAGGAGCTGATCGCGCTGTGCAAGCGCCGCCTGAAAGAGTACGCCGTGCCCTGGGAGATCGAGTTTCGTGAAGAGCTGCCGAAGACGTTCGTCGGCAAGGTGCTGCGCCGCCTCTTGGTCGAGGAGGACAGCGGCGGCGCGGGCTGAGCGAGCGGGGGGTGGCTTCCGCCAGCGCGTTCATTCGCTGGCTGAGGCGCCGGCGTCCGCTGAAGGGACGCCTCGGGGGTGTAGGTCTTTGGCAGGACACACATCACTTCCCGCGCGTCTCCTCTGGTGGACGCGCCCGTGCCGCCGGCGAGTTGACTCGCCGGCGGCGGGCCGAGCGAGCCGCCATCTGGCCGTCGAAGAGGTCGCTGACGCTCGTGTGCATTCGTTCGTCCGTGTGCGCTGCGCGGTGTACTATTATCCGCAGCCCGATGGACGAACGCTGACCGAGTGGATGCCGTGGAACAGAAGACCGTTTTCATCTCCTACCGCCGCGCGTTGAGCAAACACCTCGCCCGCGCCGTCTACCAAGATCTGCGCCAGCACGGCTGGGATGTCTTGCTCGACGTCACGATCATCGACGGCGGCGATTTCGACCGCATCATCCTCAACCAGATCGGGGCGGGCGCATTTCGTCCTGATCATCTCGCCCGGCTCGCTGGAGCGCTGCAAGAACGCTGGCGATTGGGTGTTGCGCGAGATCGAGGAAGCGGTGCGCCTGGGGCGCAACATCGTCCCGCTGATCGAGGAAGGCGCGGATTTCGCGCGCGAGATCGGCTTCCTGCCCGATGGCCTGGGCGAGGCGCTGCGCGTCAAGAACGGCATCCGGCTGCTCGATGATTACTTCGAAGCGGGCATGGAGCGCCTGCGCACGCGCTTTCTCAAGACGCCGCAGAACGACATCCGCATCATCGAGGCGCCTGCGGCTGACCGCGTTGAGGTGCAGCGCCGTCTCCAAGCGATCGACGTAGGGACACGGCCTGCCGAGTTCGCGTGGCCTACTGCGCCTGCTGTGTCCGAGCGGTCTGCCGTCATCGACCTGCTGCCCGCGCCGTTCGCGTGGATCGACATCCCGGCGGGCGAGGTCACGATTGAGGGCAGGGTGCATCCCGTTCGGGGTGGCTGACATGGCGGGCAGCGGGTGGGAGTGGTGCTCGACGGTGTACGAGACGGGGAGCGAGGACTTGGACACTGCGGATGACCGCGTGCTGCGGGGCGGCTCGTGGAGCGATAATGTCCGAGTCAACCTGCGCGTCGACTGCCGCATCTGGAACTATCCCAGGGATGGGAGCGGCAGTTAGGGGTTTCGGCTCGTGCGTGACTACCCGCAGTGAGGCTGATCCGAACCGCAGGTGAGAATGTGTCGCAGAGGGCTGAGATGGGGGGACGAACCGGCATAGGTTGTCCCCCCTGAGCGGCTTACATGAAGCCCTTCATCACCTCAGCCAGCACATCGGCAGAGGGGCGCAGGACGTCCTCGGGCAGATGCGCCAGCGGCCGCTCGGTGATCTCGAGCGTCTCGGCCAGCGTCGGGCGCGGCTCTTCGTAGTAGATCAGGCCGGTCATGAACAGGTTCTCGCGCTGCGCCTTCTCGAGCAGCGCGATCGCCGAGGCGCGGTTGCGCGGGTCGTGCGAGCGATCGACCTGCTTGAGGCGGATGAACGAGCCGTCATGCATCTCGACGTCGATCAGCTCATAATCGCCCTCGATCGTGATCTCTTCGCGCGCCGGCACGAAGCCTTTGGGCATGAAGTCGATCTCGTGCAGGGGGATCTCGTTCTCCTTGCCGTAGTCGTAGCTCTTGGTCGAGTCGGGTGCGTTGTTGAAGGTCACGCACGGGCTGATG
>CAYTME010000155.1:0-227 GCA_964438415.1 uncultured Pleurocapsa sp. | reverse complement strand
CTGAGCGCCGCCTTGATCAGCGTCTGCACCTGCTTGGCATCGCCGGAGAAACTGCGCGCGACGAATGTGCAGCCGCCGATGATCGCCTCCATGCACAGGTCGATCGGCGGCAGGTCGTTCTTGCCGTAGTACTTCAGCCGCGCGCCCTCGTCGGCGGTGGCCGAGAACTGGCCCTTGGTCAGGCCGTAAACGCCGTTGTTCTCGATGATGTAGACCATCGGCACGTT
>CAYTME010000154.1:5921-9659 GCA_964438415.1 uncultured Pleurocapsa sp. | reverse complement strand
GAACAGTTACAGGAGCATTCCCTGCCGTCTGCCGCTCCGGCCGAATTTCCGTGGATTGAACGGCCGGTGGTGGCGTACCGCCTCAAGCGCTGGGACGGGATCGAGCCAGATGCGGTCGGCGATTTCGGGCAGCAGATCCGTTATCCGAGCAGCGCGCCCGATCTCAGCCTGCTGGTGCGCAGCGGCTACCTCGAGATCCTGCCCAGCGATCCGAATCTCTACCTGCTGACGCGCGCGGCTTTCGACCTCGTGGAGGAGACGGAGCCGGCCAATATCTTCATCTCATACCGGCGCAAAGACAGCAGCGCCTTCGCCCTGCTGCTGCTGGCGCGGCTCAAAGCGGAGGGGCTGGAGCCGTTCCTCGATCTGGCGCTCGTGCCGGGTGAGGACTGGCGCGCGGGTCTCAAGAAGCGCCTGCAAAGCTACGACCATTTCATCGTGCTGATCGGCCAAGAGACGCTGACCTCGGACGTGGTAGTGGAGGAGATCGGCTGGGCGCTCGAGGGCGGCCTGACGATCATCCCGATTTGGCACAACGGCTTCCGCTACCGTCCGGAGGAGTGGCCGACGCTGCCGCCGGCGATCGACGAGGTGCTGCGCACGCGCCACACGATCCGCGTGGTCGAGGAAAACCCGCTCTACTACAACAGCGCCGTCGTCGAGCTGCTCAACCGCTTTGGTGTGACGCCGTAGGGGAATACTCCCACAACCGCAAAGAGGATCATGCGGTGTGCCAACGCGGTGCATTCGGGTTTGGGGCAGCGGACACCCCTTGGGTCGTCCCTACGAAACGGAACCCCTGTCAGGGACAGGCAGACCTCGTTTTCCGACGGGCGGTTTGGTCTGCCTGCGCCGGCGAGTGAACTCGCCGGCTGCGAGGCCGCTCGTCTACTGAAGGGACGAGGAAAATCCTCCGCAAAGGCTGGAGCGCCTTCAGCGCGCTTGCGCCGCCCAGCCGAGCCGCTTGAGCGCTCGGCAGAGCAGATGCGCCCCGAGATCTGTATGCACCCTGCCAACGCGGTTGACTTGACAAAGTCATTAGGTGTATATACACTTATTTTCATTGACCGCAGATGCGCGATCGCCCATTCTATCTCGGCAGTGCCGGGAGAAAGACGCTGGCACCCATGAACGTGAAAGAAAGCGTAGTCTCGCTGATTGCCAACAGCACTCGCAGAAGCATCAAGTACGTTCAACCTGTTGGAACGGAAACGCAGGACAGACGGATTGCAGATGTCTATCGCCAGGCCAAACGCGCGGCGCTGCTTTCTCCGCCCTTGATGCTCCATTCGCCTTCACCTGATGTACTAGCAGCAGCTTGGGTCATGTGGTCGGAAACACTAGTTGTCGATGGTGTCGATCGCGCCCAGAAGGAGCTGGTCGCCGCGGAGGTTTCGCGCGCGAATGAGTGCCCATACTGCGTCGATGTTCACACGATGGTGATTCAGGGAGCGGTTGACGGCAGCGCCGAGTCTCGGCTCGATCATCTGCCGTCGGGGGAAAATGAGTCCCATCGCAGTGCGCTGGCCGAGTGGGCGCAGGCGACTCGCGATCCAGATGCAGATATCCTGCGACATCCGCCATTTCTGAACCACGAGGCACCAGAACTGGTTGGAACGGCGCTCTTTTTTCACTATCTGAATCGAATGGTCAATGTCTTTCTCGAAGACAGCGCGATCCCGCTGCCGAGGACTTTGATGGGACTGCGCCCGGTCATCAATCGACTGGCTGGAGCGACAGTCGGCAAGACGATGTTCGCCAACGGGACTCGGCCCGGCATGTCACTACGTCTGCTCCCGGAAGCTGCGGCAGCAGCCGTCATGCCTTGGGCACAGACCGGCTCGCCTGTGCGGGATGCATTTGCGCGGGCAGCGGCCGCAATCGATGCTGCCGGGGAACGATCAGTTCCCGCTCGCGTGCGCGCGCTGGTGAGTGCATACCTGCAAACTTGGCGCGGAGAAACAATGCCGCTCAGTCGCAAATGGGTTGAAAACGCCATCGCCATGTTTTCCGAGCGCGAGCGTCCGGCAGCGCGCTTGATGCTGCTCACCGCGCTGGCGTCTTACCAAGTCGATGCATCGGTCATCGAGTCATTCCGCAAAGTACAACCGCAAGATGAACACCTCATCAATGCCGCTGCCTGGGCAAGTTTTGCCGCAGTTCGACGCATCGATCAGTGGATCATGGGGAGATCAAGATGACTCCCGATGCGGACGAGTTCCTTGCACACATTGCATTCACGTGCGCATATGCGAACCTCAGCCGCACCGCGCGGACTGTCACTCAGACTTTCGACTCTGCCCTGCGTCAGAGCGGCCTTTCTGCCGGGCAGTTCACTATCCTGATCGCGATCGCTCTGATGAAGCAGCCGACGGTAAAGCCGCTTGCGCAGCAGCTTCAAATGGATCGGACGACCCTCGCCCGGAATTTGCGTCCATTGGAGCGCGATGGATTGATCGAAATCGTGTCGGGTGTGGATCAACGGCAGCGGGTCATCCGGTTGACCGCGCGGGGCGAGGCTGCCCTTGAAAAGGCGATCCCGTTTTGGCGGCGCGCACAAGAAACCATCCTCACCCAGATCGGAGCGTCAGAATGGACAAGCCTGATGCTGTCGCTGCAAGGTCTCGCACAGGCCTTGTCGAAAGATGCCGCCAACTGAGGCATCTCGTTTCCGGGGCTTTTGAAACGTCAAGTTTGTCATCCTGCAGCCCCTTTTCCAATTGAGCAGGCGGGTAAACCGCTGCCGATGAGAGAACGCGCCGGTGTATGAGGAACGAAAAGCGGTTGACACGGATACCGAAACAAATACTCTGGAACCCGGCAAGGTGAAAAAAATACATGCGACCGCTCAATCGCGGTCGCATGTGCGGCTTTCATGCCTCTATCCTGCAGTGCGTCTCACACGCCGCGGAATGACGTGAGCACGGGCAAGACTACGTCCTGCTCGAGCTGCTCCGCTGCGGATGCCTCGCCTTGGAAGAGCAGCACGTAGGTGTAGGCATCGGTCTCGGTGCCGGCGGCGAACAGCACGATGCCCTGCGCATCGATGCTGATCTTGTACAGATCCCACGTGTACAGGCCCAACTGCCGCTGTTCCTGCTGGATCTGCTCAGGACTGAGCTGCGCCAACCCTTCGCCAAGCAGCGCCTCGAACTCCTGCTGCAGCACGCGCCCTTCCGACTCTTTCACAGCAAGCAGACTCGCGGCCATATCGGTGAAGAAGCCTGGCTCGACCTCCGTCCAAGTCGACGGGACGACGAAGGTCGCGGTGCCGTAGGCACCCTCCACCAGCTCGATGCGCTGGTCGAAATTGAGGCGCAGCTCGCCGACACACGCCGTATCCAGCTCAGCCGACGGATCTCGCAGGAAAGCCGCTGCGATCTCCGCAGCGCAGCCGCCGCTGACCATCGCGCCGTGACCCGTGGCGGGAAACGCGATGTGCACGGCGTCCGGCAGCGTCTGGGCGACGCGCTCGCCGTAATCGGGCGGGGTGATGGGATCGTACTCACCGCTCATCAGCAGCGCCGGGATAGGGGCCGTGGCCGCGGTGGTCGCTTCTGCTGGCAGCAGCGGGACATCCACCAACGGACACAGCTCAGACGCGCTGTTCACCGCGGAGAGCATCGCCCCCGCAAAGACCATCGGCACATCCGGGCTGGCGACCGGCTCAGACCCCTCAGCCGTGTAATCCCACCCAGAGCAGTTGACAGCCACATTCATGCCTAAACTGAAGCCAGG
>CAYTME010000154.1:1202-5889 GCA_964438415.1 uncultured Pleurocapsa sp. | reverse complement strand
AATCTCCGCGCTCCGCCGCGGCGGTGATCTGCGACGGGACTTTGGCCAAGCCGTTGGTATCGTACAAGCTGTTGAAGACCGCGGTCACCAGCAGGCTGCCGCCCAGTTTGATAGCGGTCTCTTGACCGGTCGCAGCATCGACGAAGGGGATCTCGACCGGTTCGGCGTTCAAGCGCTCGATCAAGCTGAGCAGCGCCGCCTGCAAGTCGGGATTGACGCTCGCACAAGTCTCATCGGCGGCGCATGCCTCGGCAAGACGCGAGAACGCTTGCCAGCCGTAATCGACCGCGAGGCGGTACGGCTCTTGATCGCGCGGGACGACCGCATCCAAGATGACGCTGCGCAGGCCGCGTGGAGCGATCTCCATCACATGCTGCGCCAGCAGCGACCCGTATGAGACGCCGTAGAGGTTGTAGTTCTCGTACCCCAGGCGGTCGAGCACCACGGTAGGGATATCGCGCGCGTTCTCGTAGCTGTCGAACGCCGCTAGGTCGATACCGGCCGCGGCGAACTCGCTCAAACAGGCCGCGGTCGCCTCGCGCTCCGCCGCGTCCAGCCGGTCGGGGTCGGCGGTCTCGACCAGCGCCGCAGTCAGCGTTTCCACATAGCTCGGGCACGTCAGGGCCGGGCGGCTGTAGCGATTGCCGCGCTGCTCGATGAAGACCAAGTCGCGTTCGGACAGCACGCTGCCCAGAGTCACGCTGGCCGCGAACACCAGCGTATCCACGGAACCGCCAGGCCCACCTTGGAGCAGCACCAGCGGATCAGGTGCGGGTGCGTCGCCCGTGGCGCGCGCGCGGAAGACCATCAGCTCGATCGTACCCTGGGCAGGATCGTCGTGATACAGCGGCACGGTCGCCAGGCCGCATTCCAATTGGAGCGGCGCATTTGCCAGCGCCTCCGGACAGTCGACGACGGCGTAGCCCGCCATCTCCTGTGCGTGGAGCGCCGAGACGGTCAGCGCGATCATCAGCAGTCCAACGATGATGCGCAGCAGTGTCTCATGAGTCGTTCTCATGTTCATCGGGTGCATCCTCTCGTTTGGCAGTGAGCTTGTCTTGGATCGGATACGATAGAACCAGCACACGGCGCAGTTTACGTCCTTCGCCGGGTGGACGGCTTTCGAACTCGTCCAGCATCCGCCAGAATGTGCTGCGCAGAGCCGCAAATTCTGCGTCGGTCACTGCGATGTCGTAATCGCGAAACAGCAGTTCATCGACATCGAATGCCGGACTCGCCGCGACGAACGAGGCCATCTCATCCGCAGCTAGGGTGCCGTAAACGCGCACAAAATCGGCAAACTCATCCGTATCGATTCCGCGTTCGAGATCCTCATCACTCAGGTTCAATTCGGCCTTCACGGTGGTCAGCACACGCTCCTCGATGCCCCTGACGAGATGGGTCTCGACGACTTCCAGCGCACCTCCTTCCAACATGCGGCTGATGTGACGGTAGAGCGACGCCTTCGGCACGTCTTTCAGCACGTCTGCGACCTGCGTCGTCGTCATCTGACGCCCATACAGAAGCTGGGCGATGCGCAGCCGCACCGGATGATTGAGCAAATCAAATCGCCTCATGATTATTCTCACTAGTGAGATCAATCTTGATTTTGATAGCGTTTCTCGGCAGTGTCAATAGCAATATTAATAAATATTCGTCCTGTCTGGCGCGGCCTAGCGGATCGCAGCCCACCTTGACGACGTGAGGAGAATGACTAGACTGAGACGCCCATGAACTGTGATACCGCGTAAGGACAAACGCATGTCTCGTCGGTTGATCGTGACCGGTTCCAACGGGCTGATCGGCTCGGAGGTGGTCACGTATTTCGATGCACAAGGCTGGCAGGTGGACGGCGTCGATAACAACATGCGCCGCGAATTCTTCGGCGAAAAGGGCGATACGCGCTGGAATCAGCGCCGGCTGCTCGCCACCTGCGCCCATTTCACCCATCATGAGGTCGATATCCGCGACCGCGCCGCCGTGCTCGCGCTGGTCGAACAGCTCAAACCCGATCTGATCGTCCACGCCGCCGCCCAACCCAGCCATGACCTGGCCGCCTCGCGCCCGTTCGACGACTTCGATGTCAACGCTGTCGGCACGCTCAACCTGCTGGAGGCTGCGCGCCGCGGCGCGCCGGAGGCGACCTTCGTCTACCTTTCGACCAACAAAGTCTACGGCGATCGTCCGAATACCATCCCGCTGGTCGAGCTGGAGACGCGCTGGGATTACGCCGACCCGGCCTACGCGAACGGCATCGACGAGTCGATGAGCATCGACCAATCGCCCCACTCGCTGTTCGGCGCATCCAAAGTGGCGGCGGATGTGCTGGTGCAGGAGTACGGGCGCTACTTCCAGATCAAGACCTGCTGCCTGCGCGGCGGCTGCCTGACGGGGCCGAATCATTCCGGTGTCGAACTGCACGGCTTCCTCAGCTACCTGATCCGCTGCAACGTCGAGGAGCGCGAGTACACCATCTACGGCTACAAAGGCAAGCAGGTGCGCGACAACATTCACGCCTACGACGTGGCGCGCTTCATCGAGATGTTCCACGCGCAGCCGCAGATCGCGGCGGTCTTCAACCTGGGCGGCGGGCGTGCCAACTCCGTCTCGATCTTGGAGGCATTCGATCGCGCCGAGCAGATCACCGGGCGCAAGATGCGCTACAGCTACCGCGATCAACCGCGCGTCGGCGATCACATGTGCTACATCTCCAACCTCGACCACATGCAGGCGTCGGTGCCCGGCTGGGAAATCACGCGCAGTCTGGACGACATCTTTGAGGAGATCGCCGCTGGCTGGCGGGCGCGCCTAGGGCTGTGACCCCCGCGGCTGGTAGACGAGCGGCGGTCGCAGCTCGGCGGCCAGCGCCTCCAGCTCGGCGAAGCGCTCCGGCGTCAGCTCGATATCGAGCACCTCGGCCACGACCTGTGTCCAGCCATGCACGAAGTAGAGCCAGCCATCCTCAACGATGACGCCTCGGCTGGCGGTCTGAGCCATCGCCTGATGCCAGAAGTCGAGTTCGCCGCGGTAGTTCAGCTCCCAAGCCAGCGCGCGCTCCGGGAAGATGCCCGCATCGGTGATCGGCGAGCCAGGCGTGTCTTTGCCCATGCCGGTGGCGTTGATGATGATGCTGCCCGGCGGCATGGCGGCCATCAGCGCGTCGTTGCGGCGCGGATCCTCATTTTCGATGTATTCGAAGGTGATATCGGTCGTCTGCGATTCGACCATCTCGCGCAGATGCACCAACCGTGCCGGCGAGCGGTTGACGACGACGAAGCGCTTGGGCCGGTCGGCCGCATCCGCCTTGTCGATCAGATGCAGCGCGATCGCCACCGCCGAGCCGCCCGCGCCAAAGCAGAGCACCTCGCCGCCTGTGCGGGCGAAGTAGCCTTCGCCGATCACGGCATCGAGGCTGAGGCCGGCGGTGATCGGGTCTTTGGCGTGGCCGCGCAGTTCCGCGCCGCGTTTGGAGATCGACGAGACCTCACCGCAGATGCGCGCATACGGGTCGAGATAATCGAACATGTCGCGGGCAGCGTTGAGCAGGTTGCTCTTGTGCGCGGTCACCAGCCCGCCGAGCGAGAGCGGATCGTATTTGATCTGGGCGACGGCGCGGCGGTAGTTGTCCGGCTCATCGTTCAGCTTGCAGTCGATGCCCTCCAGCACCACATCGGGACGGCCGAGCGCCTGCACCCAGCGCGGGAAGACCTGGTTGATCGACGATTGGCGCGTCGTCACACCGATGAAGTAGAACGTCGGCACGGTCTTGTGTTCGAGCGGGTAGGGCGTGTCGGATGACATCGGCATTTGCGCTTTCTCCCAGGGCACTGACCGCAGTCCGGCTGGAGACAGCCGAGCGGGCAGCGAATTGGCGAGACTATACCTCGCTTGCCGCCTCTATCCCAACCCCGGTCCCGTGCGTCTCCTCCGGTGGAGGCGCCATCTCGCAGCCGGCGAGCAGACTCGCTGGCTGACGCTCAGGCGTCCGCGGTTTCGATTTCAGAATTGTACGCTAGGTGATCTAGACATTTTGCGCGTTCTGCGTGACAGATGTCACTTCAGGATGATGTCTATAAACGTATATAGTGAAGATGCGGCGTATGCGCGCCAGATCCCGCTGGACAGACGAGGCCTTTCTCTCATGCAAACTCACCTGAGCGGCATCCACAGCAGTGTCACTATCAGCTCCGAACACCCGACCGTCATGATCGGCGAGCGCATCAATCCGACCGGGCGCAAAGTCTTCAGCGCCGAACTCCAAGCCGGCGATTTGAGCCGCATCGCCAAAGATGCGCAGGCGCAGCACGCGGCGGGCGCGCTCGTGCTCGATGTCAATGTCGGGGCGGTCGGCGTCGATGAGACGGTCGTTCTGCCGCGCGCGGTCGCCATCGTGCAGGAGACGGTCGATGTGCCCATCTCGATCGACTCGTCCAGTCCAGAGGCGCTGGTGGCAGCGCTCAAGGTCGTCAAGGGGCGCGCGCTCATCAATTCGCTCAACGCCGAGCACGACAAGCTGCACCGACTGATGCCGATCGCAGCCGAATACGGCGCGGCGGTGATCGCCTTGTGCATCCCCGACGACGGCATCCCGATGACGGTCGCCGGGCGCATCGCCGCCGCCGAGCTGATCTTGGAAGCGGCGCAGCAGTACGGCGTCAGCGTCGAGAGCATCTTGTTCGCTCCGCTG
>CAYTME010000154.1:0-1172 GCA_964438415.1 uncultured Pleurocapsa sp. | reverse complement strand
ACCACACCTCGGGGCTGATCACGCTGGAGGTCGCGCGCGAGCTGCGCCGCCAGTTCGGGGTCAACCTGACGATCGGCGCGAGCAACGCCTCGCACGGGATGCCGGAGCGCGAGCTGCTCAATACCGTGTTCATGGCGCAGTTGATCGCCGCCGGGGTCAATGCGCCGATCTGCAATCCGAACAAGATCGCGCTGGCGGTCAAAGCTGCCGACCTGATGCTGGGGCGCGACGAGATGGGCATGAGCTACATCCACGCCTACCGCGCGCTCGAAAAACTGAAAGCGCAGACCGCAGCGCCCACCTCATGACGCGCACCGCGCGAAAGGCAGGGATCGTCGATGCCGTTGTTCAGCCCAGGCCGCCGCTGGCAGCCGCCGTTCTTCCCCTTCAAGCGCGAGCCGCTCCCGCGCCGGCTGCTGGCGGCGCTCGAACGCGCGGTCAAAGGTCCGCTGTTCGGCTGCCGCATGTGCGGCAACTGTATGCTGCAGGAGACGGCTTTCATCTGCCCGATGCAGTGTCCCAAAGGGCTGCGCAACGGGCCGTGCGGCGGTTCGATGGCCGAACACTGCTACGTCGATGAGACGCGCCCGTGCATCTGGTACAACATCTACGCCCGCTCGTTCGCGCTCGGACGCGAGGACAAGCTGCTCGAAGTGCTGCCGCCGCTCGACTGGGACAAAGTCGGCACCGAAACCTGGGGCGATGTCATCGCGCAGATACGCCGCGTGGGCTGGAAGAAGGTCTTCAGCGGGCTGACCGCGCGCGCTGCGCAGACACGGGCGCAGACTTGGGACGCCATCTTCACGCCGGTGCGCCAGCCCGACTGGTGGGGCGGCGACGCGCACTATCACCCGCCCGCCTACAGCGAGCCGATCTCGGCGCTGGAGCGGCGGCTGCGCGCGGGCGAATTCGTCGTCACCGCCGAAGTCTCGCCGCCGCTGGGCACGAGCACCGTCAAACTGGTCGAGACGCTGCGTCTGCTTCAGCCGTTCGTGGCGGCGGTCAATTTCACCGACAACGCCTCGGCCATGCCGCGCATGTCGAGCCTGGCGTGCAGCGCCATCGCCGTCGAACAGGGCTTGGAGCCGGTGCTCCAGATCGCCGCCCGCGATCACACGCGGGTAGTCATGTGAGATTATCTCGCACCTGCAGACGAGAAGAGCGGCGTGAGC
>CAYTME010000153.1:9480-9686 GCA_964438415.1 uncultured Pleurocapsa sp. | reverse complement strand
CGGCGCTGTGGATGACGAGGACGACATCTTGCAGGACGCGCTGCTGGCGCTGTATCTCAACCTGCCGCGCATCGTCCCGCCAGAGAAACTGCGCCCGTTTGTCTACCGGGTGCTGCGCAACCGCTGCTACGACCATCTGCGTGCCCGGCTGCGGCATCGCGTCGAGACACTCGACGACGCGGAAGAAAGTGACCAGCCCGCCGCGC
>CAYTME010000153.1:9091-9433 GCA_964438415.1 uncultured Pleurocapsa sp. | reverse complement strand
GTGGCAGTGGATCAACTGCCGGAGTTGCAGCGGCAAACGCTGATTTTGCACAGCGTTGAAGCCATGTCCTACACGGAGATCGCGGAGACGATGAACACCAGTGTGGGAACGGTCAAGTCCCGGCTGTTTTACGCCAAGAAGAATCTGCGCGGCTTACTTTCGCCGGAAACGCTTGAACTGCTCGATTGAATTTGCAGGGAGAACCGATCATGAACGATTATGAGAAGGAAATCGCCTTGATCTCGGAACGCAAACGCCGTTTGCTGCGCGAAGCGCGGTTGCAGCGGCTGGCGGATGAAGCCCAGAGCGACCGCGAGACGATTCAGCGCCGCGTCCAGCGCC
>CAYTME010000153.1:1357-9048 GCA_964438415.1 uncultured Pleurocapsa sp. | reverse complement strand
GAAAGCCTATACTGAACGCGAGCGTGCGATCCGCGCCGACTCGCTGGCCTTGTCCGGGGAATGGTTGGATCACTGAGGAGAATGAGATGAAATCGCTAACTGTCGAAGACCTGCGCGCGCTGATCCGGCTGATCCCGCCGCTGCGCGCCCTACGCAACGATGTGGAACAAAGCCTGCATCTGGAAACATTCGAGGGCACAGGCGATCTGGCGGTGCGCAGCCTGCGTGGGTTGCAGGCCAGCGTCGTCCGCATCACCGAAGACCCGTATGTCGAAGCCCTGACGCTCGACATCACTGACGGGATGAAGGACAAGCACAAGCTTTCTCAGGTGATGCTGGCCTCCGGGCAGCTTCTCGCCTACCTGGAAGGCCAGACCGGGGTCAATATCGGCGGCGGGCATCCCGGCAGGCCGCATTTCCGCCCTTTCGAGCACGAACTGCATGGCGTCAGGGATGTGATCAAACGGGTGGTTGTGCCACCTGTGCCCCCCGTACCCCCTGTCCCACCTGTGCCGCCCGCGCCGCCGGATGTGGTCTGGTTCATGCACCACAGCGACGAGGACGACGAGGACGACCGCGTGTAGCGGCGCTGCTCTCAGCCGAAATCCCGCAGGTTCAGCCGAACTTGCGGGTTGAAAAAGCACCGTCGTCGGATATAATGACCGGTATGGCTCCGTAGCTCAGTGGCAGAGCACCCGCCTTTTAAGCGGAGTGTCGCAGGTTCGAATCCTGCCGGGATCACATCATCTGGATCGCGCATGCCGAGGCTGTCTTTGAGGTCAGACTCGTTTCACCCCGTCTCGCCCGAAGCGCAGCGACTCCTGGCCTCGATCGCCCGCTGACCCGCCGTCAGCAGCCGCGCTGGTCATGTGCGTGGCGAAGCCTTGGCCTAAACGTTCCGTTTTTGTGCGATGACAAGTTGGTACATGGCAAGCGGAAGTATCAGGCGCCCGTATTGTCGTCTCAAACCGAGTCTCTCGGCGGCTCTTCGAACCAGCCAGTGACCGGCTGCGCGCTGAATGGGCGTATAACCGAAATTCTTGCTGGTCGTGAATCCTTCATGACGGCGAATGATGAAGCCGTGGTGTCGCAGCAGGTTCGTTAGCTGAGTGGGAGCGAGCCAATTCTCGATCGGCTGCCAGTACTTCCGCTTGCGCGCATCGGCCATGACATAATGTTTGAGGCGCAGATTGGGGGTCGTCAAGATCAACCAACCATTGGGTCGCAGCAGGCTCGCGATAAGCGTCGCGAAGGCGGCATGATCTTCTACGTGCTCAATCACTTCTGATGCAACTACAAGGTCAAATGTATTCGACAAGCCCATGGTCGGGCTGGCCGGATCGGCCACCATGAAGTGACCATGGTCACCATACTCGTGCTGCGCTTTCGCGATGGTCTGTGGCGCGAAATCGATGCCCGTCACCGTCCCATAGCGGGATAAGGCTTTGGAAAGCCAACCGGTGCCGCAGCCGAGATCGAGGATCTCGAGGTCGGTTCTCGACACAAACTCGGTCACCACCTCATCGATGAAGCGGACGCGCACCAGCCCATAGCCCTCGCTTCCGGGCCACTCATTATCACACAGCGCCTCCCAGCGGCGGTCATAATAGTCCGAAAACTGTGCGCTCGACTGTGTGTTGGCGATGATGCGTTTCTCCGCCTCTTCATTCATCTTGGTTGGTTCCCGTTGCTGGCGGCCCACTGCACTGGAACGTATGTTCGCCCCCAATTCAACCGGGGAGGATACTTCATCGAGATGCCATAATTCCATTCGATCTGGAATTCGAGTGCGTTTTCCAGTACGTCACGATCTTGTGTTCCATCGGATAGATGCAGACTCATTCGGTAGACACCGGGCAGCAAGGGCAGCCGTTCGATGGATGCGGTGAAGGTGACTGTGCCCACCTCCTTGACAGAGTAGTGCCCATACTGGTCAAAATGGGAGACAAAAACACGGTTATCGAACATATCTTTCACGACGATGCCCAAAGAAGCTGTACGCATGACGTCCGGATCGAGCAGGCATTCGACTTCCAGTCCAAAGCTGCCCATTGTCTCAAATCTCGTTGTAGGGCCTTGTTCACCCATAAGCCGAACACGCTGCATAATCGGCGTTAGATCTGCCCGACTGCGTTCATGAGCACCGAGATCGACCTGACCCGAGTCGATAGGTGTCTGCTGACCTAAATAGGCCTCGATAATCTCTTGTACTTGACCTGATCGATGAACGACACCGCTTAGCAGCCACAGTGCACGGCTGCACAGATTCGACACCGCCGCCATGTTGTGACTCACGAACAGCACCGTGCGGCCTTGACCGGCGACTTCGCTCATCTTGCCCAGGCATTTGCGCTGGAACTCGGCATCGCCGACCGCCAGTACCTCATCGACGACCAGGATCTCCGGCTCCAAGTGCGCCGCCACCGCGAAGCCGAGACGGAGGCCCATGTCGCTGGAGTAGTGCTTGACCGGCGTGTCGATGAATTTCTCGACGCCAGCGAAATCGACGATCTGATCGAATTTGCGTTCGATATCCCGCCGGCTCATGCCCAGAATTGCCCCGTTCAGGTAGATGTTCTCGCGCCCCGTCAGTTCAGGGTGAAAGCCGGTGCCGACTTCGAGCAGCGCGCCCACACGGCCGTAGACATCGGCGCAGCCGGTCGTCGGTTCGGTGATGCGGGATAAGATCTTGAGCAGGGTCGATTTGCCCGCGCCGTTGCGCCCGATGATGCCGATCACCTCGCCGTGCTTCACCTCGAACGAAACATCTTTGAGCGCCCAGATCTCCTCATGCAGGCCGGACGCTGCCTGACCGCGCAGGATGTCGCGGACTCGGCGCAGCGGTGCTGTCATCGTGCGGGTGATCGCTTCGCGAAACGTCTGGTGGCGTTCCTGCGGTCCGCCGATGCGGTACAGCTTGCCCAGCCCCTCAACCCGAATCGCGATATCGCTCATAGCTCACACCACGTCCGCAAACGTCTTTTCCATGCGACGGAAGTAGAACAGCCCGCTGACGAAGATGAGCAGGGCCGCCAGCGATGAGATCAAGATGATCGGGCCGGGGGCGGTATCGGTGCCGAGCAGCGCCCAGCGGAAACCCTCGACCACGCCCGCCATCGGGTTGATGCCGTAGATGGCGCGCAGCGTCTCGTTTTCGATCAGGCTGCTGGGATAGGCGATCGGCGAGATGAACATCCAGAACTGCGTGAGAAAAGGCACGGTGTAGCGCACGTCGCGGAACTGAACGTTCATCGCGCTCAGCCACAGCCCGACACCGAGCGCCGTCACAAAGGCGAGCAGCACAAACAGGGGCAGGAAGATGACATAGATCGTCGGCGTGATCCCGAAGAACAGCATCATGCCGATCAGCACCATAAACGCGATCACGAAATCGACCGCGCCCGAAAGCACGGTCGCGATCGGGATGGTCAGGCGTGGGAAATAGACCTTCTTGATCAGGTTGGAGCTGCCGACCAGGCTGTTCGATGACATTGAAAGGCCGGTGGCGAAGAACGTCCACGGCACAAGCGCCGCGTAGCTGAAGACCGGATAGGGCACGCCGTCGGACGGAATCGCCGCCAGACTGCCGAAGAACAAGCTGAACACCACCATCGTCATGAACGGCTGCAGTACTGCCCATGCAGCGCCCAAAACGGTCTGCTTGTAGCGCACTTTGATATCGCGCCAAGTGAGAAAATAGAGCAGCTCGCGATATTCCCACAATTCGCGCAGTTTGAGCGATACCCACCCGCGCGATGGTTGAATGCGCAGTCTCGGCCGTGCGGGTGGGTTGTCAAGCTCAATCGCTGCTGGATGTTGGCTCAGTTCAGTGATCGACATAACGGTTGGTTTTCACAGTCTTGGGATGCTCTGGCCTGGGTGCGTGCGATCGGTCTGGCTCGGATGCAAGTCTGTGTGTGCCGGTGCGCTTTTGGGCTGCGTGCCTCAGACTCCATGTGCGCTGTGGGATACCCTTTGGCCTACTGCGATATCGTACCATACTTCACCAAGCACGAGATCGCTAAAGAATGGTGCCGCGATCGGCCGTCGGCCCGCTGGAATTGGCACGCAGCTCGGGTATTCGGAGGATGATCCATCACAGCGCTCGGACGCGATGCTGTGCGCGTCCGCATGTAACGAAGTCTTGTCGCTTTTTATCTATCAGCGCGCGCCGCCTGCTGATACAATGAGTCGATTGTGTTCAGCGGAGATCAGCGTCCATGCAGAGGCGTCAGCGCATACTCGTCGTCGTCGGCCTTGTCATCAGCGGGGCGTTCTTGTGGTTCGCCTTCAACGGACTCCACCCCCAATTGGTGTGGCAGTACATTCGCCAGGCGCAGGTCGGCTGGTTGATCGTCGGCGTCGGCGTCTTCTTCATCTCGATGGTCTTGATCGCGTGGCGCTGGGGCTTCCTGCTGCGCGGATTCGGCCGCATCCCGCTCGCGTATCTGGCCGAGTTGGTCTCGATCTGCTACATGGGCAACAACGTCTACCCGCTGCGGGCGGGTGAGTTTCTGCGCATCTTCCTCTTGCAGCGCGATTACCGCGTGCCGGTGGCGCGCACGACGACGACCATCTTCATCGAACGCATCTTTGACGGCTTCACGATGTTGGCTTTCGTCGTCATTCCGCTGCGCTTCATCGCGATCGCCTCGCCAGAGCTGCAAACCGCGGTCGATCTCGTGACGCCGCTGTTTGCGCTGGCGCTCGCCATCTTCCTGCTGCTCGCCTTCAACCCGCGCTGGATCCGTGGTGCGGGGGCGCTCGCGTCGCGTTACGCACCGCCCGCGCTGCGCGCACGTCTGCTGACGCTGAGCGATGAGGTGATCGCCGGTATGGACGGCCTGCGCCAGCCGAAATACCTGGCCGGGATGCTGGTCGGCACGCTGGCGACCTGGGGTTTCAACGCCGCTGTCTACTGGACGGTCGCCTTCGCCTTTCAGATCGAGGTCAGCTACTGGGTCATGCTCGTCGCCACCGGCGCAGTCAATCTGGCTGGTGTGCTGCCCGCCTCTCCAGGGCAGATCGGGGTCTTCGAGTTTTTCGTCAGTTTGGTCTTGACGGCCGTCGGTGTGCCGGAGGCGCAGGCGCTCGCCTACGCCTTTGGCGTCCATGCGGTCATTTGGCTGCCGCCGACGCTGCTCGGTTTTGTGCTCCTCATCCGGCGCGGTCTGGGTCTGCGCGCGCTGGCGGGTGTGCAGCGGGCATCGGCGAGCGTTTGAAAAAGGGGGCGGGCGCAGTTGACTAGCGCACAAGCAGGGCACGAAGAGCGGCTGTCGATCGGCATCATCGGCGCGGGCGCGGCCGGAATGGCGGCGGCTTGGGATCTGGCACGGAAGGGGCACGCCGTCACGATCTACGAGGCCGCCTCGCAGGTGGGGGGCTTAGCGGCTGGCTTCAAAGATGACGGCTGGGACTGGACGCTGGAGAAGTTCTACCACCACTGGTTCGAGACCGATCAGGACATCTTGGCGCTGGCCGATGAACTCGGCCTGCGCGACCGGATCCTGTTCCCACGCCCGAAGACGAGCTACTGGATCGACGGCAAGATCGTGCGCTCGGAGATCTCGCCCTCGGCCATTCTGCTGCCGCTGCCCCCGCTCGCCAAGCTGCGCTTCGCCCTAGCCGGCGCGTTCATCAAGCTGACCCCCGATTGGCGCGCGCTGGAGGGGATCACCGCGCACGAATGGCTGATGCGCTATATGGGGCGCGCGGGCTACGACAAATTCTTCCGCCCGCTTCTGATCGGTAAATTCGGCGAGGCGTATCAGGAGGTCAACATGGCTTGGCTGTGGGCGCGCGTCCATGCACGCAGCCTGCGGCTGGGCATCTTCACCGGCGGTTTTCAGGCATTTATGGATGCGTTTGCCGCCAAACTGGCGGCGCTGGGCGTCCGCATCCGGCTCGGGACACCGGTCGAACAGATCGCGGTCGAGAGCGGACGCCCGGTTCTGGCGGTCGGGGGGCAGGCGCAGCCGTTCGATCGTGTCATCTCCACCACCTCACCGGCGCTGCTTCTGCGCATGGCACCGGCACTGCGCGAGACCGCTTACGGACGGCAGGTCGCCGCGCTGAAAAGCATCGGTGCTATCTGCGTGGTTGCGGCGCTCAAGCAGCCGCTGCTGACCGACGGCACTTACTGGCTCAATCTGCCGGCGACCAGCCCGGTCAAGCAGGCCAGTAGGTTCCCATTCTTGGCACTGGTCGAACACACTAACTGGATGGATCGCGCCCATTACGGCGGCGATCATCTGATCTACTGCGGTGACTATGTGCCGCCCGATCACGAATATTTTCAGATCGATGAAGCGGCGCTGGCTGACCGTTTTTTTGCGGCACTGCCGACTTTCAACCCGGCTTTCACGCGCGATTGGGTGCGCCGGTTTTGGGTCTTTCGCGCGCCGTATGCACAGCCGGTGCCAGGGGTTGGTCACAGCCGTCATATCCCACCCGTGCCGACGCCGCTGCCGGGGGTGTACTGGGCGAGTATGAGTCAGGTGTATCCATGGGATCGCGGTACCAACTACGCGGTCGAACTGGGCCGGCGTGCAGCGCGGCTGCTGCTCGATCCGAGTCTGGCGGCTGGCGCGCTTTAGTCGTTCTTTAGGCGGATCGGGTACAGTGACGCAGTATATATCCCAAATGCACGCCCAGCGGCGCATCATCATGATGCGCCGTCAGCGTGCTTCAGACAAAGCCATCGAAACAAGGGGTGGGAACGAATGAAACGAATCTGTGTGATTGGAACCGGGTATGTCGGCTTGGTCACCGCGACAGGCTTTGCCGATCTGGGCAACCGTGTCGTTGGCGTCGATATCAATCCGGAGCGCATCGAACAGCTCCAGCGCGGCATCATGCCGATCTACGAGCCAGGGCTGGAGGATCTGGTCGAGCGCAACCGCCGGGCCGACCGGCTGCATTTCACGACATCGTATGCCGAGGGACTGGATGGAGCGGAGTTTGTCTTCATCTGCGTCGGCACGCCGGAGGGGGTGGATGGCGAGGCGGATCTCAAGTATGTACGCGCGGCGGCGGAGACGATCGCCAAGACGATGAAGCACCCGCTGATCGTCATCAACAAATCGACGGTCCCGGTCGGCACGGGCGACTGGGTCTCAGATATCATCAAGCGTGCGCAGCCAGAGCCGATCTCCTTCTCGGTCGTGAGCTGCCCGGAATTTCTGCGCGAGGGTTCAGCGATCGCGGATTTTATGAACCCGGATCGCAACGTGTTCGGGTCGCTCAACCGCGAAGCCGCTGAGGCGGTCGCCGAACTGTACGCGCCGCTCAAAGCGCCCGCCTTGATCACCGACATCCGCACCGCCGAGATGATCAAGTACGCCTCGAACGCCTTTTTGGCCACGCGCATCAGCTTCATCAACGAGATCGCGATCATGTGCGAGCGGCTGGGCGCGGATGTGCTGGAGGTCGCGCGCGGCATGGGTATGGATCGACGCATCGGCCAGCATTTCTTGCAGGCAGGCGTCGGCTACGGTGGGAGCTGTTTCCCGAAAGACGTCAAGGCGCTGGCCTATATGGCGCAGACGCACGGGACGCATCCGCAGCTTCTGAACGCGGTCATGGAGATCAACGATTTCCAGCGCAAGCATGTCCTGCTCAAACTGACCGATCTGCTGGGGAGCTTGGGCGAGCGGGTGATCGGCGTGCTCGGCCTGGCATTCAAAGAGAAC
>CAYTME010000153.1:881-1307 GCA_964438415.1 uncultured Pleurocapsa sp. | reverse complement strand
CCAGCTCCTCAATCGCGGCGCGATCGTGCGCGGTTATGACCCGGTGGCGATGGATAACACGGCGCGTGTCCTGCCCGAAATCCAGATGTGCGGCGACCCCTACGCGCTGGCTGAAGGTGCCGACGCCCTGATCATCGCCACGCCCTGGAACGAGTTCAAGCAGCTCGACATGGCGCGTATCTGTAAATTGATGCGCATCCCCAACTTGATGGATGGGCGTAACCTGTACGACCCAGACGAGATGCGCGCGCTCGGCTTCACCTATCGGGCGGTCGGGCGCGGCTTCGAGGGCAAAGGTGTACATCACAACGGCGTGAACGGCAGCCGCTGAGAGGCGGCGGGGCGGCGGGTGCAGGATCGCTCGCCGCTCCCTCCCCTGGTTATGCGGATCTGATCGAGGCGATTCCCCTTCAGCACCATACCCCC
>CAYTME010000153.1:0-863 GCA_964438415.1 uncultured Pleurocapsa sp. | reverse complement strand
CGCTTGCCAGCCAGCGGGAAAGCTGTGTATAGTTCTGTCAGGGTCCTGCCTGACATTGAGCGATGACGCGCATGGTGCGAAGTTTTTCCGATCGAGTTTTGGGCGGCGTTTGCGGCGGGCTGGCGGCCGCTTGGCGGATGGATGCGTGGCTGGTGCGCGCCATCTTCGTCCTGCTCGGGCTGGCCAGCCTCGGAGCGTTCGCACTGGCCTACCTGCTCCTCTGGTGGTCGATGCCGCAGCAGTCCTTGAGCGCGCGGACGCAGCGCGGCCTGCCGCTGCTGATCGTGCTGGCGTGGATCGCGCTCGCCGTTTTGCTTTGGATCGGTCGCGATCAGGGCTGGCTGGCGACCCCGGGCGGTGAGCCGCTTTTCTACCCGCTGGCGGCGCTCGTCTTGGCCGTCGTCCTCTTCATCCGCCAACTGCGAGCCTGAGCGATGAAACTTCGGCAGCGCACCAACCCCCTGTTCGCGTTCGTCTTGGTCGGCATCAGCGCTGTGCTGATCGCGCGCGCCTTCGGCGTCATCCCGGACGGCCTCTTCGACCTGATCGCGCGCGCCTGGCCCGCCGTCTTGATCCTGTTCGGCTTAGCCGGCCTGCTGCGCAGCCGCATACCGTGGGCCGAGCTGGTCGCCATCCTGCTGACGGTCGGGCTGGCGGGCGGGCTGGCCTCCTACGCGCTCAACGTGCGCGCCAGCCAACCGCGCGATGATACACAGCAGGCGATCGACCAGGCGCTGCCGCCGGAGGCGACGCTGCTGCGTTTGCGCGTGCGCGCGCTCGATACCGATGTCGAGCTGCGGCGGGCCGTCGGCAGAGAGCCGCGCGTCGTGGGCAGCTTCGTCGGTGGGCGCGACAACCAGATC
>CAYTME010000152.1:8640-9690 GCA_964438415.1 uncultured Pleurocapsa sp. | reverse complement strand
CGGCTGTGCGCCGCGCGGCGGTTTGCCCAGCACGACGAAGTCGTCGATCTGCGCATCGTCGGGCAGGAAGACGAGCGGATAAAGGCGATAGAAGCTGTCCGACATCAACATGTCCGTATGTCCTCCTGCGCTCTCTTAGAAACTCGGTCGTTTCAGCCGGACGCGCAGGGTGGCGATCTCGAAAGGGCGCAGCGTCACGCGCACCGTATGCCCATCGACCGGCAGATCGCGCTGCGGCTGCTCCAAGATGTTGGCGCGCTGCGCCTGCTCGACGGGTAGGGCGAAGGTCAGCAGCGTCTCACCGCGCTGGCGCAGGCCGTCGTACAAGCGCACAATCAGATCATCATCGTCTTCCGCCAGCTTGATCGTCTCGATGACCACGTTTGGACGGTCAGCGCGCACCAGCGGCGGCAGCGAACGCGGAGCGCTCTGCCCCTCTGGTCGGCGCACATCAAGCGCGCGCAGCGGATGATTCAGCGCACAGCCCGCGCGCAGCGTGTCGCTTCCGAGCGGGCCGCTGTGCGGCAGCAGGCAGTATGTGAAGCGGTGCTCACCGCTGTCGGCCTCCGGATCGGGGAAGGCGGGCGAGCGCAGCAGGCTCAGACGCAGGATGCCGCCGCGCACATCGCCGCCGTACTTGCAGTCGTTGAGCAGGCTGACGCCATAATCGCTCTCGCTGATATCCATCCACTTGTGCAGCGGGACCTCGTATTTGGCCCAATCCCACGAGGTGCTGCGGTGCGTTGGGCGCTGGATGTGTCCCCACTGGATGTCGAAGCTGGCGCGCGGCGCGAGGATATCGACCGGGAAGGCGACCTTGAGCAGGATGTGACGCTCGCGCCAATCGACCCACGTATCGAAGCGCAGCGCCGGGCTGTGCCGTTCGAGCGAGACACGCTGGCGGATGGCGCTGTTCAGGATGCGCCGCTCGATCGTGAGCGCAGCGCGCAGCGGGCCGTCCTCGGCGATGGTGCACACATCGGCAGGCTCAGCCGTCCAGACGCGGTCCTCGTAAGAGACATCGATATTCCAGGCGTCAAAGCTCGCCGG
>CAYTME010000152.1:8356-8623 GCA_964438415.1 uncultured Pleurocapsa sp. | reverse complement strand
CGGTCATCGAACGCCTGAAAGAAATTGGCGCGCGCACCCGGCGGCAGCAGCTCGCGCCGGCGCGTCTTGTCGTAAATGCGCACCAGATCGCCGAGCGCGTCGAATTCCGCGCGCAGATAGGCGTTTTCGAGCGCGTGCGTTTCAGCCTGCGCGCTGTCGCTGTGCGCGGAGACGGTCGGTGCATCGCCGCTGTCGATGACGGCCAGCGCCAGCAAACTGTAGGGTGCGATCTGCCCCGCGTCGATCAGCAGGTCGCCGTCCGCGCTC
>CAYTME010000152.1:1524-8295 GCA_964438415.1 uncultured Pleurocapsa sp. | reverse complement strand
GCAGCGCGGCCAGATCATGGCGCGAGAAGCCGACCGGATTGACGATGACGATGTCGCCGCCTGTGTGAACGGCCAAGGCCTCGACCGCCTCGTCGCGCAGCGTACCGGCTTGTTCGATCACGTGGGCGTACTGCGTCCGCGAGTCGGCATAGACTTCCGGGATGCTGCTGCCGGGCAGGATGTCATGGAACTGGTTGAGGCAGACGAGCGTCCACAAGTCACGCAGAGTCTGCGCCGGGTACGTATAGATCGAGGAGAGCTGCGCGGCGTAGCTGGCGAGGAATTCCAGATCATGCAGGGCGACTTCCGCCTTGCGGTTGTCCCGTTTGGTGCGCGCCTGCGTCGTCAGCGTGCCCTGATGCGTCTCCAAATAGAGTTCATCGCTCCAGGTGGGCAGCCGCGCCCCCGACTCCGCTTCCAGCGTTTCGAAGAATGAGCGCGCACTGCTGAAGCCGATCTGCGGCAGCGCCGGGAACCGGCCGAGCACCTCGATGCGGTCGAGCATGTCGCGCGTCGGGCCGCCGCCGCCATCGCCCCAGCCGTAGCACATCAGGATATCGCGCTGCACATCTTTGAGCTTGACTTTCTGCCACGAGGCGAGCAGCGCGGCGGGCGTTGGGTCGGCGTTATAGGTGGCGGCAAACTGCGGATTGCCCGCCTCCGGCGTCGTGCTGAAGTGCGTCAAGATGCGCGTGCCGTCCAATCCCTCCCACCAGAAGCTGTCATACGGGATGTGATTGAACTCGCTCCACCGCAGCTTGATGGTGAAGAAGTAGCGCATCCCTGCCTCTACAGCGAGCTGCGGCAGGCTCCACGGGAAACCGAACGCATCGGGCAGCCAGAGCACAGGCGAGTCGACCGCGCCGTCAAAATGTTCGCGGAAGTAGCGCCGCCCGAGCACGAACTGGCGCGCCAGGCTTTCCGCACCGCTGATGTTGCAGTCGGCTTCGATCCACATGCCGCCGATCATCTCCCAGCGACCTTCAGCTACCCGCTGGCGCAGGCGCTCGAAGCTGTCGGGATGTTCGCGGCGGAAGTACTCGTAGAGCTGCGGCTGGCTTTGGGTGAAACGGTACTCCGGGTGCTCGTCCATCAGATGCAGGACGGTATGAAAAGTGCGGCTGACTTTGCGCCGCGTCTGCGCCAGCGTCCACAGCCAAGCCGTGTCGAGATGCGCATGACCGGCGGCGTGAATGCGCACCGGCAGCGGCTCGCCGGCGGCGGCGATGCCCCGCGCCAGCGCATCTGCGGCCGTTTCGACGCTGGCGTAGACATGATCCGCCAGCGGCTCGCGCATATCGAGCGCATTGAAGGCCGCCGCCAGCGCATCGAGCAGGCTGGCGCGTGCCGGATGATCGGCATCCAGCAACAGCGCGGTGTCGAAAGCCGCGCGCGCCTGGGTGAGAAAAGCGTGTAGATGGAGATGCACACGGGCGATGCTGCACGTCTGCATGTAAAGACGCGGGCGCGCATCGCTGTGCAGCAGGTCGCCGACACCTGTCCAGCCGTGCAGGATCAGCGTATGCGCAGCGTGATCGCGGAAGCGCGGCGGCAGGGCGATCGTCTGGTGTCGCACATCCGCCGACGCGACCGGCTCACCGTCGATATAGACCAGCGCCTCGGGGTGCGCGTTGAAGAAGTCGTCCGCGCTGCCCAGCGGCAGATGCAGCGCCAGCGGCGCATCGAAGTCCCAGCCTCGGGGAATCTGGAACGATCCGCGCAGCAGGAAGTTCGTCCGCCACGCGCCCCAGTAGCGCGGCGGCGCGATCGTCTCCCACGGGCCGTCGAGCGCGGCGGGCGTCAGCGGGTCATCGTTCGGCAGAGCGCGATAATCCCAGGGCGGCAGGGGATGCGTCCGCTCGAAGACGAGCGGCTCCAGCAGACGCAGACGGGTGCGAACTTTCTCGGCGGTTTTGCGCAGGTCGTGGAGCACTGGCAGTGATACCCTTCGGTGCGGCTTCAGCGGACAGCCCGCGAAGTATACCACCCGAATTCATACGCCGCGCGGCGCGATGAAGAGCACGAAGACGGCTGCCAGTGCCGCCAAGATCAGCAGCAGACAGCCGATGCGGCAGCCCACGCCGCTGAACATGAACAGCAGCCGCGCGAAGCCCTGCATGATCGAGATCAAGAAATCGGTCATTCAGCCTCCACACGCATCGCTCACCCCTCGTCATCTCATCGCTCGCTATTATAGCCCGCTGCTGTGTTATCATACGGTGGCAGTTGTCCATGCTGCGCGCCGCTGGAGTGTAGGCCCTCGATGACGGAAGATGCTGAGCTGCTCTGGTACGTCAACAACGAGCACCGCGCCCGCCTCGCGCAGGCCAGCCGCAGCGTCGAACTGCTCATCCAGCTCCTGCGCGCGGGGGGCGATGATGGCCTGGAAGCGACGCTGGCCGCGCTGTTCGCCATCGATGACGCACTGACGCAGATCGCCGCCGAGCACCGCGACTGGCGCTACCGCAGCTACTACATCGCACCTGAAGATCGGCGCATGGTGCAGGAGCCGCGCGCTGTCCGGCGTGCGCTGTCTGGCTTCGGTCGCATGCTGACCGCGCACCAGCACGTCCTAGCCTCGTTGTGGACGACGATGGCCAGCTTGCCTCGTCCAGACGTGAGTCTGACCACCGTCGCGGTCGGCGATCTGTGGTGGGTCACCCAGCAGGCGCTCGACGACCTGATCGGCTTTTCCAATGCTTTGCAAGCCGCCGCCTCGTGATCGCGCCTTTCATCATCAGCTTCTCATGTGCGGACGCGCAACCTGACTGAGAATCCTACGTATAGGGCGGTAGAGTGCTACCGGTCGCCAGCGGTCGCGCCCACCTAAGCTTGAGCGTGCCCTATCGGTGGTAGAATCGAGACCGGATGATGACTGGTTGAGGAGTACCGACATATGGCATGGTGGGGAACGCGCAGCAATGTTTCGCCCCGTTTGCGTCTCGAAGTGGAAGCGATGCGCGCGACCTTCGGCAGCACGTTCAAGCTGGTCGTGCCGCAGGGGAGCGACTTGTTGTATTGGCTCGGCGATGTCGAGATCAATCTGGCGACGCTGCGCGAGCGCACGCACACGATCAAGATCCTCTACCCCGCCGATTATCCCAATCGTCCGGCGGAAGCCTACGTGCTCAAACCCAATATCTACAGCGAGAAGCACCAGTACGAAGACGGCCAGTTGTGCCTGTTCAACCCGAAAGATGGCGAGCATTACGGCTGGAACCCCAGCCGCTCGACGGCGGTGACGGTCGCGGCGTGGGCAGTACAGTGGATCTACGCCTATTACACGTGGCGCGCGACCGGTGAATGGCCGGGCATCGAAGAGCGCGTCGATCCGAATACGCCCCTGCCGCCCAGACGACGGAGGTAAGACCGATTATGCTGGCTCGACGCATACAGCGCTTGGTGCGCGGCGGCAGCACACCGAATCTGGTGGTCGCCCGCCGCGTCATCGACAAGATGATCTCGGCGGCGCACCAACACCTAGAGGATGAGACGGGGGAGGCTCTCGTCGGTCTGTGGGTGCCCGCGCCGCTGCCGAACGGTGTGGCCACGCTCTATGTGCTGGACACGATCTCGCCGGACGCGAGCGCCGTGCGCCAGTTTCACACCTTTCAGCAGGGCGACTCGCGGCAGGACGAGCTGATCTGGTGGCTGCAGGAGAACTGGCGCGTACAGCGCGAGCTGAACGGTCAGAACAGCGCCCTCACGCGCCTGCTCGGCAGCGGCCAGAAATGGGATGTGCCGCTGCGTTACATCGGCGATTGGCACAAGCAGCCCGGCTACATGATCCAGCCCAGCGGCGGTGACTTGATGACCGCGCTCGATTGGATCGACGATCCGGAAAACAACACCGATTTCCTGCTCGCGCCGATCGTCACGCTCGATCATCCGACCACGATCGACATGGAAGGTGCGACGACCAACTTCGTGCTCGTGCCCCAGCGCGATGAGGGCAGCCTGCGCATCGACTTCTGGTACATCGACCGGACGACGCGCATGTTCATGCCAATCACCCCGGCGGTCTACCCCGACGATCAACTGCCAGAGCTGGTCACCTACCCCTGGCATCTCAATGACGAACGGCTGCTGGAAAGCGAGCTGAACGCCCTGCACAAAGACGGCCTCTACGTCTCCAGCACGATGACGCTCTGGAACGCCGATGGCAAGCTGCCACTGGAGATCTGCCTGATCGTCGGGCGCGTCGGCGCGGACAAGCTGATCGTGATCGTCACCCCGCACGACTACCCACAGCACCCACCCAGCTTGCGCGCCGCGCCGTTCGGCAGCCTGTCCGCCGACGACGACCCGTACAAGCTGTTCGAGCGCGTATGGGCCAACAGCAGCCCGGTCGAGCTGGCGCTCGATGGCGAGCCGCGCGCCTCCCTGCTCGATTACGTGCTGGCAGCGGAAAAGAAGCTCGGCATTCAGCGCCCCGAACCGGCATCGACCCAAGCCGCAGCACCGGCAAAAGCGGAGGATGTCCCCGCGGCGGACGATCAAGCCCCGATCAAGGAGGAAGGCGCATGAACTGGGATCGTGTCGTGCGCAAATTGGGCGCACAGAACTTGGCGCGGCTCGGACGTTCGCGCGTCGGCATCGTCGGCCTCGGTTCAGGCGGCAGCTTTGCCGCGCTCAGCCTGGCCATGAGCGGCGTCGGCAGCTTCGTGCTGGTCGATGATGACGTCCTGGAGGAGAGCAACATCGTCCGCCACGAGGCCGACCTGCGCGATGTCGGCAGACCAAAAGTCGATGTCGTTGCCGATCTCATCCACCAGCGCAACCCGGCGGCGGAAGTCGAAACGCGTATGGGGCGCATCGAACAGCATCTCGACGCGCTCGACCGGCTCGATCTGCTGATTGTCGGCCTCGACGGCGAAGGTCCGAAGTACACCGTCAATCAAGCCTGCTTGGAGCGGCGGCTGCCCGCCGTCTACGCCGGCGTCTACGAGCGCGGCGAGGGCGGCGATGTCTGCATCATCGTGCCCGATGCCGGGCCATGCTACGCCTGCTGGGCAGCCGAACTGCGCGAGGGGCTGGTCGATCCTCATATCGATGAGGCACTCGACTATGGTATGATCGGCGAAGATGGCACGCTGGAGGCAGAGCCGGGCTTGTGGCTGGATGTCGTGCGTGTGGCAGCGGCGCAGACCGATATTGCGCTCAGTCTGCTGCTGCGCGGCTCAGATGCGCAGAAGCCGCTGCCGGGCAACACCGTCATCATCGCCAACACGCTGCTCGAGATCATCGATGGCCAGCATACACTGCCGTTCAGCGCCGTGTGGGTCAATATCGAGCGTGATCCCGACTGCTTGGTCTGCGGCGAAGCGGTGCGCGCCAGCCGGCTCAAACAGGAGGAAGGCGATCTTTCGCTTGCAGATTTGATGCATCACGCCGGATTGGAACTGGAAGTATCGGAAGAGAAAGATCAAGCATCATGACCGATGAGCAGAACATCACCCAGACACCATCCGCGCCGGATCAATTTGACGATGGCGCGGTGCAGACCCCCGCGCCGCCGCCGGTTGATCAAGCGCCGCCGGCTGCCGAGGCTCCGGCTCAGCCTGCGCCGCCGCCCGCCGCGGACGATGTGGGCTACGGCGAGCGCCTCGAGCGCCTGGGCGGTGAACCGGCCCCGGTCATCACGCCGGAGGAGTTTGCCCGCTTGCAGCGCATGGGCCAGGTGAACATCGATGCGCGCGGACGTGTGCGCACGACCCGCCGCAGCGATGCCGAAGCGGGTGTATCACTGCGCAAACGGCGCGCCTGGTACGGCGGATGAGCACGGACTGAATGCCATCTACTTCAGCCAAAACGCTGGTTACACGCCTGCGCAAGGCGGGCGCCCTGACCGATCCCCAGGTCGAAGCGGCACTGCTGGCCGTTCCGCGTCACTTCTTCCTGCCCGGCGTCCCTCAAGCGCAGGTCTATCGCGATGCGAGCCTGCCGCTCAAACGGGATGCGAAGGGCAGCGTCACGATCGCCTCGACGCAGCCGAGCATGACGGCGCGCATGCTGGCGCAGCTCCGCCTGCGACCGGGGCACAACGTGCTGCAGATCGGCGCGGGCAGCGGCTATACTGCCGCGCTCATCCAGCACATCGTCGGTGATACCGGACACGTCACAGCGGTCGAGATCGACCGCGTCACGGCGGAGCAGGCGCGCGATAATCTGCAGCGCGCTTTGAGCGGTGCCGTCTTAGTCGTCGAAGGCGACGGCGCATCCGGCTACCCACCGCGCGCCAGCTACGACCGCATCATCGCCAATGCCACCATCTGGGATGTCCCGCAGGCGTGGGTGCGTCAGCTCAAGCCGGGCGGGATCTTGGTCGCGCCGCTCTGGGTGGATGCGCTCCAGTACAGCGCCGCCTTTCAGGTCGAAGCCGACGAAACGCTGACCGCCCGCGATCTCGTGCCGTGTTCGTTCGTGCCGCTGCGCGGGCAGGCCGAAGGGCCGATGATGACGCTGCGCGTCGGCGGCTCGGCTCTGCGGCTGACCGGCAAACTGACCCGTGTGGACAGCGCCGCGCTGCACACCCTGCTGTCCGAAAGCGCCGAGATCGAATATCTGCGCGTGCCCGCCGGCGCGCGCGAAAGCGCGGATTGGCCGAGCTGTCTGCCGTTCTTCATGCTCAACTTGCCGACGGAGTACGTGTTCTGTCTCTACAGCGGCGAGGGGGAGCAGCTTCCTTACGGCATGGATCGGCGCGGTTTCGCCGTCATCCAGCGCAACAGCGCGGCGTTCATCTCGCTGGAGGGCGATCTCAAGGCGTGG
>CAYTME010000152.1:0-1457 GCA_964438415.1 uncultured Pleurocapsa sp. | reverse complement strand
CCAGGCGATGACCGAGTTCACCTGCGGCTGACCGCGCGCGGCGCGCAGCCGGCAGAGGAACGCCCCGGCTTGCGCATCTACAGCCGCGTCGATCACGATCTGCACGTCTGGCAGGCGTGAGCTACGCCTCGCCCTGCTGCATCTGGCTGTTCTCGAAGATCGCCTGGGCGGCGGCGGCGAGCTGCGCGCGCCGCTCGGCATCGATCGACTTGCTCAGCAGGTAGCGATCGAGCAGCTCGGCATCGCTCAGCCCCTCCGGGTTCGCGCCCAAGCGCGCGCGGGCCGACTCCTCGACCTCCTTGCGGATGGCCGCCACCACGCTGACTCCGGCACGGCGCAGCGCATCGCGCACGATCCCCTCGTTCAAGCGCGCTTCCGTCTCCGGAGTCAGCTTGAGCAGCAGGCGCACGATCGCCTCACGCAGATCGTACTCGTCGATCAGCGCCAGAACCTCGGCGGTCGGCTCGGCGCTGGCGCGCAGATCGGCGTCCAGTGTGATGAATGGACGGCTGTTCAGGCGGACGAATTCCCAGCGCGCCGCGCCGCGTTCCAGCTCGACCCAGCAGAAGCCTTTGGGGTCGCCCTCCTCGCCGAAATCGATCCGCTCGATGCTGCCGCTGTAGACGACTGGCGGCACGCCGACTCGCCCTGCTGTCAGGTCTTGATGCTTGTGGATGTGCCCCAGCGCCACGTAGTCCCAGCGTGGGTCGGCGACGGCGGAGGGCAGCACGGGGACATCGCGCCCCAACATGATGCCGCGCTCGCTGCCCGGAACGGCTCCGCTGACCGTGAAATGTCCCGTCAGCAGGCGCGGCATCGTGTGCGCGTCGGCCTCTTTCGCCAGCGACTCGAGGATGTGGGCCAGCTCTTTCTGCACCTGCGCGTCGATTTCGGCGATGGTCAGCCCGTGCGTGGCTCGGTCGTCGATCACGCGCGAGCGGATCGGGTACGGCGCAGCCCCGACGGCCACCGGACCGCGCTTGGTCTCGATCACGCGCACCTCATACAGATCAGCCACCCACACGTTCGGGACTTTCAGCGTCTCGTAGATCTCGATCGAGGACGCCCTGAGCTGATTGGGCGGCATGTCGTGATTGCCAACCAAGAGCACCAGCGGCGCAAGCTGCGACAGATCGCGCACGCGGTGGGCGAATTCGCGCTGATAGGTGGGGTTGGGCGTGCGCGTTTTGAAGGCATCGCCGGCGAAGATGGTCAGATCGACTTCGCGTTCGGCGGCGAATGCGATCATCTCGTCCAGGCGGTGCAGAAAGTCGCGCACACGGCTGCTGAAGCCGATTTCGGCGTCAAAACGGCCGTAATTTTCCATACCGATGTGCGCATCGGCGAAGTGGAGCACGCGGATCGGGTCGGGCATCGGCTGCATCCGGGACTGGTGTCACGACACGTCCGACATGATACCACAGGCCGCGCTGCCGCCCCTAACCTCTCAGACGCCG
>CAYTME010000151.1:0-9791 GCA_964438415.1 uncultured Pleurocapsa sp. | reverse complement strand
CATGAGTGAGGTGCTGGTGGGTGCGGTCGAAGCGGTGACCGTGGCGCTGGGCCTGACGGAGTTCTTCCTCGGCATCATCATCATCCCGCTGGTCGGCAATGTCGCCGAACATCTGGCGGCGGTCACCGTCGCCATCAAGAACAAGATGGAGCTGAGTCTAGCGATCTCGATCGGCTCCAGCTTGCAGGTGGCGCTGTTCGTCGCGCCGCTGCTGGTCTTCATCAGCCTGATCTTCGGTGAGCGTCTGCTGCTCGTCTTCAACCAGTTCGAGCTGCTCGCCTTGATCGGCGCGTCGGTCATCGCCGCCTTCATCGCGCAGGATGGCGAGAGCAACTGGCTGGAAGGGGCGATGCTGCTCGCCGTCTACCTGATCATCGGGCTGGCGTTCTTCTTCCTGCCCGCGCACGCAGGCTGATGCTCAGGCTGGGGCGATCTCGACGACGGCGCTGCTGAGGACGATTTCGCCCCGCGCGCTGGTGCGGAAGTGCACCCGGCGTTCATCAGTGCGCCACATCTCCGTCACGAGCGTATCGCTGGGGAAGACAGGCTTGCTGAAGCGCGCGCGGATGCTCTTGAAGCGCGCGGGATCGTTGGCGCAGAAGCGCTTGAGCACCGCCCTGGCCGCGAAGCCGAAGGTACACAGCCCGTGCAGGATCGGGCGGTCGAAGCCGCCGAACGCGGCCATCATCGGGTCGGCGTGCAGCGGGTTGACATCGCCGGAGAGCCGGTAGAGGAGCGCCTGGCGGTCGAGCGTCGTCTCGCTGTGAACGGCATCAGGCGCGCGGTCGGGGGGCGCGCCGCCCTCGCTCGATGGGCCGCGCTCGCCGCCGAAGCCCCCCAACCCGCGGATGAACATCGACGACTGATTGAAGGCGATCTGTCTGCCGTCATCGGTGAAGCACGGCACATCCGTCACCAAGAGCGCGCCGCTGCCCTTGTCGTAGAGGGCGCTCACACGTGGGCGGCAGGTCACACGCCCGTGCGTCGGCAGCGGATGCGCGACTTCGAGATACTGCTCACCATGCACGAGCATCATCGGGTTGAAGGTCAGGCCGGGTAGTTGGCCGCTGAGCAGCGTGTGGATCATACGCGTGGGGAAGATGACGGGGAACGTCGGCAGGGCGGCAAACCTCACCGCGCTGTTTTCGTAGACGAACTTCAGCTCGTCCTGATCGAGCCAGTCGGCGGGCGCGCCGACGCCGAGCGCGTACAGGCAGACATCGCGCTCGCTGTACTCGACGACGATCGGCTCGTATTCGTGGCCGACGATCTGGGCGGGATCGACTTGTTGGGCGGTCACGGCGGCTCCTTTCAGTCGGATGCTCAAGGCGCAGGGGTTGGGGTCACGCTCGGCGGCAGGGTGAAGCGCACGCTGTCGAGAATGGCCTGAAGCTGTTCGCGCCCGGTATTCATGGCCTCGATCGGGTCGGCGTAGGCGTAGAAGATGAAGTTGATATCGTTCTGCTGCAAGCCCGCGAACCAGCCGCGCGTATCGGGCAGTTCCGGGCAGGTGACGGCGGCGAATTCTGTGCCGATGGCATTCAGCCCGCCCAGGCTGTAGCTGCGCCTGAGATCAGTGCCGATGTTGCAGCCCTGTTCGACCACCGCCAGCCGCAGCAGCCGCAGCCCGTCGGCGAACAGATCGACTTCGGCAGCGCCGGTCTGGAAGGGATTGCCCGCCGCCAAGTTGGGAAAGCCCCAGAGCAGCACGATCGAGCCGGTGCCGCCGGCGATCGGGCCAGTGTAGACGCTGAACGGCATGCTGCGCATCCCGACGACATCGCCGAGCAGCAGTGTATCGTGCCCGACTCGCCAGCCCGCCGGCAGATCGAGCGCGATCGGCGGCGGGATCGGCTGGTCTTGCAGCGGTGCCAGCGTGATGACGACCGGCGCGTTCGGGTCGGGCGTCGGGCTGGGCTGACCGGTGGCGAGCCGTTCCGCCAGCGCGATATTGATCGCCGCGTCGATGGCGAGCGCGTCGGCATTGACCGAGATCGCATCGACGAAGACGGCCGGTGCCCCTCCGAAACCGACGTGCTGCTGCGTGCTCGTCAGGGCGTTGGTCAAGATCGTCGCTGGGCGCGAGCTGAGCAGGCAGGTCTGCCATGCCTCACCCTCGAGTCCGAGTTCGGCAGCGGCGGCGGCCAGCCGTTCCGGCGTCAGGGACTGCGCACCCTCGGCGCTCAGCAGTGCGACCAGTCGGTCATAGTACGGCCAAAAGGCGTTCTGCTGACCCGCGCACAGGGCGGCGCTGGCGGCCGCCTCGCCGTTGGGTAGTTGGCCGGTGACGAGCGGCACGTAGGTCAGCAGCACCTCGCCCGCCTGCGCCCGCCCGACCAGCACCGGCCAGATCTGCGCGGCGAAGCTGATGCAGCTTTCGCAGTCGAAAGCGTTGAAGACGAGCACCGAGACGGGCGCGGACGCCAGACCGAGCTGCGGGAAACCCAACCCGGTCGCCGACTGCGGCACATCGACATAGATCGACCCGGCTAAGACAGGAGGCGTCTCCGTTGGGCTGGGGCTGGGCGTCAAGCTTGGCTCCGGGGTCGGCGAGGCGGACGTGTCCGCGGGTGCGCAGGCGCTCGCAAGCCAGATCAGCGCCAGCAGCAGAAGCGAGGTCGGGCGCATACAAGCTCCAGTGGTGCTCTCGAACAATGGGATTATGGGAGGGCGTCCGCCGCCTGTCAATTGGGATACAATGCTGACCATGAATACACGCCTTTTTTGTCTGCATTCGTGGCTCACACTGCTGCTGGCTTTTTTCAGCTTCGCCGCGAGTGCGTATGTGAGCGATCGAGTCTTTGAGCGGCTGCCGCACTTAGAGGATGAAGTCGCGTACTTGTTTCAGGCGCGCATCCTGGCGCGCGGCGACCTGGTCATCGCCACGCCGGAGCCGAGGATCGCCTTCTGGCAGCCGTTTGTCGTCGATCGGGATGGCCGCCGCTTCGGCAAATACACGCTCGGCTGGCCGCTGCAGCTTGCGGCCGGGGAGCTGCTGGGGACGCCCTGGATCGTCAATGCTTGGCTGGGAGCCGCCGCCGTCGTGCTCGTCTATGCGCTCGGCAGACGGATGTTCGACCGCGATGCGGCGCTGATCGCCGCCGCGCTGACCGCCTTTTCGCCGATGGCGCTGCTGCTCAACGCGACGCTGATGGGGCACACATCGGCGCTGGCGTTCGCGGCGCTGTTCGTCTACGCGGGCGTGCGGCTGGCGCAGGATCGGCGGGCGGCGCGCTGGGGTCTGCTGGCCGGCATCGGGTTGGGCATGGTCATCGCCAACCGGTCGCTCAGCGCCGTCGGCATCGCTGTGCCGCTGATCGCGTGGCACGGGCTGCGCGTCGTCCAGGCTGGGCGCGAGTCGCGGCTGCGGCCGGTTCTGCGCCCGCTGTTGATCCTGACCGCCGCCGCCCTGGCGCTGGCGGCCATCATCCCGATCTTCAACTACGCCGCCGTCCGCGACCCGCTGGCCAATCTCTACACGCAGGTCTGGTCGTATGACAAGCCCGGTTTCGGGGAATGCTGCGGGCGCAATCAGCACAGTCTGTTCAAGGCGTTTCTGCACGCGCGCTATGATCTATCGCTGACGGCGGCGGATCTATTCGGCTGGCAGGTCGGCGGCGATGTGCGCACAGCCATCGCCCAGATCACCGTGGACGGCGGCTATTACCGGTATCTCGGCTTGAGCTGGGCGCTGCTGCCATTCGGGGTGTGGATCGGGCTGCGCGGCCGCCGTTTGCTCGCGCTCGGCTGGCTGGCGATCGGTGTGGGCTGGGTCGTCTTGGGTTATGCGCAGGCGGAGACGACTTTTTCCGCGCCCGCGATGGCCTGGGTGTGGGTCATCGCATCCTTTGTTTGGCTGCTGCTGCCTCTCGTATGGCTTGCGCAGCGCGGTGCGGGTGAGCGCAGCCTATGGGTGTGGCTGCTGATCGCGCTGGCGTGCTCGGTCGTGCTCGTGCATATGACCTACTGGGTCGGCTCGGAGGTCTACAGCACGCGCTATTACTTCGAGGCGCTGGTGCCGCTGGCGCTGATCAGCGCGCTGCCGCTGGCATCCCTCGCGCGGCGCTTCGGCCGTTGGATCGTGTTCGGCAGTGTCGTCGCGCTGCTGGTCGCCAGCCTGCTCGGCTACAGCCTGCCGCGCATCGGCTCTCTGACCGGCTTCAACAACGTCAGCCGCGCTTGGATCGAGGCCGCGTACGCGCGTCAGACGGATGGGCGGCCGCTGTTGGTGATCGTTACCGGTCCGCGCCTGAGCTGGCGGGCATTGGGATCGTTCATGGCGGTGACCAGCCCGTATCTCGACAGCGAGATCGTCGCAGTCTTCAATCGTGTTGTGGATGCCAGTGACGACGGCCTGCGCGACCGCGTGATGGCGCTGTTTCCCGATCGTCAAGTCGTCGATCTGCGCGGTGAGGCTGCGGAGGTGTCGTTCGTCGATCCGTGATCGTCCGGGGATGGCGGTTTCGCGGTGCGTTCATCGCTCAGGTGATAGCGTTCCAGCACCTGCAGCAGCTCGTGCCGCAGCACCGGTTTGGCCAGGTAAGCGTCGAAATTGCGCGACAGATAGTACTCGCGGTCGCCGTACATGGCATTGGCGGTCAGCGCAATCAGCGGGATATGGCGCAGCGCTTCCTCGGTTTTGACCCGTTCGGCGAATTGAACGCCGTTCATGTACGGCATGTTGATGTCGACCAGCATTGCGTCGGGTTTCTCGGCGTGTGCGATGATGAGCGCCTGCTGCGGGTTGTTGGCGGACACAACTTGATACGGCGTACCGCGCAGCAGTACGGTCAGAAGCTGTGTCTGGCGCGTATCGTCATCCAGGTGAAGCAGTTTGAACGGCATGGCCTCTTACGTCCCGGTTCGTCCTACATCCTCTCCAGTTTACTACTATTTCGATACATGGAGGACATATCAATCGGTGAACGCCGCTAAGCCGATGGTCGAAACACGTCCATGATCCTCGACCTTGGCGAGCAGCGGTTCAAGCTCAAAATGCGCTGCTCGGTCGTGGATTACTTTCGACCACTGGCCTAGCGCGGCAGACCCGTCCTGCTGAGGCACCGCTCGATGCAGGCGAGCAGGTCGCGGCGCATGATCGGCTTCTGCAGATAATCGGCGAACAGCTCACCGATGAAGGGCTGGATCGCGCCATATTTGATATTCGACGTCAGCGCAATGATCGGCACGTGGGCGAGTTTGGGCAGCGCGCGGATATGCTCGGCAACTTCGATGCCGGTCATCACCGGCAGATTGACGTCCATCAGCACCAACTCGGGCAGTATCTCGGCAGCGGCTTGCAGTCCGCTGGCTCCGTCATCGGCGAGAGTCACGTCAAACCCTTCCTTTGTGAGAAGGATGTGGATCAGCTCCGCCTGCGTCGGATCATCTTCGATGTAAAGGATTCGGGTATTCATGCTGCGGCTCATCTTCCTCTTCCACCTGTCAAACAGCCTATCACACAAAATGCATCCCTAGTCATAAGAGAAATGGCAATTGACATCGGAGGCCCCGACGACTACTATAGAGACCACAATCACAGATGCGGGCCTATAGCTCAGCTGGGAGAGCGCTTCAATGGCATTGAAGAGGTCTGGGGTTCGAATCCCCATAGGTCCATGAAAAGAGGGTGGACCAGCGTGCACCCTCTTGTTTTGCAGTGAGGCGGCGGGCCAGGCCACCGCTGACCTGGCCCGGCGTATCTGCTAAGTGTCCCAGCGCAGGATGCCTACGCGCAGGTCGGGCAGTTGGATGAACGGCAGAGCGTTCGTCCCATCACCCGCCGCGAGATAGATCACCTCGCCATCGTCGATCAGCAGCGAATTGCTGGCCGGCCCTGCGCCCGCTGCAGCCAGCGGCATGGTCAGCTCGATTTCCTCCAGCCCCGCCGCACCCTGCCGGTACAGGCGAGCATCCTCACCCTGACGGCAGATGAAGTAGAGATCGAGGCCGTTGGCATCGAAAAATGGCGTCTCGCAGGCTGCGCCGGCGTCAGAGTCCGTCAGCACGTACTCGTCCCCGGTATCCAAGAAGCGGACGACGATCGCGCCGCCGCGCACGAACGCCATGAGCAGGCCGTCGGGCGTCAGCGCGGGCTGTGAAGCATCGGCCAGGAACAGCGACGGGAACGCTCCAGGCTCATCGACAGCGAGCTGATAGATGTCCGTCCCGCCGTCTGCCCCCTGTGCGGTGAAATAGACGGTCCGTCCGTCGTCATCCCAGGCGACCGTATCATCGGTCAGTCCCGCGCCCAAGCCGTCGGCGAACAGGACGCGGAAGGCCCCGGTCTCCACATCGAGCAGCATCAGCGTGCCCTCGCCGTCCTCACCGCGCCCGATGAAGGCGACGAGACGACCATCCGGGCTGAGCGCGGCACCGTGTTCGCTAACGCTGTCGCCCTGGCCGATGTCGAAGATGCCCCCGCCTTCGAGCAGGAACAGGTTGGGCGGTGCGTCTGGCGCTGTCTGGCCGATGAAGACGCCGCGCTCGGTCGTGTTGATCGAGGCCTCGCGCCAGCTCGGGCCGAGAGCCGTATCGAACACGTCGGCGGTCTCCGGATCGGGCAGCGCGCGCGGCGGCGCGACCAGCACCACATTCGGCGCGGGTGGCCGCGGCGGCGCGACGATCGCGTTGGGCGCTGCCGGACGGTTCACCGTGATGACGGGCGTGCACGCGCTGCCTGGCGGGCAGACTGCCGCATCACGCACGGGGATGATCGGCGCGATGCCCGATGCAGCACGGCGTCCGGGATCTGCGCCGCCGCCCGCGCCGCCGCCCGATCCACCTGGAGGCGGTGGCGGCGTCGGGATCGGCGAGTCGTCGCGAGGCACACCACCCCCGGTCAGCCACCACTGGAGGACGAACGTCAGGCTGCCACTGCTCAGGTCATCGGTGAGGATCATACGGCTGACGGAGACCATCGACGGCGTATGCACCCAGCGCCCGACGCCGAGCGCATCGGCATTGCCCGGCGTGGTGGCATCGACGACGACGCAGTACGCGACGCCCTCGGCGGTTGCGGGCAGGCGTCCGCGCACCAGACCATCCGCCCCGGTGACAAAAACATGCTCTGGCCGATCGCCGTCGCAGTCACCGCGCTCAAAGACCGCGATCGTGACGTTGGCTACACCCGGCTCTTGATAGTTGCGCAGCGGCGGTTCCGGGGTTCCCTGCTGTTCACTGTCCGGGATCAGACGGCCATCCTCGCGGATGATGCAGCCCGGCGGCACGCGCTCGATCGTGCCGTCCCAGCCGTCCGGCTCGCAGTACGCGCGGAAGACGTTGAACGTGATCGGCACCGTGCCCGGTTGGGGGGTGGTCAGTTCACCCAGGATCGTGTCCGCGCCCGGCCACAAGCCTGGATCATAGGTGGCAATGATCGTGTCCGCTGCGAGCCATATCTCTTCACCGCTGCCCGTGCGCGTGGTAACCCCGCTTTGACTCGCGCGCCACCAGCCGTAGTACGGGATCGCGGCAATGCTGCCCGGGATCGTCGAGGCGGGGGTGAAGGTGAACCGGAACTGCGTTCCGCCGACGCCGGCGAACGTCCACCACATGCCTTCGCCGAGCGCAGCAGCGTTCGAACCCGCGTCGCGATCGATCGACAAGCAGTGCGGCACGGGCTGCAACCCGCCGAGTTCGAAATAGCCGTCGGCGTCAGTCGTTGCTGTGCCGACCAGGACACGATCGCTCTGGCTGCAGGCGCCCCGATAGATCGTCACCTCGACGCCGGGGATGCCCGCCTCGAAGCGGTCGCGCTGGGTGTTGGCTTCGACAGTGCTGTCATTCATGCGTCTGCAGCCCTGCGGCAGCTCCCCACCCGGCGCGTAGGTCAGGCTCTGCCGGTCGCAGATCACCTCATGGACGATGCCAAGCGCGACGTTCGTCGCCGGCAGCGCAGCGGTCGCGCTGATCTCGGTGATCAGGCGGTTGTTGGCGAACCGCTGGACCTCAGCGCCCAGCTCCTCCAGAGTTATGCAGCGGTTAGGGTGGGCAGCGCGCCAATCGTCGATCACTGTGATGAGCTGCTCAAACGTGATCATATCATCTGGGCGAGCGCCGAGGAAACTTATGACGCTGAGCGCCTCTATAGCGGCGATCGAACTGGTATCACCGCTGAATACCCAGTACAGGATGGCAATTTCCATCCGGCTAGTTTTCAAGCACTGGGCGAGATAATCGAGCGAGGCCCGCTGAGCCGGGGTGATCGGCAGCGGCGGCAGTTCCCTCGTAATCAGCTCGTCGACGAATTGGCACCACAGCCGCGTCTTTTCGGACATATTGGCTGCCGCGTTGACAGCGTTGATGACCGCGGGGTCATTCAAACGTCCCGACGGTTCGGGCCTAATCATGTACCAGTAGTCCCCATCGAGGTGCGGACCGCCGATGCAGGTGCTCGTCCAGAGCATATTGCGCGTCTCATCATTGGGCATGGTCTGGCCTGCGGCGGCCCCAAACGGATCGCCGCGCATGAGGGCACACACGCCGTCCGGAGTGAGCATGCTTATCAAAATCGCCTGCGCTGCCGCACCGCCTGGTACCAAAGCCGACTCAGGCGGCCGGTCGGGATCGAAAAGGCCTTTCGTCAGCCGGTTGAGGCGGTCGAACAGCGCCTGCATCTCCGGCGTCGGCAGCGGCCGCGAGTCAGTCGGGCAGCGGTTTGCCAGGATCGTCTGCTGCGCCGTTTCCAGCGGCCCGAGCAGCGTGATCAACTCCGGCTCGGTGCCGAGTTCGAACAACTCCAGCACCGGCGCGGCGGTCGCTACCGGCAGGCTGATCTGCGTCTGCGCGGTCAAGAATACGCCGCGGTTGGCGATGAACAACAGGAAATCCTGATTCGACATGCAGCGGCGGCCTAGATAGCCGATGTAGGCGGCCAGATCGTTCCAGGTGAAGCCCGCCTGGCCTTCGCTGATGCGCACGCGCCAAATATCGATCTCGGCGTTCTGAATGACCCGGCACTCGACCAGCCGTTGGAGCAGCGCGTTCTGCTGGTCGATATCGGCCTGGCTGATATTGAGGATGCGCCGCTGCAGGTAGCCGCACCAGACCAATTGGCCAACGCCGCGCGAACTGGTGCTGAGCGAGTTAATCATCAGCATCGCCACCTCGCGATCGGCACCTGCGCGCAGCCGGGTCATGGCCTCGCGCATTTGCGCGCCGGTCAAGATACCGTAGCACACGCCGGTGTAGTATTCGGCGCGTTCCAGCGGCGGGATGATATTACGCGCGGCGGCCAGCCGGAAGGGATCGCCCGCCTGCGCCGCGCACAGCTCCGCATCGCTGACTCCCGCCCAATTCAGCCGGATCTGGCTGCCAAATCGAGGGTAATTGGCGTCCAGCCACATGAAATCGGCGCTGGGCACGGAGCGCGGATCGGTCGAGCAGCGCAGTTCGCCGCTGCGCGGCTGGCTGAGCGGTGACGGGATGTTGACATTGCCGAAGCGCTGGCGGCGCAGAGCGTCGGTCAGCGCCGCGCAGGGATTGTCCGTCACACTCAGGCGGATCAGCTCAGTGACGCTGACGCCGCTGGCCTGCTGGCGCAGATCGGCGCACTCGGCAAACTGCGGAAAATCGACCAGGGAGGGGCGGACGAAGCTCGAAGGCGCCGGGGTCGTCGGTGGCGGCAGCGGCGTGAAGGTCGCTCGCACTGGTGTCGCGGTGGCCGTGCTGGTGCCGGTTGGGGATGGTGTCACCGTCGGTGTGCTGGTGCCAGTTGGCGATGGTGTTTCCGTCGCTGGGGGGCAGCCGTTGGGCGTCTGGCCGAACTGGAGTGGGCAGGCATCGATGTT
>CAYTME010000150.1:8025-9810 GCA_964438415.1 uncultured Pleurocapsa sp. | reverse complement strand
CGACCACTGTCACGCCGGAGCCGACCACCGTCACGCCGGAGCCGACCACTGTCACACCGGAGCCGACACCGATCCCAACCGAAACGATGAGGGTCGACTCGGCAACTTGTGACAACAGCCGACGCGTCAATATGGTCATCAGCACAGATCTGATCGGGTCAACTGTTTTGCTAACCAACGGGCCGGGTGGGACGTTTAGCGCGGCAGCGGCCTCTGGGGGACGCCAATCGCACACGCTGCAAACCGCGGCTTATAGGACATGGTGCAATCGCAACAGCTTCAAATCTGGCGTGACGATCACGTTCAGCTCGACCGATGTCGGCGGCGTTGTCCGCAACTACAGCTACAACGTCGGCGCCCGCACGCTGACGCTAACCGGCACGGTCGCGCCGTAGCCGAAGTCTTAGGCAGAGACATGCCGTAGGTATCATGGGGCTGGCCTTGCGACCAGCCCGCTTCGCTTTCCGCGACAGGGCACTAGGACACGAGCTGACGGCTCAGACCTAAGACATAACTCATCCAAGCCAGAGGAGAAGACGGAGTCGGCGGCGGGGGTGCAGGGATGGCTGCGCGCGCTTGGGCGTCTGATGCGCGCCGGCGCAGAAGCTCGATATGCAGACTGGCCTCGCCCTGCCGCATCGCCCAGTGATGATTTGCAGCGAAGATCGGTTTCAGCAGCGGTGACAGCCGCTTGAGCAGCGGTTTCTCGGCTTGGATCTGCCAGTCATAGGTGATATCCACCCATTCACCATCGGCAGTAAAAGACCAGATACCGCGCCCGACGAAATCCCCCTGGGCCTCCAAGCGCAGCCCGTGCGGAAGACGCGACTCGGTGACGACGAACTCCCAGCGCAGGGTGTACGGAAGCCAGCCTTTGGTATACAGCGCGATGCGCCTGCCGATACCGTGCGCGTCACCCGGTTCGAGCTGGCGCACCGCCAGATAAACCGATGGCCACCAGCAGGGCAGAGACTCGGCATCGCTGATGATAGCGGTCACTTCGTCAAGACTGGCCTTGACCCGCCAGTGGGTGATGAAGTGGTAATCGTTTGAGACCATGGGCGCACTCCGTGCTCGCGCAGAAAACTCAGCGATCGGAGCATATGCCAACAGCTTGCTCAGGTAACAGCCCAAAAGCTGCTCAGTCTGCGCTTCACTCCGCCCAAACGATGCGCGCGCCCTCCTCGCTGACGCGCGTCGCGTAACTGGTCGCCCCCAAGCCGACGCTGTCGTACACCATCTGCAGCGCCGCCGCCACTCGACGGGCCGTATCAGCCTCATCGCAGATGGCGCACAGCGTCGGCCCAGCCCCGCTGATGACCAAACCGTGAGCGCCTGCATTCTTGGCAGCCAAGCGCGCCTCGTCGAGCTGCGGCATTAAGTGCGCGCGCGCGGGTTCCACCACCCCATCGCGCATCATCGTGTAGCCCATCTGCGCCACATCTCCCCGGTAGATGGCGTGGATCAGCGCGGCAACCATCGCCGTCTGCGTCACCATCGCTTTGAGTGGGATGAGTGGGGGCAGCACGGCGCGCGCCGCCGCTGTCGGCACGGCCACATCTGGTGTCACCAAGGCCAAATGGAGCCGACCTGGAACGGGCAGCTTATGGATCTGTGAGGCGGTCAGTCCGGTTGCCAACGTGATACCGCCCAGCAGCGCGGGCGCGACATTGTCGGGGTGATATCCGCTGGCGACCGCTTCGCCGTCCAAACACGCAGGCAGCAACTCCTCGCGCGGCAGCGGGCTGCCGAACAGCGCATTGACCGCGACTGCAGCAGCGACTG
>CAYTME010000150.1:1496-7939 GCA_964438415.1 uncultured Pleurocapsa sp. | reverse complement strand
TCGGCAGCGACGCAGGCAGTGTTACGCTTGGCCTCGTAAGGCAGCTTGCCGCCGTCGTTTTCGATCAGGCGGATGGCGGCACCAGGGCTGTCGCGCCGTTCAGCGATGACGATATCACCAGGTTCGACTAGTGCTAAACCGAGCACATCGAAACCGACGCCGAGATTGGCGACAGTAGCTGGGGCGAAAGCGGCAGCTTTGGTGAACGACACGTGACGTTTCCCGGTGCTAACACCTCTGGGTAATCTCGCGGATTTCGCGTACACTAAAGCGCGTTCCGGCCAGGAGCCGAAACGATCTCAGCAGTGCTCACGCGCACAGCGACCAGCTAGAGGCGGAAAGATAATGGGCTCGATCTTACAATGCATGGACTGCGGACGCCAGTATGCAATCGATGAGGTGATCTACACCTGCACAGTTTGCGGCGGCTTGCTCGATGTCGAACACGACCTCGAAGGACAGCGCAGCCGAGTCTCACACACACTGTTCGATGACCGCCTCGGCACACTTGACATGCCTTTTCGCAGCGGCGTCTGGCGCTACAAAGAGCTGATAGCGCCTGATCTGCCGGACGATGCCATCGTTAGCCGACCGGAAGGCAATACCAACCTCTATGACATGCCCCGTCTGGCCAGGTGGGCGGGCATTAAGACGCTGTACTTGAAACACGAAGGCGAGAACCCAACTGGCTCTTTCAAGGATCGCGGCATGACGGGCGGCGTCACGCATGCCAAGCGACTCGGCATGACCCGCGTTGCCTGCGCCAGCACTGGCAATACATCCGCATCGCTCGCATCTTACGCGGCGTTCGGGGGACTGCAAGGCATTGTCTTGATGCAGAATAAGCAGATCGCCTTCGGCAAGCTGTCGCAGTCGATCGCTTACGGTGCGATCTGCATTCGCATCGCAGCCGATTTTGACAAGAACCTCGCTCTCGTCCGTGAACTGTCCGAGCGGCTGGGCGTTTACGTGCTCAACTCTGTCAATCCATTCCGGCTCGAAGGTCAGAAATCGATCATATTCGAGCTGGTTCAGCAGCTCCACTGGCAGGTTCCCGACTGGATTATTTGCCCTGGCGGTAATCTGGGCAACAGCAGTGCATTCGGCAAGGCACTTCATGAACTGCACCGCCTCGGCATGATCGACCGGCTCCCGCGCTTGGCGATCATCCAGGCGGAGGGTGCCAACCCGCTCTACCTCGCCTACCAGCGCGGTTTCGACCGGCTCGACCCTGTCCACGCTGAGACTCTGGCGACCGCGATCAAGATCGGCAATCCGGTCAATTATCCGAAGGCCGTGCGCGCACTGCGCTGGACGGATGGCGTGGTGGAGCAGGTCAGCGATCAGGAGATCATGGAGTGTAAAGCGATCATCGACGGCGCGGGAATTGGCTGCGAGCCGGCCTCGGCGGCATCACTGGCGGGTTTGCGCAAGCTGGTCAGCCGGGGTGTGATCCAGTCGCATGAGACCGCCGCCGCGATCTTGACTGGCCACGTCTTGAAGGACCCAGACGCAACCATCGATTATCATGCCGACCGGTTGGAGCACGTGCGCGCAGTCTGCCCGAACACGATCCGCGACGCCGACCCGACAGTCGACTCGATCGCTGCGCTCCTCGAAATACCGCAGACTGTGCATTGAGCCGTCCATTGGCTGAAATGACTGTATGGTCTCCATAGTCACCGTCTGTGGGCAGCGAGCATCCCCTCGCTGGCACAACGTCCCGACTTGGATCGACTGCTGCGCTCATGGCCGAACGGACGGGGTGTGATTTGAGTCCTGCGCGGTTTCATGGTTCAATCGGGTTAATCAGCAGGCAGTCAAAGGCCGGGGTTCACATGGAGGAGCCGCTGAGCATCACCATCACCATCATGTCGGGCGTCGAGGATGGCAGGAACATCGATCTTTCGACGGCGGAAGGGCACGGCACCATCACGCCCGAGCTGTGGACATTGAGCATCGGACGCAGCGAAGCTCGCGATATCATCTTACAAAAGGACACGTTTATCTCTCGCGAGCATGCGCGGCTGCGTTATCACGAGGGCAGATGGTGGCTGGAGGACTGCGACAGCAAGAACGGCACATTCATCGAAACCCCTGACGATGAGCGGCGCGTGACTGAAGCGGTCATGCTCGAAATCGGACAGCTCTTCCGTATCGGACGCACCTGGTTACGCCTGCAAATGCCAGGCACTGATTAGGCGGCTGCACCATTCACCAGCAGCTCTGCGTATAATGTGAACAAGCGCCACGTCGCACAAGAAGGCTCGCCATGCAGACCTTTGCCGACCTGAAAGGCTCCGATCTTCATTGGGTACAGCCTAATTTGCTGCGTCATGTTTATGAGTTACGTACGTCTGAGGGCGAGACAGCGGCTGAATTGACGCGCAGCGGTCTGCTGTTCGAGGTCGATACCGTCGAGGCAGCCGGTCGCCGTTGGCGCATCGAGCACAAGGGCGCATTTAACCGCCGTTTCGAAATACGCCCAGACGGCGCAGATAACGACCAGCCGCTCTACGTGTTTCACCACCAAGGCTGCCGCCTCATCCTGCCCGGCGGTGGTCACGCTGATTGGGAAAAGATCGGCACAGCCTCTTGGGCGTGGATGACCGAGGATGGGCGCTGCCTGATGACTCTGGTAAGCCGCGATGGCGAACGTGTGACGGCGCGCATCCGACTCGAACTCGGTGAGGCCGAGGTCGGCACACGTCTCCTGCTGGCGCTGCTCGGCTGCTATCTGATCCTCCTTTACAGCGATGAGATCGAGTAGCCGTTTTCCAGCCTTCCCCAGCACGTTCCGACGTTTGGTATACTGATCGGGAAAGCAGCGCCATACCGAGGTTAAGAGATACTGGTGACCGATATCCCGATCCGCGACATCCTGATCAATGCCCGCCAGGAAGCTGCCCGAATGCAGCATTACTTCATCGGAGTCGAGCATTTGGTCGTTGGCGCGCTCGAACTGCGGGATGGGATCGGCGCTAGTTTGCTTGAGAAGTACGGCTTTCGGGCCGACTACGTGATCGATGCCATCCGCCGGCACAGCGGTAAGGGCAGCAAACAGAGATTATGGGCCGGGCTGCCAAACAGCCCGCGCTGCCAGATGGTCTTGAGCATCGCGCAGGATCTAGCGCTCGAGGCCGGACGCGACGAAATCGCCGAACGCGACTTACTGCTGGCGACGATCGAGGAAGGTGAGAGCATCCCCGTGCGCGTCTGGCGCAGGCTTGGCATCGATCTCGACCAGTTCGCCAACGATATCCGGCAGTACGTCTCCGTCCGCAGCGCCAGGCAGCCTTACGTCAGCATCGATTTCGCGAGCGGGTACAGCGGGGATGCCCTTGATGAACAGCAGTTGTTCGTCCTGCGGCGCATGTTTCACGGCTACAGCCGTGTACGCATCGAACGCAGACTCACGGGCGGTTACTCCGGCGCACTTGTGCTCGCCGTGACGCCCATCCGCACCGATGGCCTCGAAGACGCACCGGTCGCGGTCAAGATCGACTCGGTCGATACGATCATGGATGAGGCGCTCCGCTACGACACGCAAATCAGAAGCACACTGCCGCCGCTCACGGCGCGCCTGGAAGAACGCCCTACCGTGGCTGAGACGTCCGATCTCGGCGGTCTCAAGTACACGTTCATCGCTGGGAGCGACCGCACCCCTCACGACATGCGCGCAGCCGTCGAAAACATCGGCATTGCGCAGCTTGGCGAGTGGATGAAAAACGACCTGTACCCCACATTCGGACGCACCTGGTGGATGCAGCGTCGCCCGTACCGCTTCCAGGCTTGGGAGGAGTATGACTGGCTGCTGCCCGCCGTTTTGACTTTGGAGCCGCTGCACGCGAATGCCCACATCCCGCCGAATGCACACCTGATCCGCGAACCAGTGCGGCGGCGCACCCTGCGCGAGATCGAGTATGGTGCGGTCGTGGTGGTCTCCGGTTTCACCGTTCACAAAGTCGATCGCCATCGTCAGCGCCTTCAGCTCACCGTCGGCAGCGGCGTCGAGGCTGCCCGCCGCGCGCACCGCATCGAGGTGCGTGCGCTCGATCTGGCCAAACACACGCACTACCGCGGCGAGCTGATCGACCAATTGGCCGGTCGCGTCTTCGGCACCCGGCAGGAAATGCTGTTGAATGCCGTGCGCGCGCTCGAACCGGATTTCGACCTTTCTGCGAATGTCATCCCTGTTTTTCTGACGGGCGACCGGCTGCCAAACCCGCTGCTCATTTATGAAGAGCTGCTGGATTACCCTGTTCAAGGCACGATCAGCAAGCTGCATGGAGACCTGCATCTCGGCAATGTGCTCCTCGGCCCGAATAACAGTCCGTTCCTGATCGATTTCGCCCATGCGCGCGATGGGCACACACTGTTCGACTGGGCTAACCTCGAGATCAGTCTGATGGCGGATGTCGTGCTGCCGCGCCTTCGCGACGAAAGTTGGGCTGCCGCCAGACGTATCTTGGCGCGTGCTGCTGGGCTGCCACCTGGACGCATCAACGCTGTCGATCCCCCGCTCGATGACGCATTCAGCCCACTAGAGGCGCTGCGCGAGATCGTGGCGGATTGTCTGCTTCAGCGAAGCGCATGGAACGAGTACTGGATCGCGCTTTTCTTCTCTGCCCTGCGTGCCAGCACTTGGGATACCATGTCACCGGGCAAGCGCAGGCTCATGTTCCTGCTCGCAGCCTATGCGGCGCAGCCGCTTCTCGAACGTCAGCAGCGCGGCGGTTTTCTCGAAACGCCGACCCAGCTCGACACCGACTATACCGACTTAAGCACCGACGGACGTTGAACCGCATCCAGGAGTACGAACATGCTCAACATCTTCATCACCGGGGCGAATCGCGGTATCGGACTAGCCCTCACACGGATGTACCTGGAGCGGGGTGACCGAGTCTTCGCCGGGGCGCGTCGACCGGAGCGCGCTGCAGAGCTGAACCGTCTTGCGGCACTGCACGATCCACGTCTGACCACCATGCCGCTCGATGTCAGTGATGTCGAGTCGATCCGAGCCGCTGGAGAGACCGTGCGCGATCACGCCGACTGCATTGATATCCTGATCAACAATGCCGGGATCAACCCACCGGAAGAAGATCAGATGCTCGAGTATATCGATTTCACCACGCTGCTCGATGTGTGGCGCACTAACGCGGCTGGGCCGCTGATCGTCGTCCAGCACTTTCTGGCGCTGCTGCGACGCAGTGACCAAGCCAAAGTCATCAATCTGACATCGGAAATGGGCAGCATCGGACAGACCAACGGCTGCGGCTACTATGCCTACAGCAGCAGCAAAGCCGCGCTCAACATGATCTCTCGCATCCTTGCGAATGACCTCGTGCAGTACCGGATCATCGTCGTGCCGATTGACCCCGGTTGGGTGCAAACGGACATGGGCGGACCGGACGCAGCGTTGACGCCGGAGGAATCGGCAGCCAGCCTCATCCCGCTCATTGATGGACTGACGCTGACAGATACCGGCAAATACTGGGTTTGGAATGGAAGTCAGCACGAGTGGTGACGGTCACCGTAACGGCCGCGCCGCAGTCAAGAACTCAGGCCGACAAACGCCGCAGACGACGGAGTTCGGGCGCAAACCAGGCAACCGCACCTACAACCATGATCGTGCCAATGCCGCCCGTCACCACCGCTCCCAGCGGCCCCAGCCAAGCAGAAGCCAGCCCCGCGCGAAAACCGCCCAGCTCATTCGAAGCGCCGATGAAGATGATATTGACCGCGCTCACGCGCCCACGCATGGCTTCTGGGGTGCGCAGCATGACGAGCGTGTGGCGCACGACGACGCTGATCATGTCTAATGCGCCCGTCAGCGCCAGCATCGCTAGGGAGAGCCAGAAGCTGGTCGAAAGCCCAAAGATGATCGTCGCTGCCCCGAAGCCCGCCACCGCCCACAACAGAGCCGGTCCGGCGCGCTCAAGCGGGGGACGGCGCGCAAGCACGGCGGCCATCGCCAGCGCCCCCACTGCTGGAGCGGCGCGCAGCAGCCCCAAACCGGTGGCATCGACCTGCAAGATGTCCTTGGCGTAGATCGGCAGAAGATAGACTGCGCCGCCCAACAGCACCGCGAACATGTCCAACGTGATCGCGCCTAGGATCTCGCGCGTGTCACGCACGAAATGCAGCCCTGCACGCAGTGCCTGCAGCGGCGAGTCGCGATCCGAGACGAAGTCGCGCTGCGGGCTGCGAATCGAGAGCAGGGCCACCACCAGCACCAGCCCTGCGAACACATTGACCAAGTACACAGCGGCTGCACCACTGGTCAGCCCGATGAGCAGCCCGCCCACCGCAGGACCGAGGATGGACGAAAGCTGCCAAACACTGCTGTTCCAGGTGGCCGCATTCGCAAAGTATTCTGGCGGCACGGTCTGCGGCGTCAGCGCCGACTCGGCTGGATTATTGAAGGCGCGCGCCACGCCGAT
>CAYTME010000150.1:0-1486 GCA_964438415.1 uncultured Pleurocapsa sp. | reverse complement strand
CAGGGCCAACACCCCGTAAATCAACACCAGCGATCCCTGTGTGACCGAGAGGACGAATAGGGCGAGCGACAGCCCCATCAAGATCAACTGGCTGACGAGCGTGAGCCGTTTGCGATCAAAACGATCCGCGGTGTAGCCGCCGACGAGTGACAGCGTGATAACCGGCACCACCTGCACCAGTCCGATCAACCCCAAAGCCACCGGATCGGCGGTACGCTCGTACAGCTCCCAAGCGACGGCTGTGCTGATCATCATCTCGCCGATCTGCGCAGCGAAGCGGCCGATCATCAGCAGGCGAAAGTCTCGAAAGCGGAGAGCAGCGAACGGATCACGCGCAGCATACATGGCGACAGCAGTTCTTGGTATGAGGCATTTTCTAGGGTTGAGCAGACCCATGATTGTGACACAGGTATGCACAGACACAAGATCAAATTGCAGGAAGCATGTCACTATGCTCGTGGCCAGACGTGCGGTGCAGCCGCTCAGTTCGCATTTTCGACGTCCGCCCTCCCAGTCGAGCATCGCACAGCGACGTAGCAGGTGGCGGGCGTCTTTGAAATACGATATCGGTTGCGTACACTAACAAAAATGTGATACATTGGTATTGAGAATGCGATCGCTCAGCGCTCACCAGAGAAAGGCATCGAAATCATGAGACCGTCCTCGCCGCTGAGAAAAGATTGGTTGCTCCTTATCTCGGCGCTTGCATTGGTCGTTGTCACACTTCTGGCCCTCACGCCAACACCTGTCGAAGCACAAGCGTGCGCTGGCTCGCTTCCGCCGCGGCTTACGATCGGAGGCAGCGGCTTCATCGCGGAACGTTTCAGTACACTGCGCAGCAGCCCGGGCGGCGCGGCGATCCGCATTGTGAACAGCCCGGCGACCTTCACGGTCGTCAGCGGCCCGGTGTGCGCCGGCAATCTCCTCTACTGGGAAATCGACTACGGCGGCGGTGTGCGCGGCTGGGCGCTGGAAAGCCAAGTTGTGAGCATCTACGGTGTCAACCGTTACTGGCTTGCGCCCGGTAGGCCGGCCACCCCGACGCCCACGATAGTACCGCCGACAGCGACGCCCAGCGCTCCTGACTGCTCAGCTTCCCTCCCGACCCGGTTGACGGTTGGCGGCACGGGGCGTATCGCGGAACGCTTCAGCACCCTGCGCAGCGCACCCGGTGGCGCAGCCATCCGTGTCATCTACAGCCCAGCGACGTTCACCGTTGTAAGCGGCCCGGTATGTGTGCGCGGTCTCGCCTATTGGGAGATCGACTACGGCGGTGGTGTGCGCGGCTGGGCGCTGGAGAGCCAGCGGGTAAGCATCTACGGCAGCAACAAGTACTGGCTCGCACCGTAAATCCTGAATGCTTTGGCGTCCGAGAGGCGGCCGATGAGCCGCCTCTTTCGATCAGAGTAATGATCTGGAACTCTGTCCAGACTAAATGCCTCATCCGCTAAGTCAGCAAACTAAACAGCTTTTCGCCACTCGTAAG
>CAYTME010000149.1:5788-9869 GCA_964438415.1 uncultured Pleurocapsa sp. | reverse complement strand
ATCACGATGGGCGCGCGCGTGATCGGGCCGGAGCTGGCGAAGGCGATCATTGAGACCTGGCTGGCATCCGATTTTGCCGGCGGACGCTCTGCGCCGAAAGTCGCCAAGATGAACGCGGTGGACGAACGTTACCGACAGCAGCGCACAAGTGAGTAGGCTCTCGCCCTTCATCCCTAGTGAGACGGTGAAGCGAATGCAGTACAGCGATCGAGAGTATCTGCTCACGCGGGTAGCGTCCCTCTACTACGAGCATGATCACAACCAGCAGGAGATCGCCGACAAGCTGGGCATTTCGCGTTCCAATATCTCGCGTCTGCTCAAGGAAGCCAAACAAAAAGGCCTGGTACGCATCGAAATTCACCGCCGCATCACGACTGCGACCGATTTGGAGCGCGCGTTCGTCGAATACTTCGGCCTCAAGGAAGCGCTGATCGTCGATGCGCCGGAGGTCACCTATGTCGAGCGTTTGGCCGCTGCTGGCCAGCTCGCGGCATGGTACTTGGAAGAGATCTTGCAGCCGCACACCGTCCTCGGCATCTCGTGGGGGACGGGCGTCAGCGCAGCGGTCAGCGCGGTCGCGCCGATGCACGAAAAGCAGATCGATGTCGTCCAGATGATCGGCAGCGTCGGCACGGTGTCCTCGATCATCGACGGTCCAGAGCTGGCGCGCCAGCTCGCTCACAAGCTCGGCGGCAATTACTACTACCTGCACGCGCCGCTGTTCGTGGACAGCCGCGCCACGCGCGACATGTTTCTCGGCCAGCCGGTAATCGCTGAGACGCTGCGCCGCGCCTTGGGCGCGCAGGTGGCGCTGGTCGGCATCGGCACGACCGAGCCGGGTGCCTCGAGCTTCCTGCGCGCCGGTCACCTGACCGAGGAACAGGTGGCAGAGCTGCGCGCCCAGGGCGTCGTCGGCGAGTCGGCGGGGCGACATTTCGCCATCGATGGCAGCACGGACTTCGACATCAACGATCGTGTGATCGCGCTGCGGCTGGACGAGGTGCGCACGATCCCGAACGTGATCGCGGTCGCCTGTGGACTGACGAAGACACGCGCCATCCTCGGCGCGCTGAACGGCGGTTACTGCACCGTGCTGGCGACTGACAGTGTGACAGCGCAGGCTGTGCTCGACGAGGCGCGCCGCACCTAACCAGCGCTCACCTTCGGACGACTGCCGGCTGGCTGAGGAAAGCCGGGCGGAAGCCCGTCACCAGGATGAGACTGCCGACGATCAGCAGCATGCCGATGATCTGTCCCCAGCCGATCTGCTCGTTGAGGAGCAGCGCGCCCCAGAAGATGCCGAAGAAGGGGACCAGGAAGGTGACGGTCAACGTGTTCGTCGGCCCGACACGTGCCAGCAGCGTGAAGTAGATCAGGTAGGCCAGCGAGGTCGAAAGCAGCGCCAGCGCCAGCACCGCCGCGATGATGACGGGCGTCAGCGCACCGCCCGGTGGATCAGCGGCGGCGAGAGGCAGCACCAGCAGCCCCGCCGCGAGCTGCTGGCCGATGGCGAGCGAGTAAGTCGATGCGCCGCGCAGACGCACGCGGGCGTAGCTGCTGCCCAGCGCGTAGAAGAGCGCGCCGCCCAGCGACATGGCGACGGCTAGCGCGTTATCGAGCGTCAGCGTGAAGACGGCTTGCTCGCCGACCGGCGCGCCCGGCAGTCGGATCAGGCCGACGACGACCGCCACCCCCGCCAGCCCCAGCAGCAGCCCGATGATGCGCGCTGGCGTCAGCCGGTCATGCAGCCAAACCGCTGCGACGACCGCGCTGAACAGCGGCGTGGTCGCGTTCAAGATCGAGGCCAGCGACGCCGTGATCGACTGCTCCGCCGCCGCGATCAAGACGAACGGAATGGCGGAATTGAGCGCGCCCAAAATGGCGAACTGCCGCCAGTGTTCGCGCAGCGTGACCGTGCGCCCGCTCAACCGCGCGAAGATCAGCAGCGCGGCGGCGGCGATCAGCGTGCGGGCGGCCACCAGCGCGAACGGCCCCAGCGCATCGACAGCCAGCCGGATGTACAGAAACGACGCGCCCCACAGCGCGGCCAGGATGAACAAGAGTCCGATGTCACGCGCTCTCATGGGCGCAGCTCCTCGATGTGATGTTGGAATGCTCTGCTCGTATCTAGATGATGCGGGGGGCGCTGGTTGTACCTTGCGCTCGCGCCTCAGCGGCGAAGCTGCTCTTTGATCTCGGTGATCTGAGCGCGCAAGGTGTGCAGCAGCAGTCCGGTGAAGCAGAAGAACATACCGCTCAAAAGCAGGATGACGACGATCAGGGCTGTGCCGACCGCCAGCGTCTCGAAGCGGTTGTAGACCTCGACGACCTGCAGCCCCAAGATCAGGCCGATCAGCAGCAAGATCACCCCAGGCACGCCGAAGAAGAGCAGCGGGCGGTGCTGCGCCACCAACCGCAGCAGACCGTTGAGCACCGTCCAGCCGTGCGTGAACAGGCTGCGCTTCGGTTTATCGACGTAGCGGATCGTGATCGGCACCTCGACCAAGCGCAGGTGATGTTCCCGCGCCAGAAACTGCATCTCGCTTTCGACCGAGAAGCTGTTCGAGCTGAAGACGAGCGCGCGCAGTGCAGCGGGCGAAAATGCGCGGTAGCCGCTCTGCGAGTCGCTGACGCGGACGCCGGAGACGAGGTTGGTGAGCGATGTAAAGCCCCAGTGGCCGATGGCGCGCTGCGCGGGGACTTCGCTGGTCTGGTCCAGATAGCGCGAGCCGATGACGATATCGGCCTCGCCGCGCAGCACCGGAGCCGCCACGCGCCCGATGTCCTCCGGCATGTGCTGCCAGTCGCCATCGAGCGTGATCACCGCGCGCGGCGCGAGTTCGCGTGCTTTCATGAAGCCGGTATTGAGCGCGACTCCCTTGCCGCGATTCGCATCATGCTGGATGACGAGCGCGCCCGCCGCCCGCGCGATCGACGCCGTCGCATCTTGAGAGCCGTCATCAACCACGATCACGGTATCGACATACGCGCGTGTGCTCAAGACAACGCTGCCGATGAAGCGCGCTTCATTGTACGCCGGGATGACCGCGACCAGCCCACCGTCGGGCCGCTCCGCCGTCTGTGTCGTCGTTTCTGCCGCCTGGATCATGCCCACGCACCGTCGCGCTCGCCATTCATCCCGCGATTTTGGGCTTGGATCGGCAGATTTGCAAGGGCAGAAGCGGCCGCAGGCGTTTGACGCTGCCCTTACACCGCCTGTTCGAGGATGTCGATCAGCTCGGCGTCCTCCAGCGCGATCGGGTTGCCCTTCATGCTACTGGCGCGCCGCGCTTTGGCCGCGATGTCGGCGAAGTCGGCGCGCGTGACGCCAAATCCGCCCAAAGGCGGAATATCGAGCGCATCGCGCAGCGCCAAGGCCCACGCCGCGCCGTCCTCGGCGCTGGCGTCTGGATCGCCGGTGAGGATGCGCGCGACCTCGACGTAGCGCCCCAACGCGGGGTGATCGGGCTGGCGCTGGCGCAGCGCGCGGATGTTGACCGCCATGACGACCGGCAGCAAACGCGCGCAGATTGTGCCGTGCGCGATCGGGTACATGCCGCCCATCGGCCCGGCGAATCCGTGCACCGCCCCAAGCGCCGCGTTCGCCAGCGCCATGCCGCTGAAGAGCGCGGTGACCGCCATGTCCGCCCGCGCCTCCAGATCATCGGGTTGGCTGTACGTGCGGCGCAGCGAGCGGGCCGCGCGCGCCATCCCCTCGCGGCAGATGGCGTCGGTCATCGGGTTGGCCTTCAGGCTGACGAACGGCTCGATCACCTGCGTCAGCGCGTCCATGCCGGAGCTGGCGGTCACCGCCGGCGGCAGATCGCGCGCCAGTGCCGGGTCGATGACGGCAGCGCGCGGGATCATGAGCGGGCTGCGCAGGCTGACCTTGACGCGGTTGGCTTCCGAGGCGAGCACGGCATTGCGCGTCACCTCGGAGCCAGTGCCCGCTGTCGTCGGCACGGCGATGTAGGGCAGCGGCGCGCGTCCCAGCGGCTGTGCTTTCCCGATCACCTCCAGGTAATCGAGCGGGTCGCCGGGATTGGTCGCCAGTGCGCTGATCGCTTTGCCGCCGTCGATG
>CAYTME010000149.1:3933-5769 GCA_964438415.1 uncultured Pleurocapsa sp. | reverse complement strand
TCACAGCCGCCATCGCGCGCGGCCTGCACACCGGCCAGCGCCGTCTCGACTTTCGGCTCGCCCCGCGTCGGGAAGATGAGCGGCCGCACGCCGGCGCCCTCCAGGCTCGCCAGCACAGGCTGCGCGCGCGCCGGATCGCTGCCGGTCACGACTAGGGCGCAGCGGGTAGCGCACAGATCGACGGCGATCGCGCCGATCTGCGCTGCCGCGCCGATGCCGAAGATGATGCGAGGCGACGTCATCGATTCGAACTGCATCGGACCCATCCGGCCTCAGTCGGCAGCGACGGTCGCTGCCGGCAGCGCTTCTGGCAGCTGTTCGGCGATCAGCTCGACGATATCTTTGACCTCCGGCCCGCCTTCGACCGATGTCTGAGCGCTGGTGAACATCTGCATACAGAACGGGCAGCCGACCGCGAGCACCTCAGCGCCGGTCGCTTTGGCCTGCTCGCCGTGCTCCTCCTCTTTCCAGAACTGCGCACCGCCCGCGCCGCAGCAGAACGAGCTGCGCCCATGCCGGGGCATCTCGATCTGCGCCGCGCCGAGAGCACCCAAGACGTGACGCGGCGCATCGAACACGCCGTTGTGCCGCCCCAGATAGCACGGATCGTGGAAGGTGACGTTCGGCTGCGCACCAGGACGGGCGGTTGCCGGCAGCCGACCGGCGCTGATCAGCTCCTCGATCAGCTCGGTGTGATGGATGACCGCGTAATGACCGCCGAACTGGTGATATTCCTTGCCCAGGTTATGCAGGCAGTGCGGGCAGGTGACGACGATGCGCTTGGGCTGCACGGCGTTGAGCGTCTCGACGTTCTGCATCGCCAGTTCTTGGTACAGGTCTTCTTTGCCGGCGCGGCGCGCGCTGTCCCCGGTGCAGTTTTCGGCCTCGCCCAACACGGCGAAATTGACGCCAGCGCGGTGCATCACTTTGACCAGCGAGCGCGCCGTGATCTGCGCGCGCGGGTCATACGAGGCCGCGCAGCCAACCCAGTAGAGAATGTCGAAATCCGGGTTTTCATCGACCGTCGGTATCGGGAACTCCAACCCTTTGGCCCAGTTGAAGCGGTTCTCCGGGTTGCCCCACGGGTTGCCCTGGCGCTCCATGCCCTTGAAGGCGTTCTGCAGGTCTTTCGGGAATTCGCTTTGCATCAGCACGGCATCACGGCGTATGTCGAGGATGTCGAGCATCGGCTCGTTGCCAACCGGGCAGATATCGATGCACGCGCCGCAGGCCGTACACGCCCAGACCGCCGACTCGCTGATGGTGCTGCCGATGAGCGAAAATGGCGAAGTCGCCCCGCCAGCCAGATCGTGCATGTGCTCGCGCAGGACATAGCGCTTGTTGACTTCGTAAGCGGCTGGCGACAGCTCTTTGCCGGTCGTGTACGCCGGGCACACATCCTGGCAGCGGTTGCACATGATGCAGGCGAAGCCGTCAAAGATGTTGGTGCGCGTCAAGTCTTCGAGTTTGTTGGCGCCGAACTGTTCGAGCGTCTCGTCCTCGAAATCGAGCTTTTCCATCTCGCCGAGCGATGTGCGCTGTGGGCGCGTCAGGAAATTGAGCGGTGCCATGAACAGATGCGCGTGCTTGCTGTAGGCAAAGTACGGTGTGAAGAGGAGGATGCCGCCCAGCGCCAGCCACCAGAACAGATGCTCCAGCACGCGCATGCCGTCGGCACTCAGCCCTGCCCAGATCGGCGCGACCAGAGTCGCGAACGGCATCAGCGGGTCGGGTTCAGCGGCGGCGATGACGGACTCGCCCAGAAAGCGCGCTCCGACGTGGATGAGGATGAAAGACGCGACGATCATCGAGTCCTGCATGACGGTGCCCGCTTTG
>CAYTME010000149.1:772-3922 GCA_964438415.1 uncultured Pleurocapsa sp. | reverse complement strand
CAGCACATTGTCGTGATAGGTCAGCTCGCGCTTGTTGGGCAGCACGAGCCGGCGCAGGATGAAATAGACGACGCCGACGATGACGGCGACGCTGAAGACATCGGCCAACAGCCGGTAAGCGTCGTAGACGAAACCCAACCCTTTGAGCGTTTCATCGAAACCGGCGACGAAACCGCGCACCAGATCGAGCGCGTTGACCAGGAAGTAGAAGGTGAACCCCCAGACGATGCCCAGGTGGAACAAGCTGGAGATGGGGCGGGTACGCAGGGTCGTGTTCTGCGTGATGTACACGCGCAGCGCCTGCCACGCGCGGCGCGGCAGGTTATCGAGATAGAGCTTTCCCCGACCGCGGTGGATGGTCAGGTACATATCGCGGAAACCCATATAGGTCGCGCCGATGGCAAGCAGCGCGAGCATGATGAAGGCCATCTTCTCGACCGGCGTCAGCATGGAAGAATCCCCCTAATCTTTTGTCGGACACAGGGCATTTGGCCCTGTATCTTCATGGTACGCGAAGTCTACCACCGCGCACCTGAATGAGCGACAAGATCGGGGGGAGCTGGCTGAACGCGCGTGCAGCAAATACAAAACCGCCCATCATAGACTGGTGATGAGCGGCGTTCTTTGTGGCGGAGAGGGAGGGATTCGAACCCTCGATGGCCTTGCGACCATACTCATTTTCGAGACGAGCCCGTTCAACCACTCCGGCACCTCTCCAATTGGAATTTTCACTCGCGCAGGCTGTTGAAAAAGGCGCGGATCTGCGCCGCCGCCTCATCGGCGAGCAAGCCTGCCTGCACCTCGACCCGGTGGTTGAGCCGGTCATGGCGCAGCAGATCGACGATGCTGCCTGCCGCCCCCGCCTTCGGGTCGATCGCCGCGTAAACCAGCCTGGGCAGCCGCGCCAGCACCATCGCGCCTGCGCACATCGCGCAAGGTTCGAGCGTGCAGTACAGCGTCACACCGTCCAGGCGCCAGCCGCCTAAGTGCTGCGCGGCCTGGCGGATAGCGATCATCTCGGCATGCGCAGTAGGGTCGCGGTCGCGTTCGCGCTGGTTGTGCCCCCTGCCGATGATCTCACCGCCGCAGACTGCGATCGCGCCGATCGGCACATCACCGCTGGCGAGCGCGCGTTCGGCTTCGGCCAGCGCGACGCGCATCCAGGCTGCATCGTCCATAGCGTTCGATTGTAACAGACACATCTGCACCTGTGAAGTGCCGCGCTCGGCTGGCGGCAAAGCGACCCAAAACTTGCCAGATGACACCTTAAGAGGAGGCTAAAAAAGTAAACCCCCTCCGTAACCTTTTCCCCGTTCGCTGGTCGATAGGGGCGGATGGCGCTCGCACGATGCGCCGCGCTCTGGACGAATTTCACATACGGTGAAACACCGGCCTGCGCGCGCCGCTGCTGCGACCAACCAATCTCGAACATCGATATCGCAAAGCACATCATGGAGATACACGCTTGATGAAGAACACTGCAAACTCGGTCTCGACTCTGCGACAGCCGTCGCGCTCGTCATGGTTTAGGTGGTGGATGGTCAATGCCGGCCTGCTGCTGGCTGTCGCTGCACTCGTCGTGCTCACGGTCGCGATCGGACCGCAGGACCAGCGCGATGAGCTGGGCACGCCTGTCTGGCTGGTGATCACCGCCGCATTTCACATCCCCTTCCTGGTGATCATGCTCTTTCAGGTTTTCGGGATCGTGGAGCGCCTCGGCTTTTACTGGAAAGGTCGCAAGCCGGAGGTGCCGGGGAAGATGCCGCAAGAATACCCGACGGTTTGCGTGCAGCTTCCGATGTTCAACGAGCACGCAGTTGCCCGCCGTGTCATCGAGGCCGCGGCCAACATGGAATGGCCGCGAGACCGCTTCTCCATTCAGGTGCTCGACGACTCCACCGACGACGATACCCGCCGCTTGGTCGAACAGGTTTGCGCCGAAGTACGGTCGCAGGGGATCGACTGCCGCGCACTCCACCGCACCAACCGCCAAGGCTACAAGGCTGGGGCGCTTGAGGCAGGTCGGCTGCAAACGGACAGTGAGTTCCTCGTCATCTTCGATGCCGACTTTGTGCCGCCGCGCGATTACTTGCTGCGCACGATCCCGCACTTCTACCTGGAAGACGGCACGCCGGACACAGGTCTGGCGTTGGTGCAGGCGCAGTGGGGACATCTCAACCACGAGGAGTCGGCGCTCACGCTCTCGCAGTCTCTGTGGGTCGATGATCATCACACCCTGCAAATGTCGTGGCGCTCGGCGATGTGGAAGTTCGTGAATTTCACCGGGACGGCTGGGGTTTGGCGAGCCTCGGCGATCGAGGCCGTGGGCGGCTGGAAGGCGACCAGTCTGGTCGAGGACTGCGAATTGAGCTTCCGCCACCTGTTTGCGGGATACCGGACGAAGTTCGTCAAAGAGATCGTCGTGCCGAGTGAGCTGCCCGCCACCTACACCGCCTACAAGGCGCAGCAGAAGCGCTGGACGCAGGGGTGGGTGCAGCTTCAGCGGATGCACCTGGGGACGCTGCTCTTCCGCTACCCGACGTCGTGGTGGAGACGGATCCCGCTGCTGTATCACATGTGCATTTCCTGGCAGTGGCCCATCTGGATGCTCTGGATCATCCTCCTGCCATTCGCGATCTACAACGGCTTCTGGTTCGGCGCGTTCGATGCGACGACCGGCCTGCTCCTGTATCTCGCTCCCAGTGTGGTGTGGCTGTCGATATCCGCCGCTGTCGCATCGCTTGAGACCAAGCACACATATCAAGAGCGCCTCACGCCTGTGACATTCCTCAAGCGCGCGGCCCGCATCTTCCCGCAGGTCATCATCAGCACGGGAATGCTGCCCCATCAGTTCAGCGCCTTCACCGAAGGGTTGTTCGGTTCGATGTCCAGCGAGTTCGAACGCACGCCGAAGGCGGCTTCGGTGAATGGAGCAGGCAAACGCTCTGCGGCGATCAAGAAACGCTATGCGATCAAGATCCATTGGCCGTATGTGCTGGCGGAGATCTTCTTCGTCGCCTTCCAGCTCGTGTGGGCGCTCCTGTTCTTGCAAGTCGGTCTGATCTGGTGCAGCATCGCTGCGGCATTTCTCGCCGGCTGCGTCATCTACGTCGCATTCTTCTACGGCGATCACCTGGGCAAAGCCAGCTG
>CAYTME010000149.1:0-718 GCA_964438415.1 uncultured Pleurocapsa sp. | reverse complement strand
AGCGACCCGGACTTCAGCGATCCAGTCCGTAGGCATCACGGCTGCAAAGCCTCTTCTCTCCCCCTCTCCGCTGCTGCTCGGCAGAGAGGGGGTATATCTGAACCGGCGGGTGCTGCCGTTTGTGGTATAGTTTACGCCACGTCGGTGAGGACTCGCTCGCTATGATATTGACCGCGCCGCTGGCGCTCCTGCTCCTGATCGCCCTCGTGCCCATCGTCTATCTCGGACTGCCGCGCCTGCCGTATCGCCGTGGGCGCGACCTGGCGAGCCTGCTGGTGCGCTGCGTCATCGTCACGCTGGTCGTCCTGGCGCTGGCGGGCGCTCAGAGCGTGCGTTCCGCCGACCGGCTGGCGGTCGTCTTCCTGGTCGATGTCTCGGACAGCATCAGCCCCAGCGCGCGCGAGGCACAGCTCGACTATCTGCGCGATGCGCTCGGACGCATGACGCCCGACGACCAAGCGGCAATCGTCGTCTTCGGTGCCAATGCGCTGGTCGAACGGGCACTCAGCGGCGTGCGCGAGCTGCCCGGCCTGCGTTCCCGGCCGATCACGAGCAACAGCGATCTGGCTGAGGCGATCCGCATCGGTCTCGGCCTCTTTCCCGCCGATGCCGCCCGCCGCATCGTCATTCTGAGCGACGGCATCCAGACCGTCGGCGATGCTGCGGCCGCAGCCCGGCGCGCCGCCGCCAGCGGCGTCGAGATCAGCTATGTGCCCTT
>CAYTME010000148.1:9436-9870 GCA_964438415.1 uncultured Pleurocapsa sp. | reverse complement strand
CACGGCCATGCGCAGCATCAGCGCCGCCCGAAGGCGCGCCACCAGCGCATGGCCGTGAGCAGTGTCGGGCCGCTGACCGACGATCGACATTTCGGCGTCTGTCTGGAAAATGGGCTGCTGCTGGCAGCGCGCGGCGTCGTGGTCGCGGTGCCAGCACGTTTTGCCGCGCATATGCTCTATTCTCTGGTGCCGGAAGCTGCACTGCTGCTTGAAGGCTACCGCTACGATCCGACCGTCTGCGTGTCGCTCGGTTTTCGAGTGGACGACCTCGGCGATCTGCCGCCGATCGAAACGGGCAGCGCGATCCGCTTCATCGAAAGTCATGCGCAGGCATCGCGGGTGCCGCCCGGCCATGTGATGATCCGGGTCGGCGTCCGTCTCGGACACGATCCGGCTGTCGCCGCGCCGGAAGCGGCGCTGAACGCCGCGCGTGC
>CAYTME010000148.1:5719-9426 GCA_964438415.1 uncultured Pleurocapsa sp. | reverse complement strand
AGCCGGTCGCGGCTTGGGCGCACTTTTGGCCGGAGGGCGACCCGCTGACGCGTCGTGCGCCCGAGCACATGCGCACGATGGATGCGATCGACTCGCTGCTGCCGAGGCCGGTCGCACTGGTGGGCAGCGATTACCGCGCTTTCCGCCTCGATCAGCAGATCGAGCAGGGGCGCGCGGCGGCGCGGCAGGTCGCTGCGGCCTTGCAGCCGGATCGATAGATTACGTGATGAGGAGGCAGAGCAGTTTATGCCGGTACCGCGTTGGCTCGACTGGGCGCAGCGTTTGAACGCGATCGCTCAGAACGGCCTCAATTACGATCCACGACCGTTCGACCGTGAGCGCTTCGAGCAGATTCGTGATATCGCCGCCGAGATCATCGCCGAATACAGCCTGCACGAGATGACGGTCGTGCGCGATCTGCTCGCGCAGGAGACCGGTCATGCCACGCCGAAGCTCGATGCGCGGGCGGTCATCTTTCGCGGTGACGGCATCCTGCTCGTCCAAGAGAAGCTCGATCACAACCGCTGGACGCTGCCCGGCGGCTGGATCGACATCAGCGAGTCGCCGAGCGAGGCCGTTGAGCGGGAGGCATGGGAGGAAAGCGGCTACCGCGTGCGCGCGGTCAAGCTGCTGGCGCTTTACGACCGCAGCAAACACGGCCACCCGCCGCATCCGAATCATGTGTACAAGCTGTTCTTCTTGTGCGAGCTGCTGAGCGATGAGCGGATCGATGGGCCGAATCTGGAGACGGCGGGCGTCGACTTCTTCCCGCGCGATGCGCTGCCGGAGCTTTCGACCGCGCGCGTCACCGCCGCTCAGATCGCGCGCTTCTTCGATCATCGTGCACATCCTGAGTGGCCGACCGACTTCGATTGACTCTCGATTCTTCTCATGACATAGGAGCCGCAGACGATGCGCAACCAGATATCCGAACAGGCGGCGCTTGAGCGATGAGGCGCGCGCTGGTCATCGGCGATATTCACGGCTGTTATGATGAGCTGATGCTGCTGCTCGAGCGCGCCGGTGTGACGGATGATGACGACATCATCGCGGTCGGGGATATCCTCGACCGTGGGCCGGACTCACCGCGTGTGCTGGCGTTTTTTCAGACGCAGCCGAACGCGCGCACGATCCGGGGCAACCACGAGCGCAAGCACATCCGCAGCTTCGCGGGCGAGACTGCGGTGGCGGTTTCGCAGATCATCACCCGCGAGCAGATCGGTGCGGCGGCCTACCCGGCGGCGGTCGATTATCTGCGCAGTCTGCCGGATTACATCGAGCTGGACTGCGCGCTGATCGTGCACGGCTTTTGGCAGGCCGGCGTGCCGCTGGCGGCGCAGCGCGACGTTGTGCTCAACGGCACGCTGACCGGCGAGGCCGTCGTCCAGGCGCAGGGCGAGGCACCCTGGTATACCCGCTACGATGGCGATAAGCCGCTGATCGTCGGGCATCGGCGTTACAACGGTGCTGCGCCGTTCGTCTGGCAAAACCGCGTCTACGGCCTGGACACGGGCTGCGTCCACGGCGGCGCGCTCACCGGATTGTGGCTGCCCGAATTCCGCTTCGTCAGCGTCCCCAGCCTCGGCGATCACTGGTCGGTCGTCGAGGCGTCGCACGCGCCGCTCACGAACAGCGCGCCGGATTGCTCGCCTTGACGTCCTGCTGCCGGCCATCGGCGAACAGGCGCAGCGTGTTGGCGGTCGGTGTGCCGCCCGCGCCGCGCTCGGTGGTCGTCTGGAAGAAGGTATCCCCGTTGGCGGCAGCGATGCCCGATCCGCTCTGACCCGATCCTGCGATATCCCAAGTGAACGGCACATCGAACGGGTTGCTGTTGCGCACCCGCCACACGCGGTAGCTGTCCGGATCGGGTGAGCACATCGCGGTGAGCTGAAGCCGCACGAACTGGGTCGGCTCGACCGGCGGTGTGACTGCGGGCGTCGGCGTCTCAGGGGGAGGTGGCGGAGTCGTTTCTGCTGGTATGGGCGTCTCGGGCGGCGGCGGAGTCGTTTCTGCTGCTATCGGTGTCTCGGTCGGCGGCAGCGGAGTCACCTCGGTCGGCGCTGGCGTCATGTCCGTCGGTGCGGGCCGTCCGATCACAGGCTCGACCGCCGGTGCAGCGCCCTGCTCGGCGACCGCGGGCGGCGGCGGATTTGTCGGGGCGGCGGCTGGCTCCGGCGATGAACGCGGCGATATCGCCCGCGGTCGGCGGCTCGACGGCGTAATTCATGATCGACGCGGGGAGCTGGTTGAGCGTCGCGTATTCGGCCAGCTCGGTGCTGTCGAATGGGCGCAGCCCGTACGGCGGGCTGCTGACGCGCCCCTGCTCATCCAAGTCGAACGCGATCGTGAAGCCGGTCGGGATGACCAAGCCGCCGACCTCGGCGCGCCCGTCGAGTACGCTCACCTTCATGCCGGTTTGGGGATTGGCGCGAAAAGCGACGGTCGAGCCGATGCGGATATCGACCCCATTGACGTTCAGATCGATGGCGATATGGCGCGGGCTTTGCACGACCAGCACCGAGGGCGGCGCTTGGTCGCAGCGCGTCCCGGCTAATCCAGTGCGCAGAGAGAAGGCTTGCATCGCGCCGCTCGCGGCCGCATCGACCTGCGGCAGGCTGTCGAGATCGCCTTCCGCCTCGACATAGCTGCGGTTGATCCAGCCCGGTATGCCGTCATAGACGATGCGCAGCCAGGCATCGGCGCTGTCGATGCCGTCGGCGACCAGCGTCGTGCCTCGTGTAACGCTGCCGACGACATTCGAGCGCTCCGACGGACGCGAGCGGATATTCAAGGGATCGATCGTGGTCACTCGGATCGGGGTGACGTTTGCCGCTGGCTGGCGTTCGCCAGCTGACTGCAAGGTCGTATCGCCGAGCAGCACAAAGGTCGCGGCCTGTCCGGGCAGCGTCTCGGGCAGGTTAGCTTGGACTTTCAGCAGGGCGATGCCCCACTCGCTCTGCTCCAGATCGAGCGCGGCGGTCTGGATCGTCTCGATCTCGACCAGGTCGGCGCGATCGGCCGGTTCGGCGAAGAAGTCGGCGCGCTGCGCTTCATGGAAGGTGGCATCGACGCGGTTGTAGCCGTAGCAGGCGCTGTTGCGTCCCAGATCCGCACACGCTCGAGCGACCTCATCCAGCGCGCGGCGCACCAGCGCAGGGCAGAAGTCTCCCTGCCCATGCGAAGCCACCGGCAGCAAGAACAGCAGGGCGAAGACACCGATGAACAGCAGGACTGTGTTTGCCTTCTGCATTCCATAAAGCCTGTCTGCAAAGATACTGAGTGTAGGTCAGGTGCCGACTCGCGCGCACCTCTCCTACCGGCAATTATGCGCCGGCACACGCAGAAATCCAGCGAGAACTTATGAATAATTCGCAAAAATCGCTCACTTGCGAAACTGCGTCTGCTGCCAGGCACTGAAAAGCTCTCGCAGCCGCAGGCGTTGGTACTTGCCCGTTGTGGTGACGGGTATCTCGGTGCCGAATACGACCACCTTGGGACTCTTCTCGAATGTCATGCGCGCGCGGCAGTGGCTGAGGATGTCGTCAGCGCTGATACTCATGCCCTCGTGCAGCACCACGTACGCACCTACTTCTTCTCCGTAATAATCGTTCGGGAAGGCGACCGCCAGCCCGACCTTAACAGCGGGCAGTTCCAACAGGACTTCTTCGATATCGAACGGGCTGAACTTCACACCGCCCCGATTGATC
>CAYTME010000148.1:4382-5691 GCA_964438415.1 uncultured Pleurocapsa sp. | reverse complement strand
AGAACGGGCGTCCCTGTTCGTCGGTCAGGTAAAATCCTTCATCGCCGCTGCGGAACCAGCCGAAACGAAAGGTTTCGCGGTTGGCGTCCGGGCGTAAATAGTAGTAACGCATGACGTTGTGGCCGCGGATGCAGATCTCGCCGCGTTCGCCCGGCCCGAGCATGCGCCCGGTGCCCTCGGCATCGAAGATCGCCATCTCGTTGACGTCGATCGGGCAGCCGATGCTCGGATAGCCGTGCGCCAGCAGCCAGTCTCGGTGCTCATCCCACGTCAGATCGATCGGCAGGAAGCAGCTGTAGCACGTCGTTTCGCTCAAGCCGTAACCATGGATGACCGGCACTGCGAACTGCTCCTCGAAGGTTTTGACCAGCGACATCGCCAGCGTGCCCGCGCCGCAGATGAGGTGTCGAAAATGGCGCAGGTCGGCCTTTTCGACCCCATCACCCCAGATCGACGCGCCGCGCGCGCGCTGAGCCTCGGCATGGTCGAGACAGAACTGGAGCATCGTCGGCACGACGCTCACGATCTGGACGCGCTCGTCGGCGATTCGCTTCCAGAAGCTGGACGAGGAGAAAGCGCGGTTGAGCACGGTGGAAGCGCCGGCGTAGAGCGGCGTCACCAGCGTGACAACGATGCCGTTGACGTGATGGATCGGCAGCACACACATCATGCGCTGGCTGCCGGTGATGGCGTGCCATTGGGCGATGGCCTGGGCGTCGATCAGCAGGTTGTACTGCGTCAGCACGACGCCTTTGGGCGCGCCGGTCGTGCCGCTCGTGTAGACGAGCAGCGCCTCATCTTCCAGCGCGGGGCGTTCATCGGTGCTGACGAAGGTCGTCGGCCGGTCGGCGATCTCGTCGGCAAAGCAGGGGTACCCACTGCGGTCGTCCGCGGGCCGCGCGCCCAGGATCACGATCTGGCGGATATTGGGGACGCCGAGGTCTTTTTCGTCGCCGAAGATGATGTGCTGGGCGCGCTCCAGGTATTCGCTGCGCACGAAGCAGACCTGAGCGCGGCTGTTGCGCAGGATGTAGGCGATGCGCTGATCATCTTCCGCGCTGTTCTGCGGCGCGATCGCGGCACCGATCAACCAGCAGGCGAAATAGAGGATGACCGTCTCTGCGTGGTTGTAGGCGATGATAGCCACGCGGTCACCGCGCCGCACCCCCAGATCGTCGTAGAGAAAACCCGCCGCCTGATGCACGCGCGCGTTGAACTGGCTGTAGGTGAAGCTTTCGCGCTGGCCTTCGGCGTCGTAATGGATCAGAAACTTGCGATCCGGTGTGACCGTGGCGTGCAGCGAGAGCAT
>CAYTME010000148.1:2720-4371 GCA_964438415.1 uncultured Pleurocapsa sp. | reverse complement strand
GATTGCGAAAAGGCACCCGATGCCGCTCCGGCGGCCAGCCATACGCCGTTCGGGCGGCGTGAATCTGTTCCAGCGTGGCTGCATCGGCGGACTCGGTCATGGTCGCATCTCTTTCCACAGGCACAAGCTGCGCGCCGACCTGAGCGGCTGCCGAAGCTCAGCCGAACTTAAAGCCGAAGTGGACGAACGGATCCGACGTTTCGCGGTTGCGACCGCTGGCGATGATGACGATCCTCGGGTCGGCTTTCTGGATCCGCTCGATGCGCTCGTTTTCATGGAGCGGCTGCCAGCGCGAGAACACAGCGTAAAAGCTGCCATCTTTCTGGGGCGTCACATCGCGCGGCGTCGCGTTGGCGAATTCCAGAAGCTGGAGCACCTCGTGCAAGGACATGGCTGCGAATTGAGGCGGCGGCGGTGGAGGCGCTGACGGTCTGGCTGCGGCCGCTGCCGGGGCGGTGACGGCGGGTGCTGGCGCGGTCGGCTGGGCATCGGCGGGAAGGTTCTTGCCCTTCAAGATGTCGGCCAATTCGAGCGCCGACTTGTAATAAGCTTCAGCCAGCCCGCGCAGGTATTCCCCGTGCGGATCGCCGGGGGGCTGCCGCTTGGCCTCGGCGGCGTAGTCGCGCGCTTTCAGCGTCAAGCGGTTCGCCAGCGCGCGCAGTGCCGCGATCTGGTCGCGAACTTGTGGGCTTTCCATCGATGTTTCACAGCCTCATCTGAACCGATTTGTTATCAGATTGCATCAGATTTGTACCGTGTGCCAACCAAAACGGCAAGCGTGTCGTAGGAAATGTGTACCATGGGGGCGAACCACGCGACAATGGGCGGGCGCAGAGAGGGGGGACACACCATGCAATCGATCATCACGCTGCTCGAAAACAAGCGGATCGTCCTCGGCGTGTGCGGCAGCATCGCCTGCTACAAGGCGGTCGATCTGGCCAGCAAGCTGACGCAGGCGGGGGCGCTGGTCGATACGATCATGACCGATGCTGCCCGGCAGTTCGTCACGCCGCTCACGTTCCAGGCGGTGACCGGACGCCCGGTCTACATCAGTATGTGGGAAACCAGCGCGGCAGGCGCCCTGCCGACCCATATCGCCCACGTGGGGCTAGGTGAAAGCGCGCATCTGCTGGCCGTCATACCCGCCACTGCCGATGCTTTAGCGCGGCTCGCACACGGCTCCGCGGCCGATCTGCTAGCGGTGACGGCGCTGGCTGCCCGCTGCCCGGTGCTGGTCGCGCCGGCGATGGACGGGGCGATGTATGCGCACCCGGCCGTGCAGTCGAATCTGGCGCTGCTGCGCGAGCGGGGCGTGCGCGTGGTCGAACCGGAAGTCGGGCGCTTCGCATCGGGCATGAGCGGGCAGGGACGCCTGCCGGAGACGCCGACTCTGCTCGGCGCGCTGCGTCAGGCACTCGGCGCTGGGGGCAGCTTGGCCGGTCGGCATGTGATCGTGACCGCGGGTGGCACGCGCGAACCGCTGGATCCGGTGCGCTTTTTGACCAACCGCTCCAGCGGCAAGCAGGGCTACGCGATCGCCCAGGCGGCCATCGACGCGGGGGCGCAGGTGACGCTGATCTCATCGGCGCGCGGGCTGCCAGCGCCGTACGGCGCACAGCTTGTGCCGATCGAGACGGCTGCGGAGCTGCTC
>CAYTME010000148.1:266-2708 GCA_964438415.1 uncultured Pleurocapsa sp. | reverse complement strand
GGCGCACGTCGATCAGGCCGACGTCTTGGTGATGGCGGCGGCGGTCGCCGATTTCCGACCGCGCGCGGCTGCCGAGCACAAGATCAAGAAGTCGGAACTCGACGACGATGCGCCGGCGATCGCGCTCGAACGGACGCAGGACATCCTAGAGGCGGTCAAAGCCCGGCGTGCGCAAACCCAGCGCCCGCGGGTCGTCGTCGGTTTCGCTGCCGAAAGCCGCGATCTGCGCGTGTATGCCCGCGCCAAGATCGAGCGCAAAGGCGTCGATCTGCTGGTCGCCAACGACATCAGCGCCGCCGACGCAGGGTTCGATGTCGATACCAACCGGGTGGTGATCTTGGACGCGCAAGGCGGGCAGCTCGAACTCGACCTGACAACCAAGACTCGTGTGGCGGAAATCCTGATCGAGCGGATCGGTCTGCTGCTCGGTACGCCTTACGACGGCATGCCGAGCAGGTCGTGAGCGTCCATCCAATCGGCGATATGTTCACAGGCGGTGTTCATCATGCGCGGCGCTCAGCCGCCATTCACAGGGACAGCGTATACTAGAGTCAACTGAAAAGACGCACAGGCGAGGCATGAGTTCGATGTCGGACGAGATGCAGCGCGAGCAGCAGAGCCGTTGGTTTTCCGAACTGCTCAAAGGTCCATACCGCGAACGAAGTCACGTTTCCCTGACCGGCGGCGAAGAGCCGCATGAGCCGAGGCACAAGCCCCGTGCGTGGCGGTCGACAAGCCCACACGAGGATGGGAAGCCGAAGCGCAAACGATCGACGAACGGCCCAGATGATGAACAAACGTCTTGGAATCATGAGCGCTTGCCTGTTTGGCATCCGCTGCTGCAGGGGCGGCTGTTCTGGTGGATCCTGACCGCGCCCGACCAGATCGTGCGCCTTTACCGGTCGGAGTACGTGCGCAAAGAGATCGGCGGCACGGGCACCTGGCTGGCGCTGACGCTGATCCTGCTGCCGCTTGCGTTGGGGCTGCTGGCGCTCTCGCTCAATCCGCGCGCGGTCGATCTGTTCGCGCGCGAAAGCATGACCGCCCTGGCGTTCCTGTGCACGGCGATGGGCATGGCGGCGACGGTCGCGGCTGTGAGCGACCGGCCGTTCATGGGTTTCTTGGCCTTCATCTCGGCGTTCTTCGGCGGTCTGATCCTGGGCTTGGCCAGCGCGCTCATCGTCGAGCGCTTCACCACCGCCGCCTACGCGCTGGGACGGCCATCGGTACGCGGTTACGTCTGTCTCGGCGCGCTGCTGCTCGGACAGACTGTCGGCTTCTGGATGCTGCTCACGGCGCGCTGAGCGGCTCAGCCATCGGCCAAGATCCGATCGACCGCCGCCGCCAGCTCGCGCAGATTGCTCACGCGGTAGACGCCGTTCGACAGCGGCGCGTACTCTAGCATATCACTGTCGCCCGTGCCCCACTGCGACGGCGGCTCCGGGTTGAACCAGATCAAGCGGCGGCTTTTGCGCTGTATCTCCTGCGCGATCTCGCAGCGCGGGTTGTTATAGTTATTGCGCCCATCGCCCAGGATGATGACCGTCGTCTTGCAGGTCACCGTGCTCATGTGATCGCGCTTGAAGGTGGCCAGGCTGTTCCCCAGATCGGTATTGTAGTAGCCCGGCTTGTTCTCCTTGAGCACGCGCTCGACGGCCTCCTGCGGCTGCATCTCCGTGAAGATCATGCTGATATCGACCAGGTCGCTGATGAAGATGTAGCTGTTGGTGCGGGCGACCTGATCTTGCAGCTCGTAGATGAGCGTGAGCAGGAATTCGGCGCAGTAGCGCATCGATGTGCTGATGTCGCAGATCAAGACCAGGCACGGCTTGACATGGCGCGTGCGGTAGCGCAGCTCGATCGGCACGCCGCCGTAGCGCATGTTGGCGCGCAGCATCTTGCGCGGGTCGAGCGTGCCGGTGTGGGCGCGGCGCTGGCGCAGCGCGGCACGGCTGCGCAGCCGTGCTGCCAAGCGGCGGATCTCATCGCGCAGGTGATCGGCGTCCTCGTCGCTCAGGCGGGTGAACGGCACATCGAGCAGGTCGGGTTTCGGGTCAGGTTCGCGATCGGCCATCTGTTCGGCCAGCGTCGCGCCGGTGTACTGCGCGATCTGCTCGGCCAAACCCTCGGCGTTCTGCTCAAGCATCTGGCGGATCTGTTCGCGCGCGCCCGCTTCCATGCCGAGCTGCTCCAATGCCTGCAGCAGCTCATCGATGAGCTGCTGGATCTGCTGCATATTGAGCTGGCGGTTCATGCGCCGTTCCATCCAATGGCGCATATTCATGTCGGACGTTTGGTTCAGACCGATCTGTTCTGCTGCCTGGTCAAGCTGCTGCTGGCTGAATGGCTGCCCCTGCAAGAGCTGACGCAGCAGATCGCGCAGCGCCTCCGGGCTGCCCATGAGCGACTGCAGCGCCTGGCGCAGCGTCTCGCTCTGCTGCG
>CAYTME010000148.1:0-222 GCA_964438415.1 uncultured Pleurocapsa sp. | reverse complement strand
TGGGAAGAAATACTCGAAAGTGCCCTGATCGCGCGCTTCTTTGACGAGCGTGGTCTTCATCGCGGCCTGAAACAGGTCGCGTTCGCCCGCGCCAACGACATCGACGCTCTTGAGCGCATCCACGCTCTCCGCCAGCGAGATGCGCACGCCGGCGGCGCGCAGGGCGCGGATGAACTGCACCATCCGTTTGTCCATCGTGTCTCCCGTCGCGACTCTGTTTTC
>CAYTME010000147.1:961-10031 GCA_964438415.1 uncultured Pleurocapsa sp. | reverse complement strand
AGATCTCCTCGAAGAACTCGTTGTGGGAGTTGAAGAAGAAGGAAAGGCGCGGGGCGAAGGCGTCGATGTCCAGCCCGCGGAGGAGGCACGCCTCGACGTACTCCATGCCGTCACGGAGCGTGAAGGCGAGTTCCTGCGTGGCGGTGCTGCCCGCCCCGCGGATGTGATAGCCGCTGATGCTGATCGGGTTCCACTGAGGCAAGTATTGGGTGGCGAATTCGATCGTATCGGTCACCAGCCGCATCGACGGCGCGGGCGGGAAGATGAACTCTTTTTGGGCGATGTATTCTTTCAAGATGTCGTTCTGAAGTGTGCCGCGCAGCCGTTCAGGCGAGACGCCCTGCTTCTCCGCCGTCACGATGTACATCGCCCACAAGACCGCGGCCGGGCCGTTGATCGTCATGCTGGTGGAGACTTCGCCGAGGGGGATGCCGTCGAACAGCGTCTCCATGTCTTGCAGCGAGCTGACCGCGACGCCGCACTTGCCGAATTCGCCCAACGCCTCCGGCGCGTCGGTGTCGTAGCCCATCAGCGTGGGCAGATCGAACGCGACTGACAAACCCGCGTTGCCTTGATCGAGTAGATACTTGAAACGGGCGTTGGTCTCCTCCGCCGTGCCGAAGCCAGCAAACATGCGCATCGTCCACAGGCGGGCGCGGTGCCCGGTCGGGTGGATGCCGCGTGTGTACGGGTATTCTCCTGGCAGACCGAGATCGCGATCATGATCGAGGTCGGGCACGTCGGCTGGCGTGTACACGCGTTCGACCGGGACGCTGGACTGCGTGGTGAACACTTGGCGGCGCTCCGGCAGTCGGTTAAGCGACTTGGCGAGCGTGGTCGCCTCCCACTCGGCGCGGCGCACACGGTGCAGATCAAGGGCATCCCGGTCGAACATGGCAGCCCATCCTCACACTACACAACTCATCGACAGCCGCATTATACCGTCAGGCCGCCGCATCATGCGTCAAATCGATGTCCGGCTCGGCTGGAGCACGACCGCGCTCACGTGACGGCCTGTTCGACAGCCGCAGCCGCCCGTGCCGGGCCGCCGAGCGCGGCCAGCTCCGCCGCGAACATCTTGCACGTCGCGCGCACCTGCTCATCATCGCGCAGAGCGCGGGCGGCCTGCATCAGCATCCCCTGGCGCACATCGTGCGCGGTCAGATTGAGGCCGACTTTCGCCTGCGCCGCGCGCCGCGCCTGGCCGCGCTGATCGGCCGCATGGGGCACGATCACCTGCGGGATGCCGTGGATGAGCGCTGCGTGGGTCGTCCCCATGCCGCCGTGATGGAAGATCAGCTCGGCGCGCGGCAGCACATGATCGAACGGCGCCCAGTTGAGCAGGCGCGTGCCAGGCGGGAGCGCCGCCTTGAGCTGTGCTTTCTCATCCGCCGTGTACGGGTGATGGCCGATCACGACGACCGGCACATAACCGGCGCGCGCTGCCGCCTGCGCCGCCCAACTGAAGAAGCCCAGCTCTCCAGCGAAGGTCGTCCCCAGCGTGATCAGCGCGAGCGGTGCTTCGCCGGGGATAGCGGCCAGCCATGCGGGCGGCGCATCGGTGGGCACTTCGGGCGCGCCGCCAACGAAAAACGTCTGCGGCAGCAGCCCGTCCTCATCAGCAGCGTACCAGCGGCGCGAGAAGTAGCTGATATGCAGATACGGACTCAGGATCGACGGCGTCGGCCCAGCCGCGAAAAAGCGCGCCCCCAAACCGAAGCGCGCGCACAGCCGGTCGAGCCGCTGGCGGCTCTCGTCACCGAGCGCGCGCTGAACGGGGAACAGGAAAGCGTCGTCGAGGTCGCGCTGCGCCGGCCAGCCGCACACGATCAGCGGCACATCGAACGCCTCGGCGGCCAGCGCCGCCGCCGTCAGAAACGGATCAGTCAGGATCAGATCGGGCTTGCCCGCGCTCTGCCCCAGCCGTATAAGCGCCTCGACCGCCTTGCCGACGAGATCCTCGCTCATCCACGTATCGAGCGCGCGCCGGTAGCGCAGCATGACCGCGTCGGCGGGCTTGAGCGTGCTGATATCGGGCGCGGGCGGCGGCGGCCACAGCCAGCCCGTCGCCTCGACGGCCAGGAACGGCAGCCCCGCCCGCTCGACCGCTGGGCGCAGCGGCTCCTCGCTGACCCAGTTCACGCGATGCCCGCGCGCGGCCAGAACCCGCGCCGTCTTGAGGAAGCCGCCCCAGTCAGTGTGACTGTAGAGCGGGGCAGAAACACACCAGATGTTCATCGCGCTCGCCTACACCCGCTTGGGCAGCACACGCTCACCATCGAGCGTGTCTGTGTCATGCAAACTGCACACTCGCGCCCGGCGCACCGGTATGCAGCGACTCCTGCGAATTGACTCGCTGCGCCAATTGAACCACAGATCGCGGCGCATTCCCAGGTGGACGCGCTGTGCCGTCTGGTCTATAGTCGTGCTGGATATCAGGATGGAGAAGTGCGCATGGGCATCGGCGAGCAGGCGCTCACGACGGACGCTTTCAGGCCGATCGCAGCGCTGCCTGAAAGCCAGAAGACATGCCCAGAGTTGGTCAGCGGCGTGATCGCCGCGATGGTGGGTTTGCGTCCGCTCAACACCAGGATCGAAGACACACACGGCGGCGGCAGCGCGCTGCTTGAAGTCTCACTGGCTGTCCGCCAGATCCTCACAGCATCGTGATGAAGCTCGTGAAACGTGCACTGCTTCCCTTTGGTCTTGCTGCCCTCCTCCTGCTCGCACAGCCCGCTGCGGCCCAGCTCGGTACGCCCTGCGGCCAGCGGCGGACATACATCCCGGAACCTTGGGTCGATCCGGCGCAGGTGTGTTTGGAACAGGTCATCGACTCGCCGGAGGCGGGCGATTTGGCCTACACGGCGCTGGCGGTCGATGCAGCCGGTACGCTCTATGCCGCGCGCCCGCTGCATGGGCAGATCATCGCGCTCGATGACAGCGATGGGGATGGCCTGGTCGATGCGCCGCGCATCTTCGCCGAGGGGTTGAGACGACCGAACGGGCTGGCCTGGCATCAGGGCGCGCTCTACGTCGTCGGCGAGGGACATCTCTACCGCCTGCAGGACGGCGAGGCCGAGACGTTGGCCGACGATCTGCCGCGCGGGATAGCCTGGCCGAGCGCGATCGCCATCGGCGGCGAGCGTGTCTACGTCGCAGTGAGCGCGCCGTGCGACCTGTGCGCGCCAGATGCGAACCTGACAAGCGGCGCGATCTACAGCTTCACGCTCGACGGCGCCGACCGCCGGATCGAGGCCGTCGGGCTGCGCCAGCCGGGCGATCTGGCGGTCTACCAGGGGGCGCTCTGGTTCGGCGATCGCGCGCCGGATGTCCACCGCACGATCGCCGATCTAGACGAGATCAACCGCCTGCCTTTGGGCGAGGCGACGGCACACTTCGGCTTCCCGCTCTGCTTGGGCGCGGCGCAGGTCGATTTCACCGATGCGTTCTGCCTGACCCAGACGATCCTGCCCGCTTTTCGGCTGCCGACCCACAGCGCGCCGCTGGGTATGGCCGTCTACACCGGCGATGCGGTGCCGATCTTGCGCGGGTCGCTGCTGGTCGCGCTCAACGGCAACCGGAACGATCCGCTCCTGCGCGGCTTCGCCGTCATCGCGCTGCGCTTCGACGCCGATGGCCAGTTCATCGAACGGTACGACCTGATCCCGAACGGGGATGCCTACCGCCAGATCGAATCGTTCGACCAGGATCAGCTCAACTATCGCAACAGCGGCTTCTTCCCGCGCCGTCCAATCGACGTCGCCGTCAGTCCCGACGGCATCGTCTATCTGAGCATCAGCGGCGGGCGCATCCTGGCGCTGCGCGCGCCCTGAAGTTGATCGGGGTTAGGGGTAGGATATAGTGAAAAAAGCACCACCCTGTGCGAGGGGGGACACACAGGGTGGTCGTAAAGGGAAGGGCTATGGGTCGTTCCCAATCTGCCCACGAACCTGGAATTTCCGGTAAAACAATCCACACAAACCAGATCCGTCTACGCACTAGGATACGACGAAGGCACTGAAGTGCGCATGAAAGGGTCGTGAATAGGCTATGAGAGCGGCGCAGCGCTCAGCCGCCCTCACCCGCCGGGCGGCTGCACGACCCCGATCGGCGCGATCTCACCGCTCTCGACGGGCGGGAAGATCGTCCCCGGCAGCGGCACCGGCGTCGCTTGGGCGCAGAGCGTGTTCGCATTGCTGCGCTTGGCCGCCACTGCTCCGCTCGACAAGATGTTGAGCGCATTTTGATAGTACTGCGCTGCCGGGCAGTGCTCATTGATTTGCGTCTGCGCGTCACCGAGCGCGACCCATTGATTGAACAGCTCCTGGCGCGCTTCCTCGTAATAGCGCCCCGGCCCCAGGCTGGTCAGCCGTTCGAGCGCGCGGATCGCCTGCCAGGGGTCGAAGCCGATCAGCCGCCGAGCATCGAGGTAAAGCTGTGCGGCGTTCCGTTCATAAGCCAGCCCGCCTTCGAGCGGGCCGATCTGCTCGGCGCGGTCGGTCAGCACGATCGCCTCGGCCAGACGCCCAGCCCCACCGGGTCGGTAGGTGTTGTAGAGCGCCGCAGCATAGCGGTTGAGCGCTTGCGAAAGCAGCCGCCTGACGGTCGAGGTCTCATAAGAAGGATCGATGCCGCTGATCGCGTCCAGCAGGTCGATCGCCTCGCGCCATTGGCCGGCATCGACCGCCGCCTGCGCGCGCTGGAGCAGAGCGTTCAGATCGAAACCGCCGCCAGATGCGGTGGGCAGCGGCTCCTCCGCCGGTGCGGGCGTGTCGAGCGCTGGAGGAGGTGTGGCGGTGGCGCTGGGCGTCGCGGTCGGCAGCAGGCTCAGGTAGAGCGCCGTCGCCGTGACGCTGAGCGCCTCAACCTCCGGCACACCCGGTGTCAAAGTGGCTAAGAACTGCAAGCGCGCGTTGAGCAGCACCGTATTCGCATTGGCGATATCCTGCGGGATGAAGGCGAGCTGTTCGCTGATACGGTTGGTCTGCGTCGCGGTGGCGAAGGCGAATGCCTCGCGTTGGCCGCTCGTCCAGCCCGCATAGGTCGCCAGGCCGACGATCACCACGGCAACGAAGGCCAGCAGCGTGCCGATCAGCGCCAGCGCCGCGCAGCTCATACCGCCGCTGGCCGGCGCATCGCCTTCGTAGACGACGCCCGGCTGCGCCGGTCTGCCGTCGATGACGGCGGGCTGCGGGCGCGTATCTTCCAGATTGCTTTCGTAGCTCATGACAGCCTTTTTGCTGCGTCCGACACGGTCTATCGAACACCGCATTATAGACGAGCCACCCCCCTGACCCCAATCCCTAACCCAAGCTCTCGAAGACCCAGCGCGTCGCCGTCTTGGGGAAATCCTGTTCCAGCCACGCCAGCACCACCTGCGGACGCACGCAGAGCATGAGCGAGTCTGGTATTGGATCGGCATCAGGATCGATACCGTACTTGTCGCGATAACGGGCGTTGATGCGCGGCATCAGCGGGGTGTCGCCAGTTGGGAGCGCCCTGCCCTCGATGATGACGACCTCATCACCGCTTTCGAGATGCGCGACGACATCCGGGCGCACCGCGAGATTGCGCGCCTTGACCGCGCTGCGCTGCGTGCCGAAATAGAGCGCACCATCCAACCAAACGCCCCAGACGGGGGCGCTGTGCGGCCGGCCATCGGGGCGTGTTGAGGCGATCCAATAGCTGCGTGCTGTCTCCAGCCGCGTCGTTACCCAGTCCCATGTCAGCAAGCCGTCCGTCTCTGTTTGAATGCCATAGCCCTGCATGAGCGGGCGGCCTGCGGGCGGTGTCATCATGCTGTGTTCTCCTCGCGTTAGAGTGCGTCACCACCGTCTTTCACCTCAAGTGCGCTCGACATGCCATAATCATGCGCAGTGTGAGCAGGGGAGACAACCAATGAGCGCCGGATCGATCGTTTTTGACCGCGCTGCCGATTATTACGATCAGACGCGCGGGTTTCCGCCCGGCATGGCCGAACGCGCCGCCGAGCTGTTGGTCAGCGCTGGCCGTCTGGAACCGAGCAGCCGCCTGATCGAGTTGGGCGTCGGCACCGGGCGCATCGCGCTGCCGCTGGCGGCGCATGTGCGTCATGTGCAGGGCGTCGATCTCTCGCGCCAGATGCTCGGACGGCTGCTTGAAAAGCGGCGCACTGAGCGGGTGTCGGTCAGCATCGCCGATATTACCCGACTGCCGTTCGCCGATGCCAGCTTCGATGCCGCCGTCGCCGTCCACATCTTTCACCTGGTGCCGGATTACCGGCAGGCGCTGCGAGAAGCAGCGCGCGTACTGAAGTCGAACGGCTGCCTGATCCACGCTTGGGGCGACAATACCGTGCCGCCTGCCCTCGACCGCGTCTGGCGCGAGGTGACCGGCAAAGGGCGTGCCGCCGATATCGGCATGAACTGGGAGGCGCGCAAGACGATGCTGCAAGATAACGGCTGGAGGCCGATCGGCGAGGAGGCGCGCCTGCCTTACATCGTCGAGCGGTCACCGTTGGAATATGTCGAGCAGATCCGCCAGCGCTGCTGGTCGCATACGTGGTGTATGAGCGACGAGGAGCTGGATGCTGGGCTGCGCGGGCTGCGCGCCTTCATCGACGCGCATTACGAACGACCGGAAGCGTCGGAACGGGTCGAGGTGGCATTCGTCGCCCGCGCATACGCCCCGCCGCGGTGACACTTTTAGCTCACATACTTGCGGCAGATCGACTCGACGTGCCCACCGTAGGGTTCGCCGAACAAGTTGTAGTGCACCAACAGCGGATACAATTGGTAGAGTGCGCGCCGCTCGCGGTAGCCAGGATCGAGCGGGTAAGCGGCGTGGTAGGCGCGGTGGAAGGTGCTCGGAAAGCCGCTGAAAAGTTCGGTGAACGCCAGCTCGATCTCGCGGTCGCCGTAATAGACCGCCGGATCGATCAAGGCAGGCGTATCGCCGGCGAGCGTTATATAATTGCCGCGCCAGAGATCGCCATGCAGCAGCGACGGCAGCCCCGATGGCAGCAGCGACTCGATGCGTTCGAGCAGGCGATCGAGCAGGCGCAGGCGGACGACGCTCAGACCCCGCTGGCGCGCGCGCGCGATCTGTGGGCGCAGGCGCTGATCGCGGAAGAAATCCGGCCAGCGCGCGGTTGGGGTGTTGCGCTGCGGCAGGCCGCCGATGAAGTTATCGCGCTCCAAGCCGAAGCTGTCGCTCGTGTGGCTGTGCAGCGCCGCCAGCGCCGCCCCGAACCGTTCCGCGAAAGCGGGTGAGGGGGCGGCCTCATCCAGCCATTCGAGCACGAGATAAGCAGGCAGATCCTCCGCAGCGTCCGCGTGGGCGATGACATCGGGCACGCGCAGCTCGGCAGCGCGGCGCAAACGCGCCAGGCCGTCGGCTTCGGCGGCGAAAAAACCAACCGGCGCGGACGGATTGATCTTGACGAAACAGCGCGCGCCGCTCACCTCCAGATAGGCGGCATCGTTGATGTCTCCGCCGTGCACACGGCGCACGAGATCGGGCGCACACCGAAAGACGACCCGCGCCACAGAGTCGAAGACCGCCAAGCCATCCGCGGCCATCAGATCATGCCCCCACCGCGATCGGGATACGGATGTGACATATGCTCCCGGCTCCATTTCGATCCGGGCACACGCTTCAAACGTGAGCACATCAAGTTGTCCGTTTGAGAAACAGCACCGTGCGAGTGACTTCGATGCAGACGACGCCATCTTGATTGCGCCCGACATGCTTGAGCGTGACAATACCCGCCTCTGGGCGCGAGCGGCTCTCGCGTTTGGCTGCGACGATCGTCTCGACGTAGATCGTATCACCGTGGAAGAGCGGGTGCGGGTGCACGATCTGCTCGTAACCCAGGTTGGCGACGATCGTGCCTTCGGTCAGTTCGCCGACGGTGATGCCGACGACGACACCGAGCGTGAACAAGCCGTTGACGATACGCCGCCCGAACTCGGTCTTGCTGGCGAAGTCCTCGTTGATGTGGAGCGGCTGTGTGTTGAGCGTCAGGCTGCAAAAGAGGACGTTATCCGCCTCAGTCAGCGTGCGTCCCAGCGCGTGGCGGATCACCTGCCCGACTTCGAGATCGTCGTAGAATTTTCCCGGCATCGATCGCCCTCCTGAGTCGCATCAGAGACTCGGCAGTTGCTCCCGATCATACCGCTTTCGCGCGGGCTGGGGTAAGGGCTGACGCTTAGGGGCGCGGCGAGGGGACCAAAGCTGCCGCGGGCATTTTCTCTCCTCTCACCGCGCCTTAGGTGCGTTTGGAAACGAGGTCGGGATGTGTGGACAGGCAGCGTCAGACAGGCGTGATCGGAACGATGCAGCCGCCCCTGGCCTGGCGGCGCTGCGTCTCTCGCGCTATCATGAAGGCAGATCGAATCGTGTAGGGTCGAGAGTGTGCCGATGACGACTGAACCTCGAGGTCTCGCCAAGCTTCCGCCGGTGCGCTGGGCCATGCTGCATCCGCGGCTGGCAGCTTGGATTGTGCTCTCGACCGGCATGATCATCCTGCTGGTGATCGAAGCGCGCGAGGTCGGCCTCCTGCCCGGCCAGTGGATTGCGCTGATGCTGGCGTGCGTCTTGGTGGCTGGCGCGTGCATCTGGATCATCAGTTGGGAAGATCGCGACGACGAGGAGACGCCGACCGACGACTCGGCCAAATCGGCGTGAGCGGCAGCCGGCGCACTGCGCAGCGCTCACCCAGCTTCCCGGCAATTCCAACCTCGCTCTAACAGGTTGCCAGTATCATCGCACACAGCGTTCTGGCTCAAGTGAAAGCTCTGCCCCATGTTCCGACGCCCCATGCGCCGCCCTGCGCTGCCCGATGCTGAGGATCGCGAAACGCCACCCGGACCGATCCCCTGGCGGCGGCTGCTCAGTTACCTGCGTCCTTATATTCGACCGATGGGGTTTGCGCTGGCAGCGACGATCGCCAGCGGCGCGCTCAGCCTCGTCTTTCCCTGGGTGATCCAAAACGTGGTCGACTCGGTGCTGACCGAGGGCAGTCTTGAGCTGCTCAACTCGATCACGCTCGGCCTGCTGCTCGTCTTCCTCCTGCGCTCCGCCACCTCAG
>CAYTME010000147.1:0-951 GCA_964438415.1 uncultured Pleurocapsa sp. | reverse complement strand
CGAGACCTACCTGCTCAACTACGTCGGCGAGCGGCTGGTGGTCGATCTGCGCGTGCAGTTGTACCGTCACCTGCAGGAGCTGTCCCTCGGCTTCTTCGTGACGCGCGGCACGGGCGAGCTGGGATCGCGCCTGTCGAACGACGTGACGGCGATCCGATCGGTGCTGACCAACAACGTCAACGTGCTGATCCAGCAGGTCGTGATCATGATCGGCTCGATCGTCATCATGCTCGCCATCAACTGGCGGCTGTCGCTGTTCATCTTGGGGCTGACGCCGCTCATCATCGGCTTCGCGGCCTTTTTCGGCTTCCGCATGCGCCGCATCAGCACCCAGATCAGCGATGCCGTCGCCGGGGCGCTCAACGTCGCCATCGAGGCGCTCGCCAACGTGCGCGAAGTCAAGAGCTTCGTCCGCGAACCCTACGAAATCCAGCGTCACGATCAGGCCGTCGGTGATGCGTTCCGGGCGGCGCTGCGGCTGCTGCGCTACCGCGCCATCTTCGGTCCGCTGATCGGCTTCCTCGGCTTCGGCGGGCTGGCGCTGGTGCTCTGGTTCGGCGGTCGCGAGGTGCTGGAGGCGCGGCTGACTGCCGGGCAATTGATCTCGTTCTTGATCTACGGCCTCTCGGTCGCCGGCAGTCTCGGGGCGCTCGTCGGCCTGTATACGTCGCTGCAGGAGGCGCTCGGCGCGACCAAGCGCGTGTTCCAACTGCTCGACACCCCGCCAGATGTGACCGATGCGCCGGACGCGCGGACGCTCGACCGTGCCGAGGGGCGTATCACTTTCGAGCACGTCCACTTCAGCTACGACGCGCGCCAGGAGGTGCTGCACGATATCGATCTCGAGATCGCGCCTGGCGAGATCGTGGCACTGGTCGGGCCGAGCGGCGCGGGCAAGAGCACGATCATCAATCTCATCCCGCGCTTCTACGATCCAACGCAGGGCGTCGT
>CAYTME010000146.1:0-10052 GCA_964438415.1 uncultured Pleurocapsa sp. | reverse complement strand
ATTGAAGAAGAGCTGGGCAGCGCAGCAGAATACGCGGGTTACAAGGCATTCACCAACCTGAATCTCGACCTCTAGCCCTGATGTTGACAACGCCGGGCGATGCGGGGCAAGCGCCGTATCGCCCAAACTGACATCCACAGGCAAAGGCCATCAACAACCATGACTCACATCCGTCTCCAGCAAAAACGGACGAAGATCGTTGCCACCATCGGACCAACGTCCCGCGATGAGGATACGCTGCGCAAGCTCATCCGGCTGGGACTGGATGTCGCGCGCATCAATTTCTCGCACGGGGATCACGAGACACACAGCCGCGCCATTGACGATGTCCGACGCATCGCGAGAGAAGAAGGAAGTGTCGTCGCCATCCTATGCGATATTCAAGGCCCGAAGATTCGCATCGGTAAGATCGCGCTCGAACCGCTGGTCTTGATGCCGGGCGACACGGTTACATTGACGCTGGACGAAGCCGACGGCAGCGGTAACGTTATCACACTGCCGCACCCGGAATTCGTCCGCGATATCAAAGCCGGTGTCACGCTCTTGATCGACGACGGCAAGATCGAGCTTTATGTCCGCAGTACGACCGGGCGCACGCTGATCTGCGATGTCGTCGTCGGCGGTGAGCTGACATCCCGCAAAGGTGTGAGCGCACCCAACGCCAAACTCACGCTCTCGGCTATCACCGAAAAGGATCGCGAAGATGTACGCCTGGCGCTTGCCAAAGGCGCAGAATACATCGCCATGTCGTTTGTGCGCTCCGATAACGATATTCGCGAGATGAAATGGCTCATCCGGCACCTGGGTGGCAATGCGGCCATCATTGCCAAGATCGAAATGCGCGAAGCCCTGGACAATATCGAGTCGATCATCGCGGCATCGGATGGCATCATGGTCGCGCGTGGGGACCTCGGCGTCGAGACTCCCGCGGAAGAGGTGCCTTTCCATCAGAAGCGTATCATTGCCCTCTGCAACAACGCCGGAAAGCCCGTCATCACAGCCACGCAGATGCTCAGCTCGATGGTGGACAATCCCCGTCCGACACGCGCCGAAGCCAGTGACGTGTACAACGCCATCCTCGACGGCACTGACGCCGTCATGTTGAGCAATGAAACTGCCTCCGGAAAATACCCAGATCGCGCTGTCGCGGTGATGACTCAGATCGCCAACATCGCCGAACGTCACCTGCTGCCACCGATCTTCCCGATCGATGATGACCCCACAACGCCAGCGCGCGAGGGCTTGGAGGAAACTGCCGACGCAGTCTGCACAGCGACGACGCGCATCGCCGACGCGCTCAAATGCAGCGCGATCATCACCCTGACACTGTCAGGATATACCGCGCGGCGTGTCGCACGTGAACGCCCGAAGACGCCGATCATCTGCGCCACGCCCAGCGAGATCACCTATGCGCGCATGGCGCTTGTTTGGGGTGTCATCCCGGTCAGTGTCCGCGAGTTCACCACGATCGATGACATGCTGCGCATCGTGGTGCGCGCCGCGCACGACGCACACCTTGTGGAGCCAGGGAATCGGATCATCATCATCGCCGGGGTTCCTTTTGGTGTCGCCGGCCAGACGAACTTCCTCAAGATCCATGTCGTGGGTGAGAGCGGCGAGTTAGATGGCGATTGAAGCCGCCCTGACGCACATCACACGGGATCACGTGTGCGCGGCCCTTGCGCTGACAGATTTCGATGTCGAAGCGGCACACAGACGCATGGCTCCGCAGCTTCGGCGAATGACGCCATCCGCCGGGCTGCAGCCTCGATTAGCCGCTGTGCTCATTCTCATCTATTCGGCTGACGGCCACCCTCACTTGATCCTCACTCGCCGCCCGACCAACCTGCGCGATCACAGTGGTCAGATCAGCTTTCCGGGCGGGCAGTGCGATCCCCGCGATGACTCATTCACAGCCACCGCCCTGCGTGAAACCTGCGAAGAGCTACGTCTCTGCGACCCAAAGATCGACATACTCGGTCAACTGGCACCGCTCTACATCCCACCGACCAATTTCGAGGCGCACCCTGTCATCGGCTGGCTCGATACGCTGCCCACGCTTCACCCGAGTCCCGCTGAAGTGGCCGAAGTCATCCCCATGCCCTTGGCATGGCTGCTCGATGATGCCTATAAACGACGTGAATCGTGGCCGTTTGCAGGCGCCCTGATTGATGTACCGTATTATCTGATCGCAGGTCACAAGGTTTGGGGCGCGACGGCTATCATGCTCAGCGAGCTGGAGATGCGCCTGCGGGCGGTAGTGATTTAGGCACCAAAACCAACTCACTCCCCATCGATGAACTCCAGCGTGCCGCTGCTGCTGGCGGAGGCGGCAGCCCGCGCAGCGCGCCGCTCCCTGCGGCTGACGGGTGCGGACGACAGGCCGATTTCACTCCCGCCGCTCGTGTAGCCCCCCACATCGACGCTGCTCGGAGGTTGTGCGCTCGCGCAGTAGGGGCACAGATCCCACGGCAGCTCCAGCATACGCCCACAGCGCACACATGGCTTTTTCAGGCGCGTATGGCAGTGCGGACAAGCCTGCCACTCTGCCTGTGTGCGCTGGCGGCAGGCCGGGCACTGAGGTTTCTCTTCAATCTCCTGCAGGAGGGCTTCTTCTTCCAGCGACCGCTCATACGACTCCGAGAGCGTTTCGCGCGGGCGCAGGAACAGATAGATCAGCAGTCCCGGCAGATTGAGGATGGCCACCAGAAGCCCGACCAAGAGCTGCGCCAGCGCATCGCGCGAGCGCGAACGCATATCCCGATACGCCCAGATGATCATCGCCAACCAGAACGCTGCCGCCACCATGCCCAGGTACACGGTCGCACCAACGATGAGGTTGTTGGTCGTTTCAGCATCCAATCCAAACATGCACACGGCCTCCGGGCTTCATGGGGAGTATTCAAACGTCACGCGCACTACCTGGACTAGTATAGCATCGAGTGAGGAGACACGAGCGCAAAACTTGCCGCTCACGCACTGTGCAGCGCTGCCCAAGCCGCGGGCAGCGCCTCGATCACCATGCCTGCTGTTACAGCGCGCGTGCTTCCCAACCGTTCCGCCGCGATCTGACCGGTAAGCCCATGTGCATAGGCCGCGCAAACCGCCGCGTCGAACGCGCTCATCTGCTGCGCCAGCAAAGCCGCGATCATGCCAGCCAGCACATCACCTGTACCCGCGGTCGCCAGCGCGCTAGTCTTGAAAGGCAGCACCGCTTGCTGACCATCTGGCGCGGCAATGACCGTGTGCGCCCCCTTGAGCACGACCACACAGCCCCAAGTGTGCGCTTTCTCCGCCACCAGACTGAGTCGCGCCGCTTGCACATCCTGCACTGCGAGGCCGCACAAGCGCGCCATCTCGCCAGGATGCGGGGTCAAGACCGTCTCCGTCGGCAGCGTACCCCACCAAGCGTCGATTTCACCGAGCAGCGCCAGGCCGTCAGCATCGATCACAGTCGGAGGCAGAGGATCATCCGTCTTGTCGTCCCGGCTGGCTGGGGACGCAAATCCCATGCTCGGTCTCCTGCGCCCAGCGCTGCCTGTCAAAAGTTGCGCGATCAAGTCGCGTGTCGTCGGCTCACGACCGATGCCAGGTCCGATGAGCAGCGCACGGCTCCGGCTCGCCTCCGAGCGCAGAAGCGTCGCCCCATCGGAAGTGAGGACACCGAGATCGTCGGGCAGTATCAGCCAGGTGGTCTCCAAGATCTGACCGGCCAGAGCTGCAACAACCTTTGCGGGCGCGCCCACCGTCACCAACCCCGCCCCGCTCTGATAGGCCGATCGTGCTGCCAAGCCCGGCGCACCGCTGTAGTTGACCGATCCACCAACGATCAGCACGCGGCCATACGTCCCCTTGTGGCCATCAACAGGACGAGGTGGAAGCCGCTCGTGGACGTCTGCCGCATTGACGACGGACGCGCGCGCCGACTTGAGGGGCGGCAGCGCAGCCGGCAAGCCGAGATCAGCGGCGATCAGCGAGCCGACATAAGCCGCACCTGGAAAAGTGAGCAAACCCGGTTTTGCCGCGATGAAGGTCACAGTCTCATCGGCGCGCAAAGTGTGCGGATCGACTGCCCCGCTGTCGCAGTCCAGCCCGCTCGGGCAGTCAACTGCCAGCACGAAGGGTCGCCCAGTACGCGGTTTGTAAGCAGCGGTTGGATCGATCACAGTCGGCATGCTCCCGGCATCATCCCTGTCGAGTGCCTGCCCCGCTGCGCGCAGCAGTTTTACCGCCTCTGAGCGCAGGGGTGGTCTAGCGCCGATGCCGTACAATGCGTCGATCACCAGCGTTGCGCTGGCGACGAGCTGCACCAGCAGGCGATAGCGCGTGTCGTCAGCGGCGTAGGCCAAAAACCAACCGCCCTCTTGAACAGCGCGGAAAACCGGATCGACAGCGGGATCGCGGCGCTGTGTCAGGTAGAAACGAACCAGTGCGCCGCTCTCTTGGGCGATGATGCGCCCGGCCACCAATCCATCGCCGCCGTTGTTGCCCGGCCCGACCAGCACCGTCACCCAAGCCTGCGACGGATCCGGCAGCCTGCGCAAAACAGCCAGCGCGCGCTCGGCGACGGCACGTCCGGCGCGTTCCATCATCTCGGCGTAGGAAATACCGCCTTCATCGGCCAGGCGTTCCGCCTCGCGCGTCGCGTCGATCGACAAGATGGGGATCATGAGGACAGCTCTCAATGTGAATTTCAGTGGAAACCGTTTCAATCCCTATTGTAGCCAACGTCTGAAGCAGCAGCATGGTCGGAGCGCTGGCGCGAGCGGTTTGCAATCTCCTGAAAAGGGTTTCAAGCTCATGTCCAACAAGCGTAATCTGCTGTGGATCGTCGCCTTAACCGGCATCTTGCTGCTCATCCCACTAGTGGCAGTCTACGCCAGTGTCTACAACGGCACCGTGGCATTCACCTGTACGAACGCAAATGCTTCCGGCTCCGGTTCGCACGTCCTCGACCGCGACAACACTGGGCTTGGTCAGGAGCGGCTCCGCGTTGACATCACGGATGGTGCAGGCACCCTGATCTTCACGCTCACATATCAGAATTCTTTGGGCACCTACAGCGGCGGGATCGGCAGCTTCATCTATACCACCGCTCCGCAGTTCAATCCGCTCACCTTCAAGCTGACGAGCCTCGCGGGCAACGGCCTGCCTGAGCAGGTCGATTACGTGCAGCAGGGCACGTGTGCCGGACTGCCAACTTTCAGTGACGCCTGCCGCACGCCGCTGCCGTCCGGCTCGGTCGTCGGCGAAGCGCCGCTCGGTGCGCAGGTATACTGGCGGCCTGGCGAGCTTTCGCCTGGTGTGGTTCTCAACCCCGGCACCTACTGGGTCGTCGGCGTCGACGCGAGCGGTGATTACAGCCAGATCTGGCTCGCCTGCGAAACCGATCTGCTGTGGGTGCGCAGCGATGCGCTCCAGCCCAGCTTCCAGGCTCCGCAAAACGGTCAGCCGCTGCCTACGCGCGTCGTCCGCTGATCCTAAAATCAACTTACGTGGGACAAAGCGGGCACCCCAGACAGGGTGCCCGTTCGTTTCTTGAGCGCGGCTGGGCACGGTATACTGAGGCACTGACAGGGTACTTGAATAGACACATGAGAGAGGATGATCCTCATGGAAAAATACGGTTACCGCTTTTCATTCGGCCCATGGAATATCCACGAAGGAGCCGACCCATTCGGCCCTTCTGTCCGCCCATCGCTCACCTTCGCCCAGAAACTCGAACACTATCGCCAGCTCGGCTATGACGCCGTGCAGTTCCACGATGACGATGCCGTCCCCGATCTCGACAGCAAAGGCCCAGCGCAGATCGAAGAGGAAGCGCGCGCCATGCGTGCCCTGCTAAACGAACACGGGCTGATGGCGGAATTCGTCGCACCGCGCCTATGGGAACACCCGATGACCATCGATGGCGCGTACACCGCGAACGACCCGACGGCGCGCGCCTATGCCCGCGACCGGACGCGCAAAGCCCTCGACATCGCGCAGGCGCTCGGGGTAGATCTGATCGTGCTGTGGCTGGCACGCGAAGGTACCTACATGCGCGAGGCCAAGGACGCCGCGCGTGCCGTCGATCTGCTGGCGGAAGCCATCGACGACATGCTCGCCTACGCACCGAGCGTTCGTATTGCCGTCGAACCGAAACCGAACGAGCCGATGGATCTGGCTTACATCCCCACCATTGGCCACGCAGTTGCCCTCGGCTACAAGACTCGCCACCCAGAACGAGTCGGCGTGTTGGTCGAAAGCGCCCATGCCATCCTCGCCGGCCTTGATCCTTCGGACGAAATGGCCTTCGGCCTGGCCTACGACAAGCTGTGGAGCGTACATTTGAACGACCAAAACGGTCTCAAATACGATCAGGATCGCGCATTCGGCAGCGTCAATCTGCGCCGCGCATTCGATCAGGTGCTTGTGCTCGACAACTATCGCTACTACGAACGCGGTATGGTCGGCATGGATGTCAAAGCGCTGCGCACGCAGCCGGCATCTGCGGCGACTGCGCATTTAGCCAACAGCCTCCAGATCTTCCTCTGGCTCGTGGAATGCGCGCGCAGCCTCGACCGCACGACCATGCACCAGTGCATCGCAGCACGCGACTACGAAGCGCTTGATAGATTGATCGTCGGCCACCTGATGGCCCGGTAAGTTCGATCAGCTCGGCCGCGTCATCCAAGCGCGAGCGGCGGCAGCCAAACCGCTCAGCGATCCACGCTGCACAGTGCAATCTGGCAGCGCATCGAGAAAGGCGCGGCCATATCCTTTGCTCAGGATGCGCGCGTCAAGCACGGTGACGACCCCGCGATCCTGCGCGCTGCGAATCAAGCGCCCGAAGCCCTGGCGAAACTTGAGCACTGCGTCGGGCACGCTGTATTGATTGAACGGGTCGGCATACTGCTCTGCGCGAGCCGCAAAGATTGGATCGGTCGGCACACTGAAAGGTAGCCGCACGATCGCGACCCCACGCAGAAGATCGCCCGGCAGATCGACCCCTTCCCAATAGCTGCGCGTGCCCATCAAGACGGCTCGCTGCATCGATCGGAAACCGTCGAGCGCAAGCTGATGACTGCCGTCACTCTGGTCGAGTACTGCGATATCGCCCAGGGCCAGCCGCGGTGCGATCGCTTGTGCCGTCTGGCGAAGCTGCGCATAACTGGTGAAGAGTGCGAGCAGCCGTCCGTCAAGCGCCGTCGCTAGTTCGATTAACGATCGCTCGACGGCGGACTGATAGCGCGAACGGTCGTTCGGTTCCGGCAGATCGGTCGGCAGGTACAAGAGCACCGACGATTTGAAATCATACGGAGAAGGTATCGCCAGAGTTTCGATCTCCCCTGCCCCAAGACGTTCTCGCAGCAGATCGAAAGTATCTCCGCCCCGCAGCGTCGCCCCAGTCAGAATAACTGACCGCCGTGCCGACCACAGATGCCGATCGATTAACGCCCCGACATGCAGCGGCGCGCTGTTGATGCTGACCCCTCGCTCCTCGCTGCCTTGATGCAGCCAGTAGATGCGCCCACTCTCCGACTGCTGGAAAAAGCCCTCAAGCTGAGTCTGAGTCTCGCTGAAGAAGCGTGCCGATGCCGCTGATGCCTGAGCCAGATCGTGATAACCCGGGATCGGATACTCACTCAGGCGAAGGAGGCCGTTGTGCAAGCGGCGCATGGCAGTGCTCATGGCGTCGAAATATTCGGCCAGGCCGCGCCAGACAGCGACGGCGTGTTCGAATGCGGTCTGTCGGCGCAGATCGGACGTCACACGCTGTGAGGCCGCCTCCTGGCGTTGGGCGCGCAGTTCGCTCATGAGCGACTCAAGCGACTCGAACAGCGCGCCAACCTGTACAGTCATGGCACGCGCGGCCTCGCGGATGATTTCGCCATAGGCTTCAAACTGCTGCGCCGCCTGAGGCGCGCCAGCGCGCACGGCCCGCAGCAGATCGCTGAGCAGACCGCGCGTCTTGCTGCTGACATCCATCAGTCGATACTGGAGCTGCTGCGCATCGAGCATGAATGTCAGGCTGCTCGTGATCGCGTCTTCCAAATGCTGCGCCTCGTCGATGATCGCTGCCTCAAATGGCGGCAGGATCGGTTGGCTAGAGAGCGCATCTGCCCCAAGCAGCGCATGATTGACGATCAAAACCCGCGCGTGCTCGGCCGCGCTCCGCGCTCGCTGTAAGGGACACGCCCCTCCCGCCATCTCACAGGACTTCGAGGAGCACTCTTCATCCGCGGCACTCAGGCGCATCCAAAGATAATGCTCCATCGGCCCGCGCAGCGCGATCTCCTGACGCTCGCCGCTTTCGGTCTCCAACAGCCAGACGAGCAGCCGCGCGAGCAGTCGCAGTTCAGCGAGGGTGGCTGGACGGCGAGCGCGCAGTGTATTCAGACGGCGCGGGCATAGGTAGTTGCTGCGCCCTTTCAGCACCGCAGCGGATGCCTGGATTCCGAGCGCCCGCGCTGCCAACGGCACATCTTGGTTGACGAGCTGGGTTTGCAGCGCCACAGTGCTGGTCGAAATGACGACACGGGCATCATGTGCATGCGCCCAGACCAATGAAGGCGCGAGATAGGCCATCGTCTTGCCGATGCCGGTCGCCGCCTCGATGATGGTGTGATGTCCCTCCACAAGCGCCTTTTCGACCGCACGCGCCATCTGCGCCTGTCCGATCCTCGTCTCGTAACCCGGCAGCAGCGCGGCCAACGGCCCTTCAGGAGCGAACACCGCATCAGCGCTTATGTTCGCAGGCAGCGACGGACTCGATGGCTCATCCGCAGCGGCTTCAACCGTTGGACGGGGTTGTAGGACTGGGAACACATACGGTTCAAATGCAGCCGGATCGCGGCCCGCACCCGCCACCTCTTGGAATGCTGCCGCAAAGACCGCGCGCGCATCCCACGGGATTTGGCCCGCCGCAGCGACGATCTCAGCCAGGATCGCGCTTGGAAGCGCCAAAGCCAGCGTCCACAAGTGCCAGTAGATCTGAGCCGTCGCCCGAGCATCATCGAGGGCACGGTGTGCTCGATCGAGCGGGACTTGGAGCTGCGCTGCGAGACTGCCAAGCGCATAGCGCGGTGCACGCGGCAGAAGCACCAGCGCGAGTTCCATCGTATCCACACGCAGGTTGTTTTGCAGCACCCGCTGCCGCGCCAGGAACGACAGATCGAAGCCGATATTGTGCGCGATCAGCGGCGCATCGCCGACAAAAGCCGTGAGCGCAGGCAGTACCTGAGCGATGCGCGGCTTACCAACCAAGTCGTCATCGGTGATGCCGGTGAGATGGCTGACGACCTGAGAGATCGACCGCTGGGGATCGATCAACGTGTTGTACTCATCGATGATCTGGCCATCGCGCAGGCGCACTGCGCCGATCTCCAGGATGGCATCCTGCTCAGGATCGAGGCCGGTCATTTCCAGGTCGATCGCGATCAAGTCGCCGCGCATGAGGGAAAAGCTTTCTACGCGGCTGGACGCCACGAAGTGGGTAATCGATACTGAAGTCTAACCCACAGCACCCAACTTCGCACTGCTCAGCGGCCACCTGCTCCGAACCGAGCTTGGCGGAACGAATGATTGTCTCTATAATTCTGGATTATGGCATTCATCGATCACCGCATCTTGATCCCCGCGCCTCAATCGGTCGTCTGGGACTATATCGGCAAGCTCGCGAACTGTACCAAGTGGCAGGTCGACTGCACCAATATCGCCTTCCTGACCACCCGTCACGAGGGCGTTGGCACCCGCTACCGCCTGACGACACACAGCGGTCGCGAGTATGTCGCCGAGATACGCGCTTGGTACGACGGTCTCGGTTATGAGTACGTCTATGTCGAGCGGCCGCCGTTCAAAAGCGCGTTCGGGCGCGTTCGCCTGCAGGAAATCCCTGAGGGGACTGTCGTGCAGTGGACGCTCGAATACGAGATCGGCGGCGTTTTGGGCGGAGTGCGGGGAGCGCTTGGCGTAGCCCGCCAACTCGACAACGACATCGCCCAGAGCCTGAAGAAACTCTACCTGCAGATCAAAACCGACCGCGCAAGGGTGATCGACTTCCGCGACCG
>CAYTME010000145.1:3208-10156 GCA_964438415.1 uncultured Pleurocapsa sp. | reverse complement strand
TTGGAGCGCCTCGTCGGGCAGCAGCCTGACCTCTTCACCATCCTTGATGTAAGTAGGTGCGGGCGTGTGCAGGCCGTACTGATCGAAAAACGCCTCGACTTCGTCGGCCAGCAGCTCCTGCTTTTCGAGCAGCACATCGACCAGCGCGGTGACGATGTGCGCATGCTCGCGCAGGATGCGCCGCGTCTCGAGCAGCACGCTCTGAAAGGCCTCTTCCATCGCCGCCGACATCTCCGGCGTCACATCACCGCCCAGGTCGAACACGTTGCGCGGCATCCCGGCGACCGCGCCGAGCGGACCGAGCATGCCGGCGAGCGCCATCTGACGCAGCCAGAACCGAATATAGCCGAAATCGCCCGCGACCCCCAACGTCTGGTTGGCCAGGCCGCAGAACTCGATCTCGGCGGCCTTGCCAGCGACAGCGACGCGCAAATGATTGAGCCAGCTCTCTTTTTGGGTCATACCCTGGTATGACTCGCGCGCCGGATAATGCGAGACATGGCCGAAGGCCGCGCCCTGGCGGATGATCGTCACGCGCGAGATGCGATGATCGGTCAAGAACAAGCGGACTGCGACGGCGTGGCCGGCTTCATGCGTAGCCAGCCGCTGGCGCGCTTCGCGCGACATGTTCTTGAGCGGCGAGCGCAGCCCCATCTCGTGTTCGGGTTTGGCGCGCTGGAAGTCCGCGTAGGTCATGTAACGCCGTCCCTCGAACAGAGCGTAGCGCAGTGCCTCGTTGAGCAGATACTTGATGTCGGCGGGGGTGTAGCCGGGCGTCTCGCTCGCCAGAATCGATGGGTTGAGCGAGTCGTCATGCGACATCTTGGACAGGTAATACTCGAAAATGTCGCGCCGCCCGGCCATATCCGGCACATCGACGCGCAGCTTCTTATCGAAGCGGCCGGGGCGCAGCAGCGCCGGGTCGAGCGCGCTGACGCGGTTGGTCGCACCGATCGTGAGCACGCGCTTGGGGATCGGCGGCGGGTTGCGGCGGCGGAAGGTTTTCCAATACCATGTGCGCAGTTTGGCGCGCCAGCCGTGCTCCAGGCTGAAGCCGCTCATCTCGATCAACATCGTGCTGAGCAGCCCCATGCTGCCGCCCATCATGTTGCCGAACGGATTGCTCTGCCCTTCGCGACCGCCGACCTGGGCGACCCCACCGCGCGAGCCGATTGCGTCAATCTCATCCATAAAAATGACCGCTGCGCCGTACTCTTTGGCTGCTTTGCGCGCCCGTGCGTACAGCCGCATGACCTTCATCGGGCCGATGCCCATGAACATCGCCTGCAGGCTGGAAGTGTCGAGGTAGAAGAACGGCACGCCCGCCTCAGTGCTGATCGCCTGCGCCAGCCAGGTCTTGCCTGTGCCCGGCGGGCCTTCGAGCAAGAGGCCGTTGAGCGGCTCGCCGCCCGATTTTTCGAACGCTTTGACGCCGCGCAAGAGCGTCACGCTCTGCTGCGCCTGCCCCAGGACCGCCGGCGGCCCGCGATAATCCTGGAAGCTGACGCCCTCCGTTCCCTGCCCCGGCATGATCGTGTACATGCGCGTGCGCGATAGGAACCAGAACATGATCACGAACTGGAAGATGATGTAGCTGATGGCGAACAGCAGTTGGAAGAGGAAGCCCGCCAGGTTGATGACCGAGCGCATGACGACCGGGTCGAGCAGCGCCGCGACGATGATGCCGAGGATGACGGCGGGCAAGAATGCGCGCCGAACGAAGCGCCAGATGCGCTGAGGCAGGCGGCGCTTGCGATCGACCAGCGTCTCCTCCGACTCCCAGTCGAAGCGGCCGTCTGGCTGGAGGTAAGTCTGGTTGGGGGCTTGTTTGATGGTCGTCATTGGACTTTTGCTTCCCCTGCTGCCTGTCCGTCCGCCGGGGTCTGGTAGGCGGAAAGGTCGATCTTGGGTGTGAAGAGGCCGTAGCGGTCGAAGAAGGCTTCGACATCGTCGGCGTGCATCTCGTTCTTCTGCAGAAGTTCTGCGATCAGCGCCTCGCCCATATCGCGATGGACGCGCAGCGTCATGCGCACTTCTTCGAGGACGGTGCGGAAGGTCTCTTCCATCGACTGCACCATGTCGGGCGGATAGTTCATGCCGTTGAAATTTGCGCCCATGACGCCGAACATGCCTGCATTGGCCATCATCCACAAGACCGATCGGATATGCCGGAAATCGCCGCTCACGCCGAGCGTCTGCGCCTGTTCGCCCACGAATTCCATCTCGCCCGCCTTGCCGGCCACGGCCACGCGCAGGCGGTTCATGAGCGAGTCGTAGGTGTCGAGATAATCGAGGTCTTCGCGGGCGGGGTAATAGCGGACGTAACCGTGAGCGGCGCCCTGGCGGATGATGGTGATGCGCGCGATGCGGTAATCGGGCATGAAGAGGCGGATCGCGATCGCGTGAGCGGCTTCGTGGGCTGCCAGGCGGTATTTGTCTTCCTTCGCCAGCGACTTGATCGGCGAACGCAGCCCCATCTCATGTTCCGGCTGCGCCATACGCACGTCATGGATCGTGATGTACGTGCGGTCGTCGAAGAGGGCGTAGCGCAGCGCCTCGTTGAGCAAGTACTTGAGATCGGCGGGCGTGTAGAAAGGCGTTTCGCTCGCGAGCACGAGCGGGTCGATCGAGCCGTCGTGCGACATCTTCGACAGGTAGTACTCGATGATGTCGCGCCGCCCTTCAAGGTCGGGCGCATCGACGCGGATCTTCTTGTCGAAGCGGCCGGGGCGCAGCAGCGCCGGGTCGAGCGCGCTGATGCGGTTGGTCGCGCCGATGGTCAGGATGCGTTTCTGCGGCTTCGGTGGGTTGCGGCGCAGGATGTGCTTGTACCACCAGGCGCGTCTGCGCGCCCGCGGGCCGTGCTCCTGGCTGAAGCCGCTCATCTCGGTCAGCAGTGTGCTCAGCAGCCCCATGTTGCCGCCCGCCATGCCGCCGAACATCATCGGCAGGGTCGTGACGCCCGCGGACGGAAAGCCGGGCGGCTCGCTCTCGACGTTCTCTTTGGCGGCAACGCCGGAGCGCGAGCCGATGGCGTCGATCTCATCGATGAAGATGATCGCCGCGCCGTACTCTTTGGCCGCTTTGCGCGCCCGGCGGTACAGGTTCATCACCTTGAGCGGGGCGATGCCGAAAAACATCGAGTTCAAGCCCGACGCATCGACGTAGAAGAACGGCACGCCGGCCTCGGTGCTGATCGCCTGCGCCAGCCAAGTCTTGCCCGTCCCCGGCGGTCCTTCCAACAGAAGGCCGTTCAGCGGTTCGCCGCCGGCTTGCTCGAAAGCCTTGACGCCGCGCAGCAGCTTGACGATCTGCTTGGCCTGCTCGAGCAGCTCCGGCTGGCCGCGATAATCATCAAAGCTGATGCCCTCGGCACCTGGCCAGATAGTGTACATGCGCGCCCGCCCCAAGAAGTAGAACAGCGCGATAAACTGCACCAGGATGAACGCCGCGGCGAACATGAAGCGGAAGATGACGAACAGTGCGTTGGCGATCGCCTGCATGACCGCCGGGTCGAGCAGCGCCCAGAGCAGGATGCCGGCCACCAAAACGCGGAACCAGAGGCCGCGGATGAAGCGCCAAATGCGCCGCGAGAGCCGGTTGCGCTCATCGACAAGTGTCGACTCGCTTTCCCACGAATAGCGGCGGCGCGGTTGATCGGGCAGCGGCGCGTTTGTCTTGACGAGACTCATAACGCTGATCCTGTCGCTCTCAATTCACGGACGATTGACGAAATGGCTCACCGGCTGGTCTGCGCCTGCAAGATCAGCAGCGGGTGATTGGGCGTCCCGCTGTAGATTTCGGTCGTCTGCGGCGTGGCGTAGGAGACGGTGCCGTTCGCCAGCAGGTCGGAGAAGGTTTGCAGAGAACGCGTGCCTTGCAGATAGGTCGCCGCCGCCGCGCGTTCGATCTCGAACGTCCGGTTGACCAAGCCGACGAAGCTGGTGCCATGATCGAGCGTCTCGATCCGGGCTGGGGATAGGAACGTGACGCGGATGCGGTCGATGCCATCGCTTTCGGGCAGGACCGCCGCCCAGGTGATCTCGACCGAACGGCGGAGCAGATCCAGGCCCTGACGCTGGCCTGCAAGACTGTTCTCGAGCTGCGGCGGCAGGAAAATCAAGTTGACGGTCAGCAGACGGGCAGCGTAATCCTGGCGCACTTCGACGATATCGACGTATTGGTTGGCGGCCTCGATGCGGTCGGCGGCTGCGATCAGGGACGGATCGGTGTCGCCGGACTTATCGGCCATGACCAAGTCGAGCGTTTGGACTGTGTCTTCCGAAGCGACAGCGGCGCTGTCTTCGCCGGTGAGCACGCGCAGGCCGGGGAACACGGTGCAGCCGGAGATGGCGGCTGCCACGAGGGCGATCAGAACGGGGATGGAACGCGGATGCATACGACGGCCTTACAATCACTTACTTGATTACCGCGTGAAGCATGTTCGACGACACTTTGTGAGGATAGCTTAACACAACTTTATACACTCGGCTTCAAAAAGGCAAAAAATCTGTACAAGTTCTTAAATACGTTTTGAATCTGCTGACCGCCGGTCATGCTCATCATCGCTTCTGGTGGATACGGGCAGCTTTCGCATCGGGTTCGATCCAAAATACGTCGGTACGCGCCAGATCGGATGGGTCTGTTATAATGCCCGCGTACAGAAAGGGATTTGCGCCTTTTGAGTCTCTCGCCATCCGCGCCCGTATCCGCCGATCTGAGCCGTCCTCTTGAGCGCCGCCGTGCCCTCATCCTCCTCATCACGGTCATGAGCGCGGGGCTGGCGCTGAGGCTGCTGCTGCTGCCGCTGATCGTCCATCCCGGCATCGCCGATCCCAACCACTATTACAACGTCGCCCTGCGCCTGCTCGATGGACAGGGCTTCACGATCGATTACATTTGGCAGTACAACCGCCCGCCCGACGACATCGTCCACCCCGAGGATCATTGGATGCCGTTCACGGCGGCGCTGGCGGCGTCGGGCATGGCGCTCGGGGGGCGCACGGTGCATGCGGCGCTGCTGCCCTTCATGATCGCCGGCGTGATGCTCGCGCCGCTCGCGTATGCGCTGGCGCGGCAGTTCGGCTGCGGCCGCGCGGCGTCGCTGTTCACGGCAGCCTGTGCGACGCTGCTGCCTGAACTGGTCTTGGCGTCGCTGCGCACGGATACGACCGTGATCAGCGCCCTGCTCGTGCCGGCTGCGGCGTCGCTGCTGACTTGGGGGCTGCGCAGCGGCCGCTGGTCGGGGTTCATCGGCTGCGGCGCGCTGGCCGGGTTGGCCTATCTGACGCGCAACGATGGGGCGCTGCTTCTGCCGATGGCAGCCGCGACCCTGATCGTCTACGCCGGGTGGGGACGCGCCCTTCTGCACGCCCGTTGGTGGCGGGCGGCGGCGATCGTGCCCGCCTTTGCGCTCGTGATCGCGCCCTGGATCGTGCGCAACGTGCAGGTGACCGGCTCGGCGACGACGCCCGAAGCGGACGACATGTTCTTCTTCACGCAGCATGAAGATCACTATGCTTACGGGCGCAGCTTCACCTTGGCGACCATGCTCGCGGCGCAGACGCCGGGTGAGATCGTCGGCAAACGCGTGTTCGAGGCTGCGGCGGCGGTGCAGGTGGCCTACAGCACGCTCGATCAAACGCTGCCCGTGCTGGTCGCCGGTGGCCTGCTGCTGATCGTCTCGGCGCGCGACCGCCAGCGCTTGCTCACGATGGCACCCGCTCTCGTGCTGCTGCTCGGTCTGTTCGCCGCCTACCCGATCTTGATCCCGTATAAGAGTCAGGCGGGCAGTTTCAAGAAGGCTTACCTTGCGCTCGTGCCGCTGCTCCTGCCGCTGGGCGCGTATGCGCTGGAGCGGGTCATCGCGAATGCGCGCTGGCGAACGGTCGCGATGCTCCTGATCGTGCTCGTGATCGCGGCCAACGCATTTCAGTTCGTCCGCACGGATGCGCGGCTGACGGCGGCTTATCTCGCGAGCGTCGAGCAGGTGGCCGCAGCCGTCGAGAGGCTGCCCGACCGCACTGGCGACGGCGAGATCCGTCTCATGACGCAGGATCCGTTTATGCTGCGTTTTGTCGGGCTGCGGTCGGTCATGTTTCCGTCGGAGCCGCGCGAGGTGATTCTGGACGTCGCGCGCCGCTACCGGATCGACTATCTGCTGCTGCCCGCTGCGCGTGCCGCGCTCGACGATCTGCTGCTGGATGCTGGCAGCGATCCGCGTTTCCTGCGCGTCCATGAAGTCCCTGGAACGCAGTTCGTCTTTTTCGCGCTGGCACAGGATGATCCGTCATGAATGCCTACCGGCGTTGGCTGATACTGGTGCTCGCTGTGGGTTTGCTGCTGCGCCTGAGTTATGGCTTGGGTGCCGTGCCGGATGTCACCTACGACGACCGCGGTGGAGACAGCGGCTGGTATCTGCTCAACGGGCTGGCGCTGGTCGGCGGCGCGCTGCCACAGGGCGCGCGCGTCGATATCAGCGCGCTGCAGCCGCCGCCGGGCTACCTAATCTTCGTCGGGCTGCCGCAGCTCGTCCTGCCGCTCCCGGCTGCGGTGGATGCCATCCGCGCAGCCCAAGCCGTGCTGAGCGCCGCGACGGCCGTGCTCGCCGCCGGGATCGCGCGGCGTATCGCCGGAGAGCGCGCGGGTCTGATCGCGGGTGGGCTGCTCGCACTCGGCCCGGTCTTCATCTTGGACAGCGGGCAGATCACGACCGAGACGCTCTATCTGTTCTTCCTTGCGGCGGCGTTTGCGGTCTATCTGCGGGCTTTGGACGCAGATCGCGCCGCTTTGCGCTGGCTGGCGCTCGCGGGCGCGCTGTTCGGCCTGGCGACGCTCACGCGCGCGGTATTGCTGCTGTTCCCGCTCGGCCTGCTCGTCCATCTGCTGCTGACCTACGGTCTGCGTCGCGCGCTGCCGGCTGCCGCTGTGCTGCTGACGACTTTCAGC
>CAYTME010000145.1:1670-3198 GCA_964438415.1 uncultured Pleurocapsa sp. | reverse complement strand
TGTCTCGACGTGGACGATCTACAACCTGGCGCAGTGGGATCGGCTGGTGATCGCGGGCGATGGCTTCGCCGGCCTGCTCTACGCCGGCAGCACGGGTTGGAGCAGCCCGGAAGTCTTCGATCGGCAGCTCGCCGACGATGCTTCGGCGGGCGGCGCGGATGCTGGAAATCCATACCTCGATGCCGCCGCCCATGTCATCGGACGCGATCCGGGCGGCTACGTGACGCGGCGCGTCACTGAGCTGGCCGAGGCATATCTTCAGCCGCACGGCACCGCGTGGTTTCCCGGCGAAAGCCTGCGCGATTTGGCGCTGGCATGGCTGCGCGACGACCGCAGCTTTGCCGGATTGAGCCGCGTGGTCGCGGGTGATGCGTTTCTCCCCAAATTCGTGCTGTATCTGTATCATTATGGGGTGTTGATCGTGGGCCTGCTCGGTGTTTGGGCAGCGCGCCGGCGCTGGCGTCTGACGCTGCCGCTGATCGGGTTTGCCCTCTACTGCACGCTGGCTCATCTGGTCTTGTACGCCCTGCCGCGCTATCTATTCCCAACGCTGCTCGTGTGGGTGGTCTTGGCGGCGTGTGGGCTGGGTTTGGCCAGCGGACAGCGCCGGCAGCCGGTGCAGGACGCGGCTTTCGAGAGGGTGGGCGTGTCATGAACGAACCTCGCGTGATCGGCGGCCGCTACCGCGTAGACGCGCCCATTCAGCGCGGCGGGATGGGGGATGTGTACAAGGGGACGGATGTGGTGACCGGCGCGGTGGTAGCGATCAAGACGCTCAACCGCGCCGTCGTCATCGAAGATCCGTCGCTGCTCGAACGGTTTCGGCGCGAGGCGGAGGTGCTGCGGCGGCTCGATCATCCGAACATCGTGCGCATCTTGGACACGGTCGACCAGGATCACGAGCATCACATCGTCATGGAATACATCGCCGGCGGTTCGCTGGCGACGCTGCTGGCGCGCGAGGGCAGGCTACCAGTCGAACGCTGTTTCCAGATCGGTCTGGATGTGGCCGACGCTCTGACGCGCGCCCATCATCTGCGCATCATCCACCGCGACATCAAGCCCGCGAACATCCTGCTGACTGAGGATGGGGCGCCGCGTCTGACCGATTTCGGCGTTGCGCAGATCGGCGATCGCCAGACCCGGCTGACGCGCCAGGGGGCGCTGCTCGGCACCATCGCCTATCTCGCGCCGGAGCTGGCCGCAGGTGGGCCGTACAGCGAAAAGACGGATATCTGGTCGTTCGGCATCGTGCTGTACGAGATGCTGGCCGGGAGGCATCCGTTCCAGGGCGAGCGGCCGGCAGAGGTCGTCGGCGCGATTTTGAACGATCCCGCGCCGGAGCTGGGGCGGTTTCGCAGCGATCTGCCGGCGGGACTCGAAACGCTCGTGCAGCGGATGCTGGCGAAAGACCCGGCCGAGCGCATCGAGAGCGTGCGCGCGGTTGGCGCCGCCCTGGAACAGCTCCAGCGCTGCCCGCCCGTGTCTCCGGTGCCGGAGCGGGTGCCGACGCCGGCTCCGCCTGCCC
>CAYTME010000145.1:0-1660 GCA_964438415.1 uncultured Pleurocapsa sp. | reverse complement strand
ATCCCATCGGTCGAGCCGCCGTCCGTCGTGCCACCGCCGCCAACCGCGCCGTCCACGGATCCGCAGCGGGCGCTGCGCGTCTTCGTGAGCTGTCGTCGGGAAGATGGGGGCTATGCATGGGCGGAACAGTTGGCGGCGCGGCTGCAGGCAGAGCTGGGGCGCGATCACGTCTTCTTCGACTTGAGTCGCATCGGACTGCGCACGGCCTCGCGCATCGTGCTTGCGAGCGAGGTGCTGGCCAACTGCACGCATGTGATCGCCGTCATCGGCCCGCACTGGCTGTCGGGCGAGGATTACAACCTGCACAACCCGCGCGACCCCGTGCGGGTTGAGCTGGAGACCGCGTTGAAACGACCCGATCTGCGTATTGTCCCACTCTTGGTCGATGGCGCGCATCTGCCGGCTGCCAGTCAACTGCCGCAGCCGCTGCGTTCACTGGCCTCGCTCCCGCCGATCGCGATCGGCAGCGGCGGACTCGATGCCGCTTGGCGCGAGGTGATGGCGTCCCTGCGTGGTGAAACCGTCCCCGCGCCGGCTTTCAATTGGAGGATCGCGGCGGCGATCCTGGCGCTCATCGTGCTGTCGGCGATCGTCTTCCTGATCGCCCGCGGCGGTTGAGCCTCGACTTCAACTGGCCAGCAGCGCCAAGAGCGCCTGTGCCAGCGCGATCAGCATCGGCTCGCTGCTTCCCGCGTCATCGAGGAGGAGGATGCTGGCGAATACGTTCCCTTCCGACCAGAGCGCGACCCATGCATCGGACGTGCGGCCGAACAGGGCGTTATCGGGAAATCCGGATGGCTGCTCGGCGAGCGGCTCAAGGCCGAGGCTGGCTGCGCTGCTGCTGACGAGTGCGGTGAGTTCGGCAGGCTGGCTGGCGACCACCACCGTGATGACTGCGCGCGCGCCGTCACGCTCGACGACGAGCCAGCTCAGCGATGCCGAGCTGATTTGATTCAGCTCGCGCTGCGCGGTGCCCTGCTGGCGCTAAGTCCATCGATCGGCGGCGATCTCGCCCAGCAGCCGATCGGCGAGCTGGTCGCGCTGGTCGCGGCTGTCGAAGATGGGCGTCGGCGTCGGGCCGGCGAGCGCCGTCTGGGGCAGCAGAGTCCAGGCGCGGAAGCTGTCGAGCGCGATCTGCACGGCGTCCTGCGCGACGAGCGTGAAACCGAAGCGTCCATCCGGATAGTCGGCGTCGGCGGCGCTGCCGACCGACTGCCCGTCGAGATAGAGCGTCAAGACGCCGCCGCGCGCCTCGACCGCCATGACCACGCGCTCAGCGCGCGCCGCGCCGCGTGAGAGTGCCCCCGCGTTGATCAGCTCGACTTCCTCGCCGATTCGTTTGAAGACACCCCACGTATCGAGCGCGCAGTTGAGGCCGACGGCATAGCCGGACGTCAGGTCTTCGCTGGTGCGCGCCTCCAGCAGAATGAGGGAGCCGCGTGAACAGGTGTCGATCGTGATGCCGACTTCGATGTAGGCGTCCGCCAGCTCGGCCTCGGCCAACGTCGTCAGCGCCGTCTGCGGCTGGGCGACGGAGCGCGGCGCTGCATGCCGCAACCACCAGCGTCTCACACAAGCCTGCCGCATGACTGCGTCCGACTCGGCCTCGGCCAGTCGGCGATGCAGGCGATCCAAGAACGTCAACGCACGCCGATCGGTG
>CAYTME010000144.1:8049-10192 GCA_964438415.1 uncultured Pleurocapsa sp. | reverse complement strand
CCTCGCGTGGGCGGTGGTGCTCGGCGGGCTGCCGCGCTGGCTGCGCGGCTTGGTGCTGTCGTTCTGCGGCGTGGCGGCGAATTTCGCGGGCGTCCCGCTCGTCTTCGCCTTTGTGGCGCTCTTGGGGCGCTTGGGACTGGTCAATCAAATCCTGCGTCCGTTCGCGGTCAGCATCGATCCGCAGGTGTTCCTCTACGGCTTCTGGGGCTTGGTGTTGGTGTACACCTACTTCCAAGTACCGCTCATGGTGCTGATCCTGGTGCCGGCGCTGGAGGGCTTGCGCAGAGAGTGGCGCGAGGCGGCTGAAAATCTGGGCGCATCGCAGCTCCAGTACTGGCGCTACGTCGGCCTGCCGATCTTGATGCCCGCCATTTTGGGCAGCATGGCGCTGCGGTTCGCCAACGCCTTCAGCACCTACGTGACGACGGTGGCGCTTCTGGGCGGCGTTGGCCAGACATTCGCGGTCACGGTCGTGCTGGCGAATCAGTTCCGCACCGATACGTTTGGCGACCCGGGCCTCGGGTTCGCCCTGGCGTTCAGCATGATCGTCGTGATCGGTATCCTGATCACCTTTTACACGATCAGCCGCCGTCGCGCTGAGCGGTGGCTGCAGAGAGCGGGGTAAGCGATGATGGCAAATACACGGCGAAGGACCTCGCCGCTGGCGTATCTCGCGCTGTTACTGGCGGCGCTGCTGCTGATCCTGCCGCTCATCGCGATGGTCTGGTCGTCCATCACAACCCCTCGCGGTGATATCTACTTCGATGCGTACACGCAGGTGCTTCAGGCTCCGCAGTTCGCCGAGACGTTCTTCTTCTCATTCCGCGCCGCGCTGATCACGATCGCCCTGAGCGCACTCTTGGTCGTGCCGACCGCTTACTGGGTGCGGCTGCGCGTGCCGCGCGCCCGCCCGGTGATCGAGTTTCTGACGGTCATGCCGCTGGTCGTGCCGTCGCTGCTCCTCACGTTCGGCCTGATCCGCGTCTTCAACAGCACGCCGCTCACCAACAGCAGTGAGGGGCTTTATGTGATGATGATCGGTGCGTATCTGATCGCGTCGCTCCCGTTCATGTATCGCTCGGTCGATGCGGGGATGGAGTCGGTCAATATGCGCCTGCTCACCGAAGCGGCGCAGAGCCTGGGCGCGAACTGGTTCACGATCTTGCTGCGCATCGTATTCCCAAATCTGCTAGTCGCGGTGCTCAACGGAAGCTTTCTCACCTTCGCGATTGTTCTGGGCGAATTCACGGTCGCATCGCTGCTCAATCAGCCGGCGTTCAGCCCCTACATGCTCGACTTGAGTTCGCGTCAGGGTGACCAGGCGACGGCGCTCGGCATCGTCAGCTTCCTCTTGACTTGGGCGAGCATCGCCGCCATCGAACGTCTGGGACGCAACCGCGGCGGCGTCAGCCCGGTTGCTGGCCGTTGAGCCGCGCTATCGACTTGGAGGGCAGAGCCGTGGAGTTTCTCGACCTGACCGCAATTCGCAAAGAGTTCGGCACGACTGTCGCCGTGCAGGAGTTCAGCCTCAGCGTCCGAAAAGGGGAATTTGTCTCGTTCTTAGGCCCCAGCGGCTGCGGCAAAACGACTGTGCTGCGTATGATCGCCGGTTTTGAACGCCCGACGCACGGGACGATCAGCATCGATGGTCAGGATGTGACGGCGGTCAGCGCCAACAAGCGCAATATCGGCATGGTCTTTCAGCAGTATGCGCTGTTCCCGAACTTGACCGTCGCAGGCAACATCGATTTCGGGCTAAAAGTGCGCGGAGCCGACCCAAAACTGCGCAAGCAGCGGGTGGCGGAGATGCTGGACATCATCCACATGCAGCACTTCGGCGGCCGCTTCCCGCATCAGCTTTCAGGGGGCCAGCAGCAGCGCGTCGCGCTGGCGCGCGCGCTCGCCATTCAACCGAGCCTGCTGCTGCTGGATGAGCCGCTTTCGGCGCTGGATGCCAAGATCCGCGTCACGCTGCGCCAAGAGATTCGCGCCATTCAGCGCCAACTGGGCATCACCACCATCTTCGTCACCCATGACCAGGAAGAGGCGCTGTCGATCTCGGATCGGATCGTGGTGATGAACGCCGGCGTCGTCGAGCAGGTCGGCACGCCGATGGATATCTACAACAACCCGGAAACGCGCT
>CAYTME010000144.1:3782-7990 GCA_964438415.1 uncultured Pleurocapsa sp. | reverse complement strand
GGCACGCTGAACGTGATCACTGCGCAGGTCATCGACCGCCCAAGCGGTCACATGCGCATCGACGGGCAGGATGTGCGCACCGGCGAGGCGATCGCGACAGACAGCGACACGGTGTCGATCGCCCTGCGTCCGGAGTCGATCAGTCTCGGCTCCGCCAACGGTCACGCCAATACGCTCAGTGCCACCGTCGAGGATGTCTACTTCATGGGATCGGTCGTGCGCGTGCGCACGCGAGTCGGCGAGCAGCACCTCAACGTCGACACGTTCAACAGCGCGGGCATGATCCCGCCGCGTCCCGGCGAACAAGTGACACTCACATTCAGCCGCGACGCGGCCAAAGTGCTGGCCGACGCCCACGGCGATGCGCAGCGCAGCAGCGCTGTGGGCTGATCGGCGTTCTCCTGAGTCTGAAAAAAATGCCGTGCCGCTGCCGGTGCGCTGCCTCGCCCGGCAGAACATGGCCGCCGATCGTGCCGCCCGCTATACTCAGGGCTTGCGTCTTCCGCAAGAAGGGTGGGCACGATGCGCATCACAGCCCTGCAGCACCTGACCGCCGTCCCCGATCAGCCGCTCACGTTCGCCGGCGCACGCGGCGAGCGGTTCCACATCGAAGTGCTCGACCACGACTTGATCCGCATTCGCCACTGGCCGGATGGCGCGCCTCGACTCGATCGCACGTGGCTGGTCGTCGGCTCTTCGGGCGACACGCCGCGTGAAGGGCGCGCGCGCGCCGATCTCTCCCCGTTTCCCTGCCCGGCGTTCGAGCTGCGGACGACGGCGGGCACGATCGACATTCACACGGAGCGGCTGGCGCTCGCGTTCGACTTGGCCGACCCCCGCATCACCTGGTTCACCCCCAACGGCCAGATCTTCGCCGCTGACCTGCGGCTGCGCGCTTACAGCAGCGACCGCAGTGGACAGGCCGTCTATCACTATCTGGAGCGCCGGCCCGATGAGCATTACTACGGCTTTGGCGAACGTGCAGGGCCGCTCGACAAACGCGGGCAGCGCCTGCACATGAAGAACGTCGATGCGCTCGGCTACAATGCGGAGACGAGCGATCCGCTGTACAAACACTATCCGTTTTACATCACCTACATCCCGACGCTCAAACTCGCCTACGGCCTCTTCTACGACAACCTGGCGACGACGACCTTCGACCTCGGCAAAGAGATCGACGCTTTTTGGGGACATTACCGTTTCTATCAGGCCGACGGCGGCGACCTTGATTATTACATGATCTTCGGGCCGGAGATCGAGGCGGTGATCGAGAAGTTCACCCGCCTGGTCGGGCGGCCCGCCCTGCCGCCGCGCTGGTCGCTCGGCTACCTCGGCTCGACCATGACATACACCGAGGCGGCCGACGCTCAAGATCAGCTCAAACGCTTCGCCGAGCTGTGCGCAGAGCACGACATCCCCTGCGATCTGTTTCATCTCTCGTCGGGCTACACGACCGATGCTGCAGGCCGGCGCTGCGTCTTCACCTGGAACCGCAGCCGGATCCCCGACCCGGCGGGCATGACGCGCGCCTTCCACGAGGCGGGCATCCGGCTGGCGGCCAATATCAAGCCGTATTTGCTGACCGTGCATCCCGATTACCAAGAGGTGGCCGCGCGCGGCGGTTTCATCCGCGACCCGGACAGCGATCAGCCCGCGCTCAGCCGCTTCTGGAGCGGCGGCCCGTTCGAGAGCGGCGCAGGTGCCTACATCGACTTCACGAGCGCCGCCGGCTTCGACTGGTGGAAAGCGCGCATCCACGCAGCCCTGTTCGACTTCGGCATCGACGCCGCCTGGAACGACAACAATGAGTTTGAGCTGTGGGACGACGAGGCGGTCTGCGACGGCTTCGGGCGTCCGCTGCCGATGCGGCTGGCGCGCCCGCTGCACACGCTGCTGATGGCGCGCGCGTCGTATGAGGCGACCTTGGAGCGCAGCCCGGAACGGCGCCCGTTCGTCCTCTCGCGCTCCGGCTGTCCGGGCATCCAGCGCTACGCCCAGAGCTGGTCGGGCGATAACGAGACTTCATGGCATACGCTGCGCTGGAACATCCCGATGGGGCTGGGCATGGGCTTGTCCGGCGCGCCCAACATCGGCCACGACGTCGGCGGGTTCTACGGCCCTGCGCCGGATGCCGAACTGCTCGTGCGTTGGGTGCAGAACGGCATCTTCCACCCGCGCTTTACGATCCACTCGTGGAACACCGATGGCACCGTCAACGAACCCTGGATGCACCCGGAGGTGCTGCCGATCATCCGTGCGGCATTCCGTTTTCGCTACCGTCTGCTGCCGTATCTCTACACGCTTTTCTTCGAGGCGCACCGCAGCGGCCACCCGATCATCCGCCCGCTCGTCTACCATTTCCCGGACGATCCCCGCTGCGCGACCGAGTCGTTCGATTTCCTGCTGGGGCCTACTCTGCTGGTCGCCTCGGTGCTCGAACCCGGCGCGCGCACGCGAACCGTCTATCTGCCGTCTGGGACGTCGTGGTGCGATTTCCATTCCGGACAGTGGTACGCCGGCGGCCAGACGGTGACGGTGCCCGCGCCGCTCGACCGGTGTCCCCTGTTCGTGCGCGCAGGCGGCCTCATCCCGCTCGGCAAGCCGATGCGCCATATCGGGCACAGCCCCGACGATGTACGCGAAGTGCATGTCTTCGCGCGCGAAGGCGTCAGCGAGTTCACGCTGATCGAAGATGATGGCGAAAGCTTCGACTACCAGCGCGGGGGTTACAGCGCGGTGCTGCTGCGCGTCGAAGTGACACCCGACGGCGTGACGGCTTCGGCGCATCGCACGCACGCGGGTTTTGCGCTGCCCTACGGACAGGTCACCTTCATCCTCGCGCTGGAGAAGCCGCAGGCGGTCGTCAGCGCGGACTGGCGCGATGGCCGCTGGCATCTGACCGTGCCCGTCACGTGAGGCGCGCTCACTCGGCGCCCGGCTGAAGATGTCGGTTCATGAACGCCAGCATCGTCGAGAACATCGCTGGCGTGTAGCGGTGTCCGAGGCCGGGGTAGAGGTGCGCCTCGAAGCGATCGGCCGCGCCCAGCGCGCGGTAGACCGCGCCAGCCTCATCGATCACACGCCGCACGCCCGCGATGGGCGATAGGGGATCGTCGTCGCCGATCAAGATGCACTGCGGACGCGGCGCGGCCAGCGCAGCCAGATGCTCCATGTCGATGCTGGACGCCAGCATGCCGGGCACATAGTAATAGATGCTGTGCAGGTTGTAACGGCCGGAGGCAGCGAAATCGGTCCAGCGCGTCATCTGCGCGATCGGCGCAAGCGCGCGCACACGATCGTCGAGCGCGGCCAGCCAGGTCGCGCGCGAGCCGCCCATACTCATGCCGACCGCGCCGATGCGCCCCGGATCGACCTCCGGGCGCGCGGCCAGATGGCTGAGCGCGAGCAGATCGTCGCGCAGCATCATGCCCCAGAGCGTGGAACCGCGCCAGATGAACTGTTTGAAGAGCGCCTGTTCAGCAGCCGCGCCCCCTTCTTCAAGACCGAGCGGCCCCTGATGCTGCCGCTCGCCGAAGCAGTACGCATCAATGCACAAGACGACGTAACCCGCCGCCGCCAGCGCGGGGCCAGGCGCGAAGCCGAGCACGTCATCGCGGAACAGTTCGTCTTTGCCGAGATCGTATCTGCCGCCGTGCAGGTGTAGATAGAGCAGCGCTGGCGCGGGGGCGCGGAGCCGTTCGGGCAGCAGCAGATGGCCGAACACCTGCGCCCCCGCCCCGTTTTCGAATACGAGCTTCTCGCCTGTGTATCCCGCAGCATGCCGCCGCTCGACGACCGTCGGTTCCGGTGTATGCAAGGGCGGCAGGTCGCCCAACAGCGACCACAGCGCGCGGCGCAGCGCAGCGCGCCGCTCATCCCACGCTTCGGGTGCGGCGGGCGCGATCACCAGCTCACTTCATACCCGTCGTGGCGATGCCCGTCGTGATGTAGCGCTGCAAGAAGGCGAACACCGCGGTGATCGGCAGCAGCGTGAGCACGGTCATCGCCAGGATCAGATCCCACTGAACCTGCAGCTCACCGGCGAACGAGTTGAGACCGACTTGCAGCGTGAACAGCTCATTGCGGCTCAAGACGATCAGCGGCCACAGGAAGTCATTCCAGCGCCACATGACTGAGAAGATCGCGAGCACCGCCAGCGCCGGGCGCGCCAGCGGCAGGATGATCTGCAGGTAGATGCGCCACTCACT
>CAYTME010000144.1:1796-3727 GCA_964438415.1 uncultured Pleurocapsa sp. | reverse complement strand
AGCATGTACTGGCGCAGCAAAAAGACGCCGGTCGGGGTGGCGGCGGCGGGCACGATGACGCCGAGCAGATTGTTGTTCCAGCCGATCTCGGTGATGACGAGAAAGACCGGGATCAAAATGACCGACAGCGGCACCATGAGCGTGCCGATCGTGATCACCAGCACGGTGTCGCGGCCGCGAAACTGATATTTGCTCAGCGCAAACGCGGCCATGCTGTTGACCAGCAGAGTCAGCGCAGTCGCCGCCACCGTGACGATCACGCTGTTGCTCAAATACGTCCAAAAGTTGAAGCGCGATATCCCGCGCGTGTAATTGTCCAGCCCGAAATAGACACTCTCGACCGGCGTGCGCGCGTTGATGTTGACGCGGATGATCTCGTCCGGGTTGGCGGGATCGACCATCTGCGCTTCGATGCCGACCCGGCGCACCTGGGCAAGCTGGCGCGTCTGGCCGTCTTCGGTCGTCACGGTGAAGAGCGGCAGCGGGTCGTCGTAACCCTCGACCACGACCGTGTCCTGCCGGTAGGGCAGAAAACGCGGCGGGAAGCGGATCAGCTCCGACTGCGCCTTAAAAGACGACATCACCAGCCAGATGACGGGCCCGAACATGAGCACCGTCCCCAGCAGGAGATACAGGTACGTCAGCGCGTCGGTCGGGTGGATGCGCCGCTTGCCGCGCGTGCGCGTCAGAAAGTCCAGGATCGTGCGCATGGCCAGCCTCCGTCAGGTGATTTCGCCGCGCCGACCCAGCCGAAGCTGAGCGGCCGTCAGCACGAGCAAGAACAGCGCCATGACCAGCGAGGCAGCCGCCGCCAGACCGTACTGTTTGGTCTGATTGGCGAACCCGGTCTGGTAGATGTACTGCACCATGTACAATGTCGCCGTCCCCGGGCCGCCGCCGGTGAAGGCGAACACCTGGTCGAAGACTTGGACCGCGCGGATGAGCGACAGCACGATGACGACGAACATCGTCGGCATCAGCAGCGGCAGGGTCACCGACCAGAACGACTGCCATTCGTTGGCACCGTCGATGCTGGCCGATTCGTACAGCTCGGACGGGATGGCCTGCAAGCCCGCCAGCAGGATGAGCGTGAAGAAGCCCATCTGCGCCCAGACGCTGATGGCGACGACCCAGAACTGCGCCCACTGCGCGTTGGTCAGGAACGAGATGCGGCTGCCGCCGAGGGCGACGAGCAGCGCGTTCAGCAGCCCATCCTGCTGCAAGATCCAGCGCCAGATCAGCGCGACCACCACCGGCGACAGCAGCACCGGGTAGAAAAACACGCTGCGGAAAAAGCCGCGCGCCACGATGTTGCGGTTGAGCGCGAGCGCCGTGATCAGCGCCAACACGATCATCGAGCCGACCTGGAAGACGACGTAGCCGCCCGTATTGAGCACCGCGCGCCAAAACAGGTCTTCACGGCATGTGTTCGGGTTCAAAAAATTCTCACAGGCGAAGAGCGTGTTCAAATTGTCCAGCCCGACAAACGGGCGATCCTGAGGAAAGAGGCGCGTCCCGCCGGTGAAAGCGTAATAGAAATTCAAGATCATCGGGAGCAGGATGAAAATGCCAAAAATCAATAGATTGGGCAGCACAAAGATGTAGGCCATGCCCCGCACACCGACCCGGTCTTGCAGCGGGTGCATGATGAAATCGACCACATTGATGACGGCGTTCAAGACGGCCGTCAGCGCCCAATCGAGCGGTTTGAGGAGCGTTTTGAAGGAGAAGCGTACCTGCGGTGGCTGCTGCTGCAGTGTCCCTGTGGTCATAGCTGGCTGCGCTTTCGGTAAACCCTGAGTCGAAGCAGGGACGAGGCAGTGCCCCGTCCCCGCGCGGCGCCGTCCGTGTCAGCACACGGCACGACCGAGTCTAGCTGGCTGCCGCCGCCAGAGCGGTATCGATGTCCTGCTGGATGCGCTCGATCGCCT
>CAYTME010000144.1:0-1786 GCA_964438415.1 uncultured Pleurocapsa sp. | reverse complement strand
CGTCAGCTCACCGGTGAGCACCTGGGTCAGGCGATCGCGGATCGGGTTGTTGATGGCGAAGGCCTTACCGCCATACTGAAGCTCATAGGCCTGATCGCTCAGTTTCGGCACTTCCGCCGCGAAGGTGGCGAGCGCCGCCTGTGCCGCCGGCAGGTCGGTCGCGAAATTGAGTTCGCCCAAATTCAGATGGCCGGGGATGAAGAGCGTCTGCTCGGTGAAGGTCTTGAGCGCATCCACCGAGGCCAGATAATCCATCACGCGCCCCACTTCTTCGGGGTGCCGGGTCTGGGCGAAGGCCACAAACGCCGTGCCGCCAGGCATGCCGGTGCTGCCGCCGGGGCCGGACGGATTGGGCACCGCTTCCCAATCGAAGGCATCGCCGATATCGCGGGTGAAGCGGCCGATCTGCCAGCTCCCGCTCATGTACATGACGAGCTGGCCGTTGATGAAGAAGTCGGCAGCGGCGGCGTAGCTGCCGCCCGACCCGATCCACACCTCAGCCGGCGTCAGCCCCTCAGTGTGCCAGCGGACGAGCAGCTCGGCGAAGCGGCGGAAGCCGGGGGTATCGATCGTGATCGTGCCGTCCTCATTGAAGAAGGTCGCGCCCTCGCTGAACGCCGGACCGGCGACTCGGTGGCCGCTGCGGTCGATCGCGATCGCGTACGGTGTGCCGGTCGCCTGCGCGACTTCGGCCGTGACCGCCGTCCACTCTTCCCATGTCACCGCGTCGTTAGTGTCGCTTGGGACCTCGATGCCGGCCTGCTCGAACAGGGTGCGGTTGATGAACGGGCCAGTTACAGTGAATTGATTCGGGAAGCCGTAAAGCGCGTCGGCATCTTCCTCACCGGAGCGCATGGCGTCGAAGACAGCCGCCGGGAAGCTCGCTTCCCAGTAGGCTGGATCGGCGACATACGGCCGCAGATCGAGGTAGAAGCCCTTGAAAGCCGCGAAGTCGGTGATACGCGCCATATCGGGACCTTCACCGGCCTCCACCTGCAAGGGGAGCTGCTGCAAAATGCCCGAAGAATAGTCGATCGTATCGACGACGACGCGGATATCCGGATTCTCGGCTTCGAATTGATCGAGGAGCTGGCGCAGCACCGCGCCTTCATTGCCGTCATCGTACCAGGTGATGCGCAGCTCGGTCACGGCCTGCGCCTGGACCGCCAGACCGCTCATGAGCACGAGCGCAAGCGCCAAAAATAGGGTCCACTTTCTCATCTTGAAGGCCTCCTTAATCACACAAATCACTATGCTGAACGGCCAAATGTCACTTACGGCTGTTGGTCGATGCAGTGCCTCCTTCATGCCATCCTATCAGGCGCGGGGTAATGGGGCTGCGCAACCAGACGTCCGCGCACACGCCGCTGTCGGTCGAGATCGGGGCAGAGATGGGAGATGGCGAGCGCCGGATGCCGCGCTGCTCAAAAAGTGAAAACGACTGCGAACAAGAAGTTTCGATCTCCGAAACGGACTATCTAGCATAAGCGATCGTATTTATCTCCGCCCTTACCACGGTGATTATGGCCGACAACGGACGGACACGCAAGCAGTTCAAGATTAAGGCCGCGCGACACGCTCAGCCCGATGCCGCGACCCGGCCGCGCCGCAGATCGAGGGTGTATGTCTCGCCCGCGAACGCGATCTGCATCAAGTCTGCGCCGAGCGGCGTGTCGGTATAGGCGTTCTCGTAATAGGGGTGGTCATCCCAGCGCTGCGGGCGGTCGTCGACCATGAAATCGCCCGCCCAAGCGAATACCAGCGCTGAGCCGCCCGGCGCGCGCCA
>CAYTME010000143.1:9694-10325 GCA_964438415.1 uncultured Pleurocapsa sp. | reverse complement strand
GGGTCGACGGCTTCTACATCGCGGGCACGACCGGCCAGGGGCTGGCCTTGTCGGTCGACGAACGCAAGCTCCTGGCCGAGACCGTGCTCGCACGGGTCGATGGGCGCGTGCCGGTGATCGTGCATGTCGGCGCGGTCGCGCTGGTCGACGCGGTCGAGCTGGCGCAGCATGCGCAGGCGCACGGCGCGAGCGGCATCAGCAGCCTGCTGCTGCCGGAGTATCCCGATCTGCCGGCGCTGACTCGGTATGTCGAGGCGCTCAGCCGCAGCGTGTCCATCCCGTTTTTGGCTTACATCTACGGCCGCGAGCTGGACGCGGTGCGCCTGATGGCGTGCCTGATGCAGTTCGACACCGTCATCGGCGCGAAGTACACCGGCCCCAACATGCATGAACTGCGGCGGGTGATCGAGCTGGGCCGCGATGGGGACTGGACGGTCTTCTCCGGCATGGATGAGCAGAGTGTGTTCGCGGCCATGACCGGCGCGGCGGGGCATATCGGCTCGACTCTGAACCTGATGCCGGGTGTGTACCGGGCGATCCGGCGGCTGGTGCAGGCGGGCGACATCGCCCAGGCGCACGCGCTGCAGCTGCGCGCCAACACCATCACCCAACACCTGATCGAGGCCGGCTT
>CAYTME010000143.1:4792-9665 GCA_964438415.1 uncultured Pleurocapsa sp. | reverse complement strand
GCTGGGTTTCGCCTGCGGCCACCCGCGTCCGCCGCACCGGGCGCTCGGCGCGGAGCAGCAGCAGCGGCTGGCGCGGGCGCTCGACGAAGGCGGCTTTGGCGCGCTGGCCACGCTGTAAGGCCGGACAGCGTGCGGCAGACCGCGGTGATGGCAGGGGGATCAGCGTCGATCGCTCAGACAGAAGGCTCTAGCAGGTGCGGCCTTCGCTGACCGCTCTGCCCGGTATGACCGACTCGCACTGACTGTCGGCACCGCGCAGCGGCGCGTCATGTCCAGCGCTAGGACGATGGGCAAAGCATGTCGGTGATCCACGACCTTGGCGAGCAGCGGTTCAAGCCCAAAACGCGCTGCTCGGTCGTGGATTGCTCTCGACCGCTGGCTTCGTGCGCGCACTGCCTTGTGCTCGCCGCATTTGCTCGCCTTGACGGGTGGCGTCCGCGCTGGCACCGCTCACCTCCGCGGCAAAAGCCGCTTGCGCGCTCCACAGCTCGGGCGCAGCTTTCCTATCCATTAAACCCGTAATCTGACGTTAGAATGGATATGTCCGAGGCTCGATCGACGCTGACCCGCGGGGCGCCGAAGGAGATGCAGATGGAGTCCCAAACGCATCCTCGTCGATCGCAGTGGCGCGTGCTCCTGCGCTGCCTGGCCATGCTGAGGCTGCTGCTGCGCCAACCGACATCGACGCACGCGCTGCGACAGATCGTGATCGACGAGGCGGAAAGCTGCGGCGAAACGCTGTCGATGTCAGCCGTGAACGAGCGCTTTGAAAAAGATCGCGCCCGGCTGCGCGAGATCCTCGGCTGCGCGATCGTTCACGATCACAGCCAGGGGGTTTATCACCTCGTCAGTATTGAAACGCCTTTACTCGATCTTGCCGATCTGGCGCTGCGCGGCTTGGCCTTCCTTCAAGGGAACTTCTCCGATCCCAACACGGTGATGCACGATGAAATCACCGCTCTCATCGACCAGATCGTCCAACTCCTTCCGCAAGAGCGCCGCCGCGAGCTGATGCGCTACCGGCAGACCTTAGAACTCGACACCGCCGTGCTCGATCGAGACACGATCGCGCCAGAGGTATGGAATGCCATCCAAGCGGGCTGCGCCGAGAAACGTTTGCTCGAATTCAGCTACCGATCGCGCGGTCGAGAAGAGGCCGAGATCCGCCATCACGTGGTCGAGCCGAGCACATATTACCTGCGCGACGGACATTACTATCTCGATGCCTATTGGTTGGAGTCGCGCGGCGTTCGCACCACCGCGCAGGGACGGTGGCAGCAGTTCCGCATCGGACGCATTCTAAAGGCGCAGGTCTTGGCCAAGCACTTTACGCCGCGTGCGCGCCGCGGCCAAGCGGAGCTGATTTACGTGCTCTCCCCAGAGGTTGCGCGCGGCGGTGTTACGCCTCGTTTCCCGGAGACCAAGATCGAGCATCATGACGATGGCAGCGCCACCGTGCGCGCCAAGTCGAACAACTTGTTCACCGATCTGCGCGTGCTGCTCCGCTATGGACACAACTGCAAAGTGATCGGCGGCGATACCGCCGTCGCTGAGATGAGGAAGCTGGTGCAGTCGATCTACGAGGTGTACGCACGAGAGTGATATGCCTCAGTCGGCAGTTTGTACTTCACAGGGCAAGAGATATGTTTCAATGCCTCAGTCGGCAACGAGAGAATCTAAAACTTGCCCTTGACTTCCGAGCAAAGTCATCATGTATAGGTTATATCACTTGAACTGTAAACACAGGCAAGCGATAGAAATCGAAGACTGAAACCGCACGAACAGCCGCCAAGCACAATCGCGCGGTTTCAGTGTCTGACAGCTAGCCATGAGTAGAACTCAGGCCGCTTTATGCTTGAATTCTACCGGGCAGAGCTGTCCTTCGTCAATATCTGGAGAAAGGAGGGAGTGCAATGAGTGAGTGGAAGCAGATGACTCTGCCCGGATTTGAGCATCTGGTTGCTGGCGGTGCACAGCCACCAACGATAGATGACGCAGATGGAGACACCTCTGAGTCTTCGCCGTCAAGTGATCAGGAATCTCCCCACCCTGACCAACTGATCCTGCCAGGATTTGAGGCAATCATGGGATCAGCGCACCCTGTCCTAGGATATCTCCACATTTGTGCAGATATGTGGGGTGTATGCTGAAGGCATATCGCGAAGCTAAGTCGGAAGGCAGTCCATGATGGCGACATTTCAACTGCTGGCGGTCGATTCACGGTACGCGACCGACGAGGAGCTGATGGCCGCCTCGATCTCACCGGAACACACCCCGCCCGGCTGGCGCATCATGGCGCATCAAGCCGCGACCATCGCCGCGCTGCGGCATGGCAGCGCGCCGATCGTCATGAACCGCGCGATGACCGGTGACGGCAAATCGTTTGCGGGACAGTTCTCATATTTCAACGAGCCGAATATCCAGACCCTCATCATGTATCCGACCAACGAACTGGCGCGCGATCAGCAGCGGAGCCTCGACTCGCTGCTTGCGGGCTGGACGCCGCCGGCGTGGACGGGCAGGATGCGGACACGCTACGCACTCGATGCCCGCAAGCTCGACGAACTAGAAGAGGCGCTCGACGCGTCGCGCTCTAGCGGGCTGGAACGCGTGCTCAAGGCGGACGCGCTGCTCACCAATCCGGATATCTTTCATCTCATCATGCAGTTTCAGTATCGCGATCGCGCAGCAGCGGCCGATCACCTGATCGCCAGACTTGTTCAGCGCTTCGGTCTTTTCATCTTCGACGAGTTCCATCTCTTCGGTGCACCCGAAACCGCATCGGTCATGATCGCTCTGCTGCTCATGCGCGCCATCGCCCATGCCCAGCGCCAGCCGCGCATCCTCTTTCTCTCGGCTACAGCATCCGATCATATTCGCCGGATGGCGGAACAAGTCGATCTGAGCGTCACCACCATCTCGGGCGATTACCGCCATGGTCAAGAGCGAACAGCGCCGGGTTACCGCCGCATCTTGCAGCCGGTGACGCTGCACACCCACACGGAGCGGCTGGAAGACTGGGTCGATCAGCACAGTGACGACATCATCGCTTTCTTCCGCGCGCATGCCCCTGCAGCCAAAGGCGTGATCATCGCCAACAGCATCGGCACAGCGCACCGCATCCACGCGCTCTTGCAGCCGCGCTTTCAAGAAGCGCTCGGCCAAAAAGTCGGTATCAACACTGGCATCACGGCGCGCGAGCTGCGAGCCACGACGGATGATTACGATCTCATCGTCGCCACATCGACGGTCGATGTAGGGGTCGATTTTCGTATCAACTATCTGATATTCGAAAGTTTGGACGCAGCCAGCCACATTCAACGGCTCGGTCGTCTGGGCAGGCATGACCGTCCGAAGCTGAGCGCACAGCCATTCACCGCTTACGAGGCGCATGCGTTCCTACCCAAGTGGGTGGAAGAGGGGCTGGAACTGCGTTTCGCGGATGCGCACGCGATCAGCCGTGCGGATTACGAAGCCGCACTGCGTGGATGCGATGGCGGGGATGCGCTGTTCCCTGCTCAGCAGGATTTTCAGGAGTACATCTCACGCTGGGCAGGGCTGCAAGCCGCACACGTCATCAGCAAGCTGCAAGCGCCAGAAATACGCACGCAGTATGCCTCGATCGCGCAAACCCTGGCTGACCGCTATCGGAACCTGTTTCCCAGATTCGTTCAGCAGCATCGCGCCTACAAAACGAACGCCGCCATCCTCCAGGCCGCCCGTTCGTTTCGCGGGAGCAGCCCGCTCACCGTGCTGGTCGTCAACCCAGCCGAGTCGAATGAGGTGGTCAGCTACAACCTGATCTCGCTCCTGCGTCAGGCGGAGCTTGAGGCGGTCGACATCGATGAGCTGCTGCGCCGAGCTGAACGCGCTGGCCAAGCTAACAGCGCTGCGCTGCGGAAGGCGCAGCCTCTGGCCGCGTATCGGCTGCGCGGGTGGCTGGAGAAACATCGTCAAATCGTCGTCACCCTCAGCGGCGAGCTGGAAGGCGAGCTGCTCGAGGCTGTGATCGAGATAGAAGATCTGCGGCTCCGCGTCACGCCGGGCGTGCCGGAGCTGAACAGGCTGAACAAAGAACTCGCAAACCGGATTTTGGCGGCACTGCTCATCCCCTCCAAAGACCCGCAGGAGGTGCGGCGCATATGCCGAGTCGGGATGCAGCTTGAACTGCTACCGTTCGAGGCCATGAATGTTACCGGAACTATCGCCATCGGTCGCGATGCGCTGCTGCTCGACTCGGTCTGGAAGCGCAAGCGCAGCGCGGGCGGCCGCGGCGATCTCCCGATCATCATCTGAGTTACGGAGGCTTTTCTATGTTCGATGACGAGCTAGAGTTCGAGAACGAGGATTTGAGCGAACTGATCGAACCGGACGAGGTGACACCCCAGAGTCGCGAGATCTCGAAGGTGCCGATGTTCCAGCGCCTGTTTCAACAGGCGGTGGAGGCCGTCGAGCCGCAGAGCGCAGTCCTGGCCGATTTCGCCGCTCATGTCGTGGGGCCGCTGTCGGAGCACTTCGCTCTCGCAGCTGCCAAAGGCGGCGCATTCTTCCGCGCAAAGGAAGCGGAAGGCTCGCCCAATACTGAACGTTACAGCCGCGACCAAACGCTGCGCGCCCATCTGATCAACGGGATGCTGCCGGCACGGCGCATCGCCCATCTCCTGCATCGCTGGGGGGCTGAGCCGATGCGGGACTGGGATGAGACGACCGAGCGCGTGTTCATCGCTGGCTTCATGCTGCATGACTTCACCAAAATTCCCGCAGTCAAGGATGCGCTGCGATCGGCGGGTTTTCAGGAGATGGAGTCGCCGAGCGAGCGGCAGATACCGGCTCTGCGCGCTGTCTTCAGTGACTGGGGCAAACGCTTGGGATT
>CAYTME010000143.1:1277-4736 GCA_964438415.1 uncultured Pleurocapsa sp. | reverse complement strand
GCGCTGAATACGCAGCGCAGGCACGGCACAGCCCACGCACCGGCGCTGCTGCCCGGCGTCAGGCTCGACGCGGATCGGCTCGAGCTGGCGACCAACTTGAGCTGGCTGGCCGACCTGCTCGCTTACACCGCCCGCACGCCGCGCGACCTGGTGGCCGCGGCGAACGACAAGGAGGCGGGACTGGGCAAAGTGCTGGTGCAGTTGACGAGCAGCCTTTTCCCGACGCCGCATCGGGCAGCGCGCCTCGTCTATCACCACGTGGCGGAGAACCGCGGGCTGCTGATCAACTTCATCCACAACACGGTGCTCGATGCGCTGACCATCGACGATCAGCGCGTGCCGCTGCTCTATGCGCCGAGCGGCGTGGTCTACCTGGAGCGCGCCGGCGCGCCGCCGATGCCGCCCCTCGACGAACTGGTCAACGCCTGCGTCGCACAGGTGCGCCTGAGGGCTGCCGACGCGATAGCCGCTCAGGCAAAAGGTGTGAAGGTCAGCAAGGATGGACTGAGAGTAGATGCCAGCTATAACATGCTTTTCGATCTGCGCGAGTTCATCCGCATTAGCCCACGGCTTCTTCAACTGGTGCGCAGGAACGCGCCGCAGTACATTGACAAGCTGCAGAAGCTCGGTTTCCCATACAGTGACGGTCTGCCCCCCCACAGCACGCAAGCGGAGGATACCCGCCTGCGCGTCATCGCCGAGTGGGCCAGCCTAATCGAAAGCCAATTGGAGACACGGCTCATCCTGGAGGCCGATCGCTGCGTCGCTTGGCTGCTGGAGCAGTTCGGCATCGCCGATCTTGCGGAGCAGTTCGCGGCGGTGCACCGCTACAAGCTGCCGCGTGAGGGTACCGGTATTCAGTATCATTGGTACTGGGCGGCGGTGCACATCCTCGACCGCAAACGCGGCATGAGCGACGATGCCGTGCGCGAGTGGATCGGGTCGATCGCTCAGCGGCTCGCAGACGCGCTGCCGGCGGAGCTGCCGGAACCGGCGCAGATCGAAGAGACGACCTGGTTGGAACTGGCCGATTACATCGCGCGCGTGCTGACGACCAGCGGTCAGAGCAGCGAGGTGAGGTTCGGCGGCGACTTGAGCCGTTACATGCGCGCGAAAGCCGGTCGCGGCGGCGCGGCCTGCGCCATCTGCGGCGATGCCTATTCGACGCAAAGTGTCGCCGAAACAATCGTCACCTTTCAGCCTGGGGTGTACACGGCGCGCATCCGCCTGGGTGCGAGCGACAACCAGCGCAGGTTGTGCACGATCTGCAAGCTCGAACAGCTTCTGCGCCAGTTGTTCGTCAGCAATCAGGGCTACGGTAAGAACGAAGAAGGCCTGCGCCCGCGCTTCCTCTCGTTCTACCCCTCGTATTTCTTCACGCCGGAAACGCTGCGCTTCATCCATGAGGCGTACCGCAGCGTGGATGCCCTGCGCCTGAGCGACAGAGAGCTGCGCCGAGCGCTGAACGATGAGGGGCTGCGCGCGTTCGAAAGCGGTTCTTCACCGTTCGCGGATGCGCGCTTTTGGCAGCGGCTTGACGACTTCCTGCTCAGCCAGGTAGGGGCGAGCAGTTCGAAACGCGTGCTGCGCTACAGCCAAGCGGCCCAATCGACCTTCCTCATGATCGGGCTGCGCCACTTCGACGCAACCGATACCGAGTCGTGGGTGCTGCCCGTCTGGCTCGCGCTCGTGCTGACGATCTGCTTGGACGTCAAGGTCGTCGTCAGCGAGAGCGGCATGCCGCTGATCGCCGAAAGCGATGAGCTGCCCGAGACGATCTGGCTGGACGGTGCGCACGCCGCCATGCGGACGCTGACCCAAGACGATCGCATCCACATCGATCAGGTCGCCTCGGTTCTCGCGCGTCTGACCGCCGCGTACCTCATCCACTTGGATACCGAGTACGAGCCGCCGAAGGAGAACTGGCAGCGCTTCGGCCCGATCGCGCGCGATCTAATGGAGTCGCCGCTGTATGTCTTCCATCACCTCAAGAGGCAGGAGCGCGATGATCACCCGATCGGAGAGGGCCAGATCAAGCGCTACATCGCATTTGCCGATCATGTATTTGCACAGGAAAGGGGTTTGAATATGTCGCTCGTCCGCACCTTGGTGGAGCAGTACCGCGGCTTCTACCGCGCCGAGACGCCGCTCAACCCGAACCGGATGCGGCGTCCGCTCGATGTCGTGGCCGACGCCCTGCTCAAGGCCGATCAGCGCATCTTCTCGACGCCGGAGGCGCTGGAGGAGGTCGCTTACGCCGAGCTGAAGCGCTTCATGGATCGCGTCGGCAAGGGGTTGGCCGACGGCCGCTTCCCCAAAGGCGTGAGCGCGGATCAGCGCGATGCCGCGATGTGGACGTTCTGCCGCACGTTCGTGCGCGATGTCTTCCTCGGCATCTTCAAAGGCGATGTGTCTGCGCTGCGCGGCAAGCAGTTGAACCTGATCAACAGCACCGCCGAGGCGCTCTACCGCCAGATGCAGCTCGAAGAATGGGCGCAGCGCGGCCGCGATGCTGACGAAGCCGAAGACGAAGCCGACGAAGCCTGACTCTCACACCGCTTATCCGACTTTAGCTGTCTATAGAAGGAGCTTTCACCATGCTGAGGAACGATTTCTTCCACACCGAGCTGCCTGGCCGCCCGATGGGCCGATACGCGCACATCGTCATGCTGCGCGTGACCGAGGGCTACGCCCTGTTCCAGACCGACGGCGAACTCAACCGGGCGCGGGTGAGCGCCGGCGTCGAAGCGGACACGCCGATGACGCGCATCACGCTCTTCAAGCGCAAGCAGACGACGCCCGAACGGCTCAATGGACGCGAGCTGCTGCGCTTTCACGGTCTGCTGCCGGAGGAATGCGTCTACAATGAGAACGCCTGCCGCCGCTGCCCGGACTGCATCACCTACGGCTTCGCCATCGGCGACGGCGGCAGCGAGAAGAGCAAAGTCTTCTCCGATACCGCCTTCTCGCTGACCGACTTCGCCAGCAGCCACGAGGTGTTCACCCTCAATGCGCCCTATGAGGACGGCACGATGTCGCACCAGGGCGAGGTTTCCTCGCGCATCAACCAGCAGGATCACGTCAAGCCGCAGGTCATCTTCCCGGCGGTCATCACCACGCGCGACCTGACGGCCTCGCTGTTCGGCTGCGTCTTGGGCAATGTGATGCGCACGACGCGCTACGGCGCGACGACCACGCGCGGGGGCGTCATGCGCAATCATATCGCCGCGATCATCTTGAGCGACGGCGAGATCTTCAGCAACCTGCTGTTCACGCAGGCGCTGTTCGACGCGCTGGGACGTCCGGACGGCATCGATCCGGTGCCGGTGCGCAGCGCGCTGATGGCGGCAGAGGCTGTCATCCCGGCGCTGCTGAAGACCGACAACGTGCGCGAGCAGCAGGTCTTGATGGGCGCCGAGCTGCAGCGCCTCTTGGCCGATGTCCAGAACATGGACGAGG
>CAYTME010000143.1:1001-1254 GCA_964438415.1 uncultured Pleurocapsa sp. | reverse complement strand
GGGCAGCGCAAGAGTCCGAGCTTTATCACATGGCTTACATCGCCAGAACGGCGAGGGGCAGGCGATGATCGTTGGAGGCCGCACGATGATGCTGTACGACTGTCGGCTGACGTTTCACGACAACCTGTTCTACGAAACGCGCACGATGGGGCGTCTGTACGAGACCGGGCGGCTGCTGCACAATATCGCGTTGTGCTACGCGCTCGGTTTGGCGCAGACGACCTACCACCATGCGACCAGCAAGCCGCATTAC
>CAYTME010000143.1:745-991 GCA_964438415.1 uncultured Pleurocapsa sp. | reverse complement strand
AAGAACTGGAGGTGCTGAACGAGCACGGGGTCTACGTGACCCCGGCTCGCGGTCTCGATGTGCACTTCGTCATCCACACATTCAAATTCGGTGAGGAGCGGAACGCCGTCCTGGAGGAGCGGAGCAACGTCAACATCCCGACGTTCGGGCGCGCCAAAGAGGTCGGCATCGGCAGCCGGTTCGCATTCGGCATCTTGACCCCGCAGGAACTGGAGCTGCCGAGCTGGATCCGGATGGGGCTGTGGA
>CAYTME010000143.1:0-725 GCA_964438415.1 uncultured Pleurocapsa sp. | reverse complement strand
AGATCGACCAAATCGTCACGCTGCACCTGGAGCAGGCCGCGAGGAGCGAGACGGTGCGTGTGTATCCGATCAATGCGAACGACCTGCCGCCCAATGCCCAGTCGCGCATCTACGACTTGGTGTCGATGCGGCCGAGCAATCTGCTCGAAAACGCGCTGATCGAGGCGGAGGCGTGGTGGGTCGGTAGAGACCGAGATCAGAAGCTCATCCGGCTTCCCGCCGGTTTGATGCATCGAATTCCACAGTAAGACACAGAGTGCGCCCGGCTTCGGTCGGGCGCAGGAGGGAGCTTGTGCGATGAATACCCCCCGTCTCTACGCGGTGGTGCTGCGGCTGGCGGCGCTGCGCCCGGGCGCGGTGCCGGCCAATCACGGTGACCAGGCGCGCGCCGCCTTCCTGCACATGATCCGCGCGGGCGATGAACCGCTGGCGCAGCAGCTTCACGACGCCAACATCCACAAGCCGTACACGATCGGCCTGCTGCGCGGGGGCAGGCGCAGCAGGGATGGCGCGCTGCACTTCGGCGTCGGCGATACGGCTGACTGGCGTTTCACGCTCATGAGCGAGCCGACCTTCGAGGCGGTGCTGCGCCGCTACCTGCTCGACCGCAATCTGCCGCACGTCCGCATCGGCGCGATCGAGTTCGCCGTCACCGATGTGTTCGCCTCCGGCAGCCACCCCGACAGCGGCTCGCTGCTGGTGAGCGAGCTGGTCGAGTATTGGCA
>CAYTME010000142.1:9763-10415 GCA_964438415.1 uncultured Pleurocapsa sp. | reverse complement strand
AAACTGACCACCTGCTCGTACATGTACGGCAGGTAATACTCGATCAGGCTGAAGGCCGCGCCCTGTCGCAGCAGATCGGCATCGCGAGCGGGATGCGCCGGATCCGGGTCATCCTGCGGCAGCGACGCGAACCAATCCGCCAGCGCTGCGGCCGCGGACGCACCGAAAGCGGGCAGCGCCTCGCGCGCGGGCGGGATCAGCGCCGAATCGAGACGTTCGGTCGAACGTTGTGTCGAGGGGTCGAACGCGCGCAGGCTGTCGATCTCGTCGTCGAAGAACTCGACACGCACCGGCTGCGCGCTCGCCAGCGGGAAGATATCGAGCAGGCCGCCGCGGCGGCAGAAGGTACCCGGTGTGACGACAACCGGCGCGGCCTCGTAACCGACCGCCTGCCAATCGGCGATCAGTCGGTCGATGCGATGCCGCTGCCCGATCGCCAGGCGCTGCGTGCGCTCGCGAAAGAGCGGCGGCGGCAGCGTCCGCTGCATCAGCGCCCGCGCCGAGCTGACGATCACGAAAGGCGGCGTGACGATGGCCTCGGTCAGCATCGACAGCGTCTCCAAGCGTGCGCGGATGCTGCTCTCGTTCCAGGGCGCACGTTCGAAGAAGAACGGCGCAGGCTCGGCGAAGCGATCGACGATGGCGGCCTCGC
>CAYTME010000142.1:2679-9667 GCA_964438415.1 uncultured Pleurocapsa sp. | reverse complement strand
AGCGCCGCCAGCAGGTACGGGCGGGCAGCGCGCAGCGCCGACAAGCCGCGCGCAGGCTCGCCGCGTCGCAGCCGGTCGAGCAGATCGACAAAGGCCGCGTTTTCGTCCAGCAGATTGATCAGTCCAGCGAGCTGCATCTTGAGAAGCCCATCCATGCCGCGGTGTATCGCAGCGGAAGCTGTCAGGAGGACGTATCGCCGCCGTCCGCGTCCGCCCTGGGGCTCGCGTCGGTGACCGCGCTGCCGTTGAAGCGATTCATCGCCATCTCGATCCCCTCGGTCAGCCACGTCTCGACGGCGCGCACCGTGCGGTCGATCAGCTCCAGCACCAGGATCTCTTCATCGCCTTTGAAAGTCGTCAGCACATAGTCCGCCGGTTTCATCTGCCCCGGCGGGCGTCCGATGCCGAAACGCACTCGATTGATCGCCTGTGTACCCAACCGCTGCAAAATGCTCGCCATACCGCGCTGACCGCCTGAACTGCCCGCCTTGCGCAGGCGCAGCGTCCCCAGCGGGATGTCCATGTCATCGCACACGACCAAGATGCGCTCGTGCGGCACCTTGTAAAAGCTGGCGAGCGCGCCGACCGACTCGCCGCTCGCGTTCATGAAGGTCTGCGGCTTGGCCAGCAGCACCCGCTTGCCCAAGATGGTGCCGCTGGCGACCTGCGCCTTGTGTTCATGCTTGGCGAAGCTCAAGCCGTGCCGCTGCGCCAGCGCATCGAGACAGCGAAAGCCGACATTGTGGCGCGTCTTTTCGTAGCGCGCGCCCGGGTTGCCCAAGCCGACGATCAGAAAGTAATCGACCATGTGAAGACGACCTGCCATGCTCTGGAGGAATGCCGGCCATTATAGTCGTCCCGCACAGACGATTGGAGTGCGAACTCGCACTCAGGCAGACTCGCGCTGGCTGCTGAACTGCGTCTCATAAAGGCGCGCGTAGAGGCCGCCCTGTGCCAGCAGCGCATCATGCGTGCCGCGTTCGACGATGCGGCCGCGATCGACCACCAGGATCGTATCTGCCGAGAGGATCGTGCTCAGGCGGTGGGCGATGACGATGCTCGTCCGGCCAGTCATGATGTGTTCGAGCGCCTCTTGGATCAGCGCCTCGGACTGGCTGTCGAGATGGCTGGTCGCCTCGTCCAGCACCAGCACGCGCGGATTCTTGAGGATGACGCGCGCGATCGCGATCCGCTGCTTCTCGCCGCCGCTCAGCCGGTAGCCGCGCTCGCCGACGATCGTGTCGTAGCCATCCGGCAGTTCCATGATGAAGTCGTGGATATTGGCTGCCCGGCACGCGCGCTCCAGCTCGGCCTGCGTCGCATCCAGCTTGGCGTAGAGCAGATTGGTGCGGATCGTATCGTGAAAGAGGTACGTCTCTTGGGTCACCATACCGATGTGCTGGCTGAGCGTGTCGAGGCGGAGATCGCGCAGATCGTGACCATCGAGCAGGATGCGCCCGCCGCTGGGATCATACAAGCGCGGGATCAGATACGTCAGGGTCGTCTTGCCAGCCCCGCTCGGCCCGACGAGCGCCACAAGCTGGCCAGGCGCGGCGGTGAAGCTGATATCCTCCAGCGCCAGCTCGCGCGCTTGGCTTGCGGGGCGGGCTGGCTCGCCATTGGGCTGTTTGCTCGCACCGGAGAGCACAGCCGTCACATTCTCCATCCGGCCATAGCGGCGCACCTCGGTCAGCAGGCCATCCCTGCCCATGTCGTAGCGGAACGACACACGGTCGAAGACCAGCTCCCCGCGCACGCTCGGCAGCGCCAGCGCGTCCGGGCGTTCGGCGATCTCGAGCGGCAGATCGATGATCTCGAAGACACGCTCGAAGCTCACGACCGAGGTCGCAAATTGCACGGGCACGTTGATCAGATACTCAGCCGGCCCGTAAAGCTGCGACAGATACGCCGCAAACGCGACGATCGTGCCGATCGTGAACACGCCTTGCAGCACCAGATGCCCGCCGAGCCAGTAGACAACCGCGGTCCCCACCACCCCGATCAGGCCGAGCACGCCCCAGAATTGGCTGCCCATGACCGCTCGCTGGATGCCGATATCGCGCACGCGCGCGGCGCGCTCGTCGAAACGCTGCGTCTCGATGCGCTGTCGGCCGAACAGTTTGACCAGCAGCGCGCCGCTGATGTTGAGCGTCTCGTTCATCATGGCGTTCATCTCGGCGTTGATGTCCATCGCGCGGCGCGCGATCTCGCGCAGCCGGCGCCCGATCGCGCGCGCGGGGAAGTAGATCAGCGGCAGCACCGCCAATCCGATCAGCGTCAGCCGCCATTCGAGCGTGAGCATCACGATCAGTGTGGCCGTCAGTTGAATGCCCTGCGTCACGGTGCCGATGATCGTATCGCTGATGGCCGTCTGCGCGTTGACCACGTCGTTGTTGAGCCAGCTCGCCGGTTTTCGTGTGGGTGAAAAAGCGCAGTGACATGCGTTGAAGATGCCCGTAAAGCCCGCGCCGCAGATCGTAGATGACCCCCTCACCGATATCGGAGTTCAACCTGCGAATGATGATGCTCAGCAAGGTGCTGAGGATGGGGATCAGGATCAGGCCGAATGCGAGCAGATTGAGCCGCGCCGCGTCACCCGTGGGCAGCGTGTAGTCGATCAGGTCGCGAAAGATCAGCGGCGTCACCAAGCCGATCGCCGTCTGCGCCAAGATGAGCAGCAGCATCAGCGCCAAGTGACGGCGGTAGGGTCGGCCATAGGCGAGGACCCGGCGGATCAGCGGCCACGACAGTTTGGCCTTGCTGTCTGGATCGGAATGGGGATAGGCATAACGCCACATGGGAAGTTCCTCACGACAACGCGGTGTCCACTGCACAAGTGGGCTAGTTATAGCCCACAGCCATCGCACACGTAAGCTGGACTTTAAGGCAGGTAGACGCCGCCCATTCAGCCCGAGATCGTGAACGCCGTCAGCGGCTCGATGATCTGGTCATCGATAACGACCTCGACACCCCAATTTCCCGCCGTGAACTCCACCTCGGCGGGCGTCAAATAGTACCAGATGCAGGCATTGTCGACGTTTGCACGCGGCGACCACGAGTCGACCCAAACCTCGATACCCTCACGCTGCCAGCGATAGGTGACGACATTGCGCGGCGTCAGCCCCGTCACACGCACAACGGCGTAGATGCCTCTGGTCGCAGACGAGAAGCTGCTGCTGGGGGCTGCGGCGCAGTCATCCGCACCGACCGCCTCGCTGAGCACGACCGAGAGCACAGCCGGGCCGCCCTCTGGCGCAGCGATGACCGGCCGCGCAGTCGGCACCGGCGTCGACTCGACCACGCTGCCGAGCGAACCGCGCGACGCCGCGCCAGGTGTGACCATGACAAATTCGCTTTCGCCCACCCCCGGCAGCGCGGTTCGCAGCGGTGCCAGCGGCGTGATCTGCGCCGCGTCGACGAACGGCGTCCCCAACGCGATCAAGGTGACCGCCGTGCGGGTGTTCTGCAGCTCGATATCGCGCACCGCTGTCTGTACGCTTTCCTGCGTCGCCTGCAGGCGGTCACTCTCATAGGTGGCGGTCAGCCGCAGGTTGGCGGCTTCGGTCGCAAACGCCAGCTCCGCCGCATCCGGCGCACCTTGGTCGGGCGGCGCGAAGAAATTGCAGCCCGCCAGGCTCAAAGCCAGGATCGGCAGGCTTCGTTTGAGGGTGGAGAAACGTAGGAATTTACCCATCTTGCCCTCAAGTCTAGCAGTCAGAGCTGAATTGACAACCGGCGACCCCCGCGCGGGCCGCAGAAATGAACAACCCTACCGCGTGGGTAGGGCTGCCGATGGAGGTGCCGGACTCCGCCATCCGGGTCCGCAAGATTCGACACAATGCTTCTACAGGCTTAGCTGGCTATTTGGTTCTCGCCGACGATAGCCCGGTCAGCGCGGTTCGCCGTCGGCCAGCCGATGAGTCTTTGGCGAGTGCGTATCGGCGTCACACTGCCGCATCCTACCTTTTATGACGCCCGCCAATCCACCCGGATAGGCGCGAATGGGGCGGACGGTTGGGCTACTACGGCCCAACACCCTGATCTACACCTTAGGCGGCGTAAGCCAGAGCAGGTTCGTTGCTGTTGGCAACTATTGGTTTGCTCATTTTTGCGTGGTTGAGCGCCACGGCCTGCCACACGGTATCAGCCTCCTACGTCGAAACTGTTTCACCCCCGTGTGTCTAACCTAGAGTCTAGCAGAAATCTGATTCTAAAGATAGAGCGACCTGCCGAACGCAGACAGACGCTCGCTCTGCGACTGTCCGACGCGCCTGAAATCCGCTCTACGTCCTGGGCGCGGATGCGGTAAAATGCACAGCCGTGAACAGCATAGCGACAGGTTGGGGATGAGCCTCATCGATTACATGCAGATCATCTGGCGGCGCGGGTGGATCATCATTGCCCTGGCAGGAGTCGCCGCCGTGAGCGCATTTTTCCTCAGCCGCTTGCAGGCACCGGTCTACCGCGCCACGCTGACCGTGCTCATCCAGCCGGCGCGCGCCGATCTAGGCTTGACCGAGTCGGCTTCGCGTCTGGTGCGCAACTACGCCCTCTACTTGGACAGCGATGCGACCGCTGCCCGCGTGATCGACGTGCTGCGTTTGGATATGCTGCCCGGCCAGCTCAACAGCAGCGTCAACGTCAGCCCCGACACGCTGCGTTTCTCGATCCTGATCGAAGTTGAACACCCGGATGAGACCCAGGCCGGTCAGATCGCCCAAGAATTCGGCAATCAGCTCGTGCAGTACCGCTTTCAGGAGAATCAGAAGAACCGCCTGGAAGACCGCATTGATGCCTCGATCGTCGATGCGCCGCGCGTCGATCTCGACCGGCCGCGCCCGACGCTCAACGCGCTGGCCGGGGCCGTGCTGGGCGCGATCCTGGGCGCATTGATCGTGTTCGTGCTCGAATATCTGGAAAGCGCGATCGTGCGCCGCCGCGAGGACATCGAACGGGCGCTGGCCCTGCCTGTATTGGCCAGTATTCCGCCCCTGGAACGCTAGGAGAGATCGTGACGACACCCAAATTGATCATGCTGACCGAACCTCGTTCGTCGGCTGCCGAAGCGTACCGAACCCTGCGCACCAACCTGATGTTCATGAATTCGGAGCGCCCGATCAGCAGCATCCTGCTGACCTCGCCGGCAGCAAGCGAGGAAAAAAGCCTGGCGCTGGCGAATCTCGCGGTCGCATTTGCCCAGTCGGGCAGCAGCACGATCATCGTGGACAGCGATCTGCGCAAACCGATCCAGCACCAAATCTGGGGGCTGGCCAACGAGCGCGGCTTGACGACGATGATGACCGAGAACACCGCGCTGTCCAACCCGCCCTTACAGCCGACTCCGGTCGAGAACTTGTCGCTGCTCGCCAGCGGCCCCCCGCACCCGATCCCAGCCGACATTTTGAGCAGCGTACGGCTGCCGGAAGTCATTGGCCTGCTCAAAGCCCGTGCGCACTACCTGCTGTTCGACGGTCCGCCGGTCTTGGCCGCGACCGATGCCGCCCTGCTCGGCCTGCGCGTCGACGGCGTGCTGCTGGTCGTGCGTGCTGGCAGCACCCGGCGCGATCACGTCCAGCGCGCGCGCCAGGCGCTGGAGCGTGTCAATGTGCGTTTACTGGGGGTCGTGCTGACCAACGCACCGCGCGAACGAATGGAACATTACGGATGACGCAGGTTGTACGCAATTACGCCTTCGGGGGCGAACGCATCAATTTCCTCCTTCATCTGCCCGGCAACGGTGAAGCGGAAGACACCCGCCGCAAATACCCGCTGATCCTGTTCTTGCACGGCGCGGGCGAACGCGGCAGCGATCCGAACCTGATCAAGAACTACGGGCTGCCTAAACTGCTGGATGATGACCCGTTTTTTCCGTTCATCGTCGTCTCGCCGCAGTGCCCAGCCGATAAATGGTGGGGCTATGACAACCGCCTGCTCATCGCCTTGTTCGAACATATCATCACCCACTATCTCGCCGATGAGCGCCGCGTCTATCTGACCGGGGCGAGCATGGGCGGCTACGGCACCTGGTCGCTGGCATCCGAGTATCCCGGACGCTTCGCGGCGGTCGTGCCCGTCTGCGGCGTCGCCTTGCAGCCGCCCGATCCGATATGCAGCCTGAAAGACACGCCCGTGTGGGCGCTGCACGGTACAGACGATCGCGTGGTCCCCGCCGAGCAGACGGCGATCATGATCGATGCGCTGCGCGCGTGCGGCGGTGACCCCAAAGTGACCTACGTCGAAGGCGCAGGGCATGAGCTGGGCACCACCGCCTACAGCGACCCAGCAGTTTTCACCTGGCTGCGGCAGCAGGCGCTGCCCTGAGCAGTTATCCAGCGAGGATGGCAGCACATGTCACGAACGCCTCTCCCGCCCGACCCGAACGCCGAAGCGGAATGGCAGCAGCTCCGCCAAAACGCCCCATCGTCCAAGGCGACCACGCCGATCGGCGGCGTCAACCGCTGGCTGTGGGGACTCTTGATCGCCGGCGGCGTGATCGCGCTGATCAGCCTGATCGCGCGCGGGCTGTGAGCCTCGCTCGCCAACGCGACACCCCATGTGCTGGCAGCATCTCGTGAACAAGGAGCCGAAAGCGTGAAAGGTTTGATCTTGAGCGGCGGCAAAGGCACGCGCCTGTACCCGCTGACGTATACCCGCGCCAAACAGTTGATCCCGGTGGGCAACAAACCCGTGCTCGTGCATGTGATCGAGGCCATCCGCGCCGCCGGCGTCGACGAGATCGGCATCGTCATCGGCCAGACTGGGCCGGAAATCCGCGAGGCGATCGGCGATGGCAGCCGCTGGGGAGCGCGCATCACCTATATCGAGCAGCCCAGTCCTGACGGTTTGGCGCACGCGGTCAAGATCTCGCAGCCATTTCTGGGCGACGAGCCGTTCGTCATGTTTTTGGGCGATAACGTGATCGAGGGCGGCATCAGCCGCTTGATCGCCGCCTTCACAGAGGCGGGCTGCAACAGCCAGATCGTGCTGC
>CAYTME010000142.1:1497-2649 GCA_964438415.1 uncultured Pleurocapsa sp. | reverse complement strand
TCCGCCTTCGGCGTCGCCAAGCTGCGCGCCGACGGCTCGATCGAACGGCTGATCGAGAAGCCGAAAGACCCGCCGAGCAACCTCGCTTTGATCGGCATCTACATGTTCGATCACAACGTCTTCAAGGCGGTCAACGCTATCAAGCCCTCGCAGCGCAACGAGCTGGAGATCACCGATGCCATCCAGTGGCTGATCGATAACGGCTACTCGGTCATGCCCCACATCCATACCGGCTGGTGGATCGATACGGGCAAGCCGACGGACATCCTCGAAGCGAATGCCTGCGTGCTCGATGCGCTGAAGCCGAGCATCGCGCCCGACGCCGTGATCGAAAACAGCGAGATCGACCGGCGCGTCAGCATCGAGGCTGGGGCGCGAGTCGTCAACAGCACCATTCACGGCCCGGCCATCATCGGCGAGCAGAGCGTGATCGAAAATGCCTACATCGGCCCGTACACGAGCATCTACCACCATGTCACCGTGCGGAACTGCGATATCGAACGGTGCATCGTGCTTGAACACGCGACCATCAGCAGCCTGCCCGCTCGGCTCTACAACAGCCTGATCGGGCGCAATGCCTCGGTCACGCGCGCGCTGCGCAAGCCGCAGGCGATCACGATGAATCTGGCCGATCACAGCAGCGTTTGGTTAGTCTGAAGGAATGGAAAGCCACGTGACCAGCAATCATCACCAACCCGACATCAAGCTCATCGCGACCGATATCGACCGCACACTGCTGAACAGCCAGCATGAGCTGACCGACCGCAGCGCCGCCGCGCTCAAAGCCGCGGCCGCCCAGGGCGTGACTCTCGTCATGGCGACCGGCAAGACCGCCGCCTCCGTCACGGGCATCCGCGACGCGCTGGGCATTCCGTTTCACGGCATCTTCATTCAAGGGTTGCATGTCGTCGATCCCGACGGCAAGACGCTGCGCGAACAAACGCTCTCGCCCGATGTGGCGCGCAGCGTCATCACATTTGCAGAAGATCGCGGCTTCACGGTGCTGGCCTACAGCGGCAGCCGACTGTTCACCCGCGCGCACTCGCAGATCGCTGAGGATTACACCGTCCCCTTTCACGAGCCGCTGCCCGAAGTTGTCGGCCCGCTCCAAAATCTACTGTGGACGACACCCGTCCATAAACTTGCCGTCTT
>CAYTME010000142.1:0-1479 GCA_964438415.1 uncultured Pleurocapsa sp. | reverse complement strand
CGGCGAGCCGCGCGCCATTCTCGGCCTGCGCTGGCAGTTGAACGCGCAGCTCGGCAGCACAGCGCGGATCGTCCAGGCCGGCGTGCCGGTCATGCTCGAGGTGCTGCCGCCGGGGGCGAGCAAAGGCGCCGCGCTCAAGCAGCTCCTGAAGGAACTGCACATTGCGCCGGAGCACTGCTTGGCGATCGGCGATGCCGAAAATGACATCGAGATGCTTCAGCTCGCCGGGATCGGCGTCGCTGTCGGCAATGCCGATCAAAAAGTCAAAGACATCGCCGATCACGTCGTCGGCAGTAGCGACGAAGACGGTGTGGCCGAAGCGATCGATCGCTTCGTCCTGCGCCATGCGGAGACCGCTGTCGCCGAAACGCCGCTGACCAGCCAACGCAGCGCGGACAGCGCGGAGGTGCCGTCGTGAAACGCATCCTCGTCACCGGCGGCGCGGGCTTCATCGGCAGCGCATTCATCCGCTACATGGTGCAGCGCTATCCAGACTACACGATCGTCTGCTTCGACAAGCTGACCTACGCAGGCAATCTCGACAATCTGCTGCCTGTAACCGACGAACCGAACTACCGCTTCGAACGCGGCGATATCGCCGACCGCGAGGCCGTGCGCCGGGTGCTCAGCGCCCACCAGATCGACACGATCGTCAATTTTGCCGCTGAAAGCCATGTCGACCGCAGCATCTTGGAGGCCGACGCATTCGTCCATACCGATGTCGTCGGCGTCTACGTCCTGCTCGACGAAGCGCGCCAGCACGGCATCGAGCGCTTCCTGCACGTCTCGACCGATGAAGTCTACGGCGATGTGCCGCAGGGGCTGTCGGTCGAAACCGACGCCTTTGCGCCCAACAGTCCCTATGCCGCTAGCAAAGCGGGCGGCGAGATGATGGTGCGCGCCTATCATGTCACGCACGGACTGAACACGGTCGTCACGCGCGGCAGCAACACCTACGGGCCGTATCAGTACCCCGAAAAACTGCTGCCGTTCTTCATCACCGAAGCCATCGACGACCGGCCGCTGCCGGTCTACGGCGATGGGATGCAGGTGCGCGATTGGCTGTTCGTGCATGACCATGTGACCGGCATCGACACCGCCCTGCATCACGGCCAGGCGGGCGAGGCCTACAACATCGCCGGTGAGGATCTGCGGCACAACCTGGATGTCATCCATCAGATGCTGGCGCTGCTGGGCAAGCCGACCTCGCTGCTCCGCCACGTCCCCGACCGCGAAGGCCACGATCGCCGCTATGCCATGGACGCGAGCAAGCTGCGCGCGCTCGGCTGGCAGCGCAGCCACGACTTTGAGCGCGGGCTGGCGCTGACGGTCGACTGGTATCGCGATAACGCCTGGTGGTGGCGCAAGATCAAGACCGGGGAATACCTCGAATACTACAAGCGGCAGTACGCTGCCCGCCTGGCAGCCGCCGACGGGGGCTAGGCGGTCTCGTGTCGGCCTATCACATTCGGCGCTACC